>CAMDQJ010000019.1 GCA_945905835.1 Asaia bogorensis
CCAATAGGGTGAGCGATCCCACGGCGACGGCGAGTTCGGTCGGCTGGCCGTCGGCCACCAGCGCGAAATACGGTTGCGGGCGCTCGCCGCGCAGCGAGAACAGGTCGGCGGCGCCCCCGAACAGGCCGCGCTTGCCGAGTTCCTCGTGAAGCGAAGCGCCGACCAGACGACGGTCGCAGGCGGCGGCGGCCGAGTCGGTGACCACCGGCTCGGCGATGGTCGGCCCGGCGAAAATCGTGGCGCGGGCGGCCGGCTGGTCGCCTTCCTTGAAACGCCGCACCGCGTCGACGAACAGGCCGAGCAGCCGGGTCAGCCGCGGGCTGTCGAGCGGCGCCACGATCAACGCCTCGGATTCCTTGCCGTCGGGCCAGCGCAGCTGCCGCCACACGCCATCGGCCAGGAAGCCGCGGAAGCCCGCCTTGCGCTGGCCGGTGCGCGCGCCGCCCATGCGGCCGGAATGGGCGAGGTAGAAGGCGCCGTCCTCGTCGGCGGCGATGATGCCCGCCACCTTCCGGTCGGCGCCGACGCGCGGCAGGTTGATCTCGCAGGTGATGCTTTCGCGCTTGGTCGGGGCATTGGGCGCATGGCCCAGCAGCAGCGCGTGACGCGCCCCGGCGCGGGCGGTGGCGCTGCGTGGCTCGACCGCCCACCAGAAGGAGTCGTCGCGCGCCCAGTGGATCGTGGTGCGCAGTTCGCCGCCGCGCCAGGTCAGCCGCACGCCCCGCGCCGGCACGCCTTTCAGCGTGCTTTGCAGGCGCTTGATCGCTCGTTCGATTCGCCTCGGTTCCCCAACAACCCGCAGCATGTACGACCATACCGCCCCGTGTGGTGCTTGCCCATCGGGACAGCTTGCGCCATGACACCCGCCTTCATGGCCGACCCACCCCTCCTTGCGCTAACGGGCATCCGCTTTCATCTCGGCGACCAGACGGTTCTCGACGGCGTCGACTTAAGCGTCGCGCCGGGCGAGCGGCTGACGCTGGTCGGCCGCAACGGCGCCGGCAAGTCGACTCTGCTGCGCATTCTGGCGGGCGAACCGATCTTCGACGGCGGCACGCGCTTCGCCCAGCCCGGCGCCACCATCGCGACCTTGCCGCAGGAGCCCGATTTCAAGGGCTACACCAGCGTCGGCGAGTACGTGTCGTCGGCGCTCACCGATTCCCTGGGACCGGACGACTATCGCGTCGCTGCCTTGCTCGACGACATGAAGCTCGATGCTGCCCGCGAGCCTGCCAATCTGTCGGGCGGCGAGGCCCGCCGTGCCGCACTTGCCCGGGCCCTGGTGGCCGAGCCCGTTGTCATGCTGCTCGACGAGCCCACCAACCATCTCGATCTCACCACCATCGAATGGCTGGAAGAGAAGCTCTCGGCCTGGCGGGGCGCCTATCTGCTGGTGAGCCACGACCGGCGGTTTCTCACCAACCTGACGCGCGCCGTGCTGTGGCTCGACCGCGGCATCGTCCGCCGCCTCGACAAGGGCTATGGCGAGTTCGAGGCCTGGTCGGCCGAGATCGTCGAACGCGAGGCCACGGAACGCCACAAGCTCGACCGTCTGATCGAGCGCGAGACGGAGTGGGCCGGCAAATCGATCCGCGCCCGGCGCACCCGCAACGAGGGCCGCCTGCGCGCCCTCAACGACCTGCGCAAGCAGCGCCGCCAGCAGATTGGCCCGGTCGGCAGCGCCTCGATCTCGGTCGGGGTCGCCGAGCAGTCGGGCGCACTTGTCGTCAACGCGCGCAACATCAGCAAAAGTTTTGGCGAGCGCAAGATCATCGAGGATTTCTCGACGCGCATCTTCCGCAAGGATCGCATCGGGCTCATCGGCCCCAACGGCGCCGGCAAGACGACATTGCTCAAGATGCTGATGGGCGAGCTCGAACCCGACAGCGGTACGGTCAAGCTCGGCGTCAGCCTGCTGCCGGTGGTGATCGACCAGCGTCGCGCCGACCTCGATCCCGACAAGACGCCGTGGGAGACGCTGGCCGATCGCAACGACCACGTTCTGGTGCGCGGGCACCTGACGCATGTGATGACCTATCTGCGCGAATACCTGTTCCGCGACGAGCAGGCGCGCCAGCCGGTGCGCACACTGTCAGGCGGCGAGCGCAACCGCCTGCTGCTGGCCAAGGCGCTGGCGGCGCCCTCCAACATGATCGTGCTCGACGAGCCGACCAACGACCTCGACGCCGACACGCTCGACCTCCTGCAGGATGCGCTGGGCGACTATGACGGCACCGTCCTGCTGGTCAGTCACGACCGCGACTTCCTCGACCGACTCGTGACCTCGACCATTGCGCTGGAAGGCGACGGCACGGCGATCGAATATGCCGGCGGCTACAGCGACTACGTGAGCCAGCGCGGCTCGCGCGTCATGCCGGGGACCGTGAGCATCGCGCCGCGCAAGGCGAAGGCTGCGGCGCGCGAGAATACCCAGGGCAAGCGGCTGGGCTTCAAGCGCGAGCGGGCACTGTTCGAACTGCCGAAGAAGATGGACGCGCTGCGGGCCGAGATGGCGGCGCTGAACGCCGCGTTGGCCGACTCTGATCTCTACCGCCGCGACGCCAAGGCCTTCGCCACCAAAACCGCCCGCCTGGGTGTGGCGCAGGCCGAGCTGGAGGCTGCGGAGACGGAGTGGCTCGAGCTGGAGCTGCTTAGGGAGGCGCTGAACGGTTGACCTGAGGGGATGCGTCGGGTACCCCCACGCACCCTCAAAGGCTTCCAAAAGTGCCCGATTCTGCCGTTTCCCCTGCGTCCGACTCAAGCTTGGCCGGTCATCCCGCCGGCCTGCGGCGGACGTTCGCCATCATCTCCCATCCCGACGCCGGAAAGACGACGCTGACCGAGAAGCTGCTGCTGTTCGGCGGCGCCATCCATGTTGCGGGCGCCGTGAAGGCGCGCGGCGAGGCGAGGCGGGCTCGATCCGATTGGATGAAGATCGAGCAGCAGCGCGGCATCTCGGTCACCACCTCGGTGATGCATTTCGAATATGGCGGCGCGGTGTTCAACCTCCTGGACACGCCGGGCCACGAGGATTTCAGCGAGGACACCTACCGCACGCTGACCGCCGTCGATTCGGCCGTCATGGTGATCGACGCCGCCAAAGGCATCGAGGCGCGCACCCGCAAGCTGTTCGAGATTTGCCGTCTGCGTGACGTGCCGATCATCACCTTCATCAACAAGATGGACCGCGAGTCCAAGGACCCGATCGAGCTTCTGGACGAGATCGCCTCGACCCTCGCGCTCGACGTAACGCCGATGAGCTGGCCGCAGGGCTCGGGCAACCAGTTCAAGGGTACCTACGATCTCGCCCACGACCGCATGCTGGTGTTCGACAACAAGGACAGATCGCGGATCGGCGAGATGATCGAGAATTACGAGATCACCGATCCGAAGCTCGCCGAGGATGTCGAGCTGGTGCGCGCGGGCTATCCCGAGTTCGATATCGAGTCCTACCGGGCCGGGCACCTGTCGCCGGTGTTCTTCGGCAGCGCCTACAATAATTTCGGCGTGCGCGAGCTTTTGGACGCGATCGCGGAGTGGGCGCCGCCGCCGCGGCCCCAGCCGGCCGAGCCGCGCGCCATCGATCCGACCGAGCCCAAGGTCGCGGGCTTCGTCTTCAAGGTCCAGGCCAACATGGACCCCAACCATCGCGACCGCGTCGCCTTCCTGCGCCTGTGCAGCGGCAAGTTCCGCCGCGGCATGAAGCTCGTGCAAATGGGCACCGGCAAGGTGCTGTCGGTCAATTCGCCGATCCTGTTCTTCGCCCGCGAGCGCGAGATCGTCGACGAGGCGTGGCCCGGCGACATCATCGGCATTCCCAATCACGGCGTGCTGCGCGTCGGCGACACGCTGACCGAGGGCGAGCAGGTAAAAATCGTTGGCATCCCCAACTTCGCGCCGGAAATCCTGCGCCGCGTGCGGCTCGAGGACCCGATGAAATCCAAGCAGCTAAAGCGCGCCCTGGAAGACCTGGCGGAGGAAGGCGTGACCCAGGTGTTCCGCCGTGTCATCGGCGGCGATCACATCGTGGGCGTGGTCGGCGAGCTGCAGCTCGACGTGCTGAAAGCGCGCGTCGAGGCTGAATATTCGGTGATGATCGACCTCGAGCCGGCACCGTTCGAAACCGCGCGCTGGATCTCGGCCGAGACCAAGGCCGATCTCGAAGCCTTCATGTCGGCCAACCGCGGCGGCATGTCGGAGGATCGCGACGGCACCCCGGTGTTTTTGGCGCGTAACGCCTGGGAGCTGGGCTACATCGCCGAGAAGAGCCCCAAAATCAAATTCGCCGATATTCGCGAGCGTGCCTGATCGGGGCACAATCATCTGCGGCGAAGCCTTTTTTTGCTCATCTTTGGCGACGATACTGTCGATCGAGCAACAGAAACTCATTTCGCGAGAACGATGCCCGGTCGCCTACCTGTTCGAGTCGGAGCTCTATCGCATCAAGCCTCTGCCAGAGGCGACCTTGCTCGGCATGATCCCGCGGCACTGTCGGCTGATCCTCGACATGGATGGCATGTACAATCCGGTTCTGAAGCTCGACGGCTACGACTTCAATCATCCCGACAAGGCGAGCCGCGCCCGATGGTTCGAGTTCTACGACGCCTTGGCCGATCGGGTCGCCAAGCCGACGCTGGCGCCACCCGATCATCCGCGCGTCAGTCCGATGATTTTCTACGGCTACGACCGGGCTCTCGAGATCGATCCGGCCACGGCGCCGCCCAAGCACTACGACATCCTCCATGTCGGACATAACTGGTGGCGCTGGAAGGAAGTGGC
This sequence comes from Asaia bogorensis, assembly GCA_945905835.1. Lineage (GTDB taxonomy): Bacteria > Pseudomonadota > Alphaproteobacteria > Reyranellales > Reyranellaceae > Reyranella. The sequence continues at coordinate 4,780 of CAMDQJ010000019.1, forward strand.
AGGCGAGTTGCTGCCGGCGTTCGAGCAGATCCGCGACCAGGTGGGCGAGATCGGTTTCATCGGCCTGTGGTGGGACGGCCCGCCTGTCGAAGGTCCGGAGGCCGGTCCGGCCGAGGCATTCGAGTGCGATCCCGCGACGTTCCGGCGACTGAAGAGCGAGGCCTCGACAGCGGTGATGTATTCCGATGTGGTGCGCACGATGAGCACCGCGCGGATCAACATTTTCACGCAGCGCCCGGGCCTGCATCATCTGAAGCGCCTGACGCTGAAATACTTCGAGATCTTCTACGCCGACACCATCCCGCTCCTGATGCTGGACGCCGATCTCGCGGTGGCGGTGTACGGACCGGCTGCGCGCGAGCTGGTTCTCAAGGCCCGCGTCGCCGGGAAACTGCTCGATGCGCTCGCCCGGCCGGATCACTACCGTGGCGTCGTCGAGGATGTGCGGCGTCATCTCGCCGCGAACTACTCCTACGACCAGCGGGTTCGCGAACTGGTCACTGCACTGCGGGACTGAACGCCGAAACGGAAACGCGATGAAGCTGGTGTTCGTCTACTGGGGATACGAGAACGCCGGCAGCATGCTGGATTTGCGCGGCTACGCCCGGGCGGCGGAGGCAATGGGCCATCAGGTGACGATCTACGGTCTGCCGAACCCGCAGGCGCCGAACTACTCGCAGGACCTGAGCGGCGCCGACGCCGTCGTCTTCGTCGTCGAATGGACGACGCAACTGCAGTTCGGCGACCGGCTGGACTGGGCGCGCTTGCTGACGGCGGTGCCGCGCAGCCGTCGCGTCGTGATCGATTGCGACGGCGCCTACAACGATCCGATCCTGTTCTTCGGCGACTACAATCACCGCACCGAGGAATCGAGCCGCCAGTGGATCGTTTTCTGCGACAGCCTGTCCGACAAGATCTGCCAGCCGGCGCTGCGGCCGCGTCGGCCGAACGTCCGGCCGTTCCTGTTCCATATCTACGATCCGACCTGGGAGGCGCCGCTCGACTTCGCCGCCAAGGAATTCGGCATGATCTATGTCGGCCACACCAAGTGCCGCTGGCGTGGCATGTCGCGGGTGCTGCAAGCCATGGAGCCGGTGCGCCAGCGCGTGGGCCGTGTCGCCCTGGTCGGCGAGGGCTGGGACAATCCTCCGGAATGGACCCAGTGGCAGGAGATCAAGGCCGACTACCACGTCGATCGCGAATACCTGGGGAAACTCGACATCGAGACCATGCCGCCGATCCCCTATGCCGAGGTTCCAGCCTCGATGAGCAGGGCGGTCTTCAACCCGGTGATGTACCGGCCGCTCTTCGAGTGCCTGGCCATGGTCACCTGCCGGACGTTCGAGACGCCGGCGGCCGGAACGATCCCGCTGTCCATCCTGGATCCGGCCTATGTCCGGGAGATCTATGGCGACGCCGCCCTGGAACTGGTCCTGGGAGAGGACAGGCCGCACGAAAAGATTCTTGATGTACTGGCCAGGCCCGAGCACTACGCCAGGATCGTGCAGGGGATCCGTCAGGAATTCGGCCGGCGCCACAGCCCTGGGGCACGGTTGCGCGAACTCATGGAAATCATCGACGCTTGGAGTGTTTTTCGGTACGTCACTCTTTCACCATTGCAAGAGGTCGTGCCGAATGAAGCTCCAGCGTATCGATCCGGGCCCGCGCCTCAGCGAGGCCGTCGTTTACGAGGACCGCATCTACCTCTCGGGCATGATCCCGGAGGACAGCTCGCTCGACATCACCGGCCAGGTGAAGCAGGCGCTGGGCGAGATCGATGCCTTGCTGAAGCGTGCCGGCACCGACAAGGGCAAAATCCTCACCGCCACGATCTGGCTGGCCGATATCGGCGACTTCGCCGCCATGAACGCCGTCTGGGACGCCTGGGTCGTGCCCGGCCAGACACCGGCCCGTGCCACGGTCCAGGCAAAAATGAACGATCCCGGTTTGAAGGTCGAAATCATGGTCGTCGCGGCCATTTAGCGGCGTGCTAAGGTCGGGCCGCCAATTCTGGAGGGAGAAAAGACAATGAGCGTCAAACGAATCAATCCCGGCGCGCGCATGAGCAGCGCCGTCGTTCACGGCAATACGGTCTATCTCGCCGGCCTCACCGCCGACGACCGCACGCTCGATGTGAAGGGCCAGACCAAGCAGATCCTCGACAAGGTCGACAAGTTCCTGGCCGAGGCCGGCACCGACAAGTCGAAGGTGCTCTCGGCCAACATCTGGCTGACCGACATCAAGACCTGGAGCCAGATGAACGAGGTCTGGGACGCCTGGGTGGCCCCCGGCAACGCGCCGGCCCGCGCCACCGTCGAGGCCAAGCTCGCGGCACCCGGCCTCAGCGTCGAGATCATGGTGCAAGCTGCGAAGTAGGGGGCTGCGAAGTAACCCTCGTCCTCGCTGAAAACGCAAAGGGCCGGCATTCGCCGGCCCTTTGTCATTTCAGGAGGGCGTAAGCCGGCTCGGCCACTGCCAGCGCGAGAGCCGCGATGGCTGCGAGGCAGAACCATTCGATGAGGGGCTCGAGGACCATGATTCACGCCGTTGTCCAGATCGTGTGCTGGCCGCGGCGGCGGGGCCGCAGGCCGGCATGAACGGCGGCGATGACGAAAAGTGTGCGCAACATGGCAAATCTCCTGACGGGGCTGGGATCTAACGGATGGAGGCGAACATGACCGGGGCGGGATGGCTGACGGCGACGACGGCGACGCCGTTGGTGTCCATCCGGCAGGCATGGCGGCAGTCGCCGCGCGGGTTGGCGAAGGTCGCGAGTGCCATCGTGGCGACGGCGAGGATAATGATCGTCGAGATTTTCATGGTCGCTCTCCTTACGCCCGGGCCATCTGCTGGACCTGCGGCAGGGTCTGCTGGCGCCAGCCGCTGAGGCCGGCGCCGACCGTCACCACGTTGCCGCCCGACACCAGCATGAAGCTCGGCACGATCGGGGCGCGGAATGCGCTCAGGTACCCGGCGCCGCGCACGGTGCGCAGCGACTCCGGATGTGCCGGGTCCTTCTCGATCTTGCGGCGCAAGCGCTTGATGCGCAGGTCGATCGAGCGCTCGAAGGCATCCATGTCGCGGTGGCTGGTGACTTCGAGCAGCCATTCGCGGGTCAGCGGCCGGTTGGGGTTCTCGGCGAACACCTTCAGCAGGTCGAACTCGCTGGCGGTCAGCGATTCCTCCTTGCTGTCGCCATCGACCAGCACGCGCTTGTTGAGGTCGAGGATGCAGCGGCCGATGCGGATGCGGCCGCCGGCCTTGACGTGCACGGCGCCGGCGCCGGTGGCCCGGCGCAGGCCGCTCTTGATGCGGGCCAGAAGCTCGCGTGGGTCGTAGGGCTTGGCGACGTAGTCGTCGGCGCCGGTCTCCAGGCCGACCACGCGGTCGACCGGGTCGGAGGCCGCCGTCACCATGACGATCCAGACGCGGCCGCTCTTCTCGCGCAGGAAGCGGGCCAGCGTGAAGCCGTCCTCGTCGGGCAGGCCGACATCGAGCAACACCACCGACGGCATCTCGCGCTCGACCAGCCGGCGCAGTGCTGCACCGTTTTCCACGCCGGTCACGCGCATGCCCTAGCGGTTCAGATACTCCACGAGCATCTGGCGTTGCGAGGGCGAGTCTTCGACGACGACGATATGCGGCCGGTTTTCCATCAGATCAGGTCGAGGTCTCTCAGTTCAGGGGGCCGAAGATCTTGCCCGGGTTCATGATATTATCAGGATCGAGGGCCCTCTTGATCGCCCGCATCAGCGACATCGCCTCGCCGTGTTCCTCGTAAAGGTACTTGATCTTGCCCATGCCGACGCCGTGCTCGCCGGTGCAGGTGCCGCCGAGGTTTTGCGCGCGCGCGATCATGCGGTCGTTGAGGCCCTCGGCCCGCGGCAGGCAGGTCGGATCGTCGGGATTGACCATCATGGTGAGGTGGAAATTGCCGTCGCCGACATGGCCGACGATGGGGGCGTAGAGGTCGCTGGCCACGATGTCCTTCTGCGTCTCCAGGATGCATTCGGCCAGCCGCGAAATCGGTACGCAGACGTCGGTCGCCCACATGCCCCAGCCCGGCCGCGCCGCCTTGGCCGCCCAGGCGGCGTCGTGGCGGGCCTGCCACATCTTGCTGCGTTCCTCGGCCTGGCCGGTCCAGGCGAAGTTGCCGCCGCCATTCTCGGCGGCGATGGCCTGCACCATCTCGGCCTGTTCCTTGGTGCCGGCTTCGGTGCCGTGGAATTCCAGCAGCAGGATGCTCTTCAGCGGCAGGCTGAGCTTGGAGTACTTGTTCACGGTATCGACGGTCTCGGAATCCATCAGCTCGATGCGCGCCACCGGGATGCCCGACTGGATGGTCTGGATGACGGTGTCGACCGCGCCTTGCAGCGTTTCGAAGGCGCAGGTCGCGGCACCGATCGATTCGGGAATGCCGTAGAGGCGGAGCGTGACTTCGACGATGACGCCCAGCGTGCCCTCCGAGCCGATGAACAGCTTCACCAGGTCGTAACCCGCCGAGGATTTGCGTGCCCGGCGGCCGAGCTGGACCAGCCGGCCGTCGGCGGTCACGACCTTCATCGACAGCACATTTTCGCGCATGGTGCCGTAGCGCACGGCGTTGGTGCCCGAGGCGCGCGTGCTGGCCATGCCGCCGATCGAGGCGTCGGCGCCGGGATCGATCGGGAAGAAGAGCCCTGTCGCGCGGATATATTCGTTGAGCTGCTTGCGGGTGACGCCGGGCTGCACCACGACGTCGAGGTCGGCCTCGTTGACCTGCAGGACGCGGTTCATGCGGCTGACGTCGAGCGAGATGCCGCCGTTGGGCGCGCTGATATGGCCTTCCAGCGAGGTGCCGGTGCCGAACGGGATGATCGGCGTCTTGTTGCGCGCGCACAGTTTTACGATCTGCTGCACTTCCTCAACCGATTCGGCGAAGACCACGGCGTCGGGCAGCTGCGCCGCGTGGTAGGAAATGTCCTTGCCATGCTGCTCGCGCACGGCGTGCGCGGTGCTGACGCGCTCACCGAACAGGCGCTTCAGCTCGGCGATCGTGGCATCGGTTTCGGGGGCCCTTGCCTGAACAGGGGCCGTAGCAGCGGCAACCATGGACGCACTCCGGTACGGAACGTCCATGTGGATAGGCTGCCGCGCCGGGGCATGCAACCTTGTCTTGGGTGCCCCGCGCTTGTTATGTGGCCGCCATGTCACCCCTCCAAGAGGCCATCGCGGGCGCCGTCCGGCGGATTTTCTCGCCACTCAGCCGCCTGCTGCACCGCGCGCTCGACCGCTTCGAGCTGCCGATCCTGTCCGGCCTCAACCGCGGCCGTAAGTGGCGTGTCGGCAGCGGCGTGATCGCCTGCTGGCTGGGCATTTACGAAAACGATGAAATGGCGGTGTTCGGCGGCCTGATCAAGCCGGGCGACACGGTCTACGATCTCGGCGCCCATTCCGGCTATTTCACGCTGCTCGCCGCCAAATTGGCCGGACCGTCGGAAAAAGTGGTGGCGGTCGAACCGCATCCGCTCAATCTCGTGGCACTGCAGCGCAATCTCGACATCAACCATGTGAGCAACACCACCATCGTCGACCGGGCGATCATCGACCGTCACGACAGCGAGGTCGGTCTCAGCGCCGACGCGGTGGGCTTCGGCTATGCCGGCACGGTCGTGGCCTCGGGCGGGACCTTCAAGGTCCGCACGGCGACGCTCGACGGCCCGCCGGTGCCCTTCGGCGCACCGACGACGATCGACTACCCGGAATATTTCTGGGTCGTGCTCGCCGTGCCGTCGGGGCGCCAAGTGCCGCTGGTCGGCAATTGGGCGAAATGATCGGAGAGGTTCACATGCGCGACGTCTATGTCATCGGTGCCTATACCACGGTCTTCAAGAAGCATCCCGGCATGAGCTTCGGCGACCTCGCCCGCGAGGCCTATCTCGGCACGCTGGCCGATGCCGGCATGAAGACCGGCGCCGACATCGAGACCGGCTGGCTGGGCAATTGCGGCATGGGCTTCTGGGGCCAGAACTCGATCCGCGCCCAGGCGCTGTTCCAGCCGCTGGTCGAGGAGGGGTTGTTCCCCGAGCGCGTGCCGATGTTCAACGTCGAGAACGCCTGCGCCACGGCCTCGACGGCTTTCATGGGCGCCTGGAAGGACGTGCTGGCCGGGACGCACGAGCTCTCGTTCTGTATCGGCATCGAGAAGCTGTTCAGCCCCGAGGACCCGACGCGCACCTCGGACCTGTTCGGTCAGGGCTACATCACCAGCCAGCACGACCGGCTAGTCGAGGAGATGACGCGCGTCGGCGAGCTGGTCGGCTCGAAATTCGAAACAGGCCCCGGCCGCACGATCTTCATGGACACCTACGCCATGCAGGCCAAGTGGCACATGTGGAAGTACGGCACGACGCAGGAGCAGATCGCCGCTGGCGCCGCCAAGAACCACAATTATGGCGCGCTGAACGACAAGGCGCAGTACCGCTTCCAGATGACGACCGAGGCCGTGATGCAGGACCGCCCGGTGTCCTTCCCGCTGACCCGCGCCATGTGCTCGCCGATCGGCGACGGCGCGGCGGCGGCGCTGGTCTGCTCCAAGGAATATCTCGCGACCCTGCCCAAGGCAGTACAGGATCGGGCGATCAGGATCGCCGGCGTCGGCTTTGCCGGCGGCAAATATCGCAAGCTCGACGAGCCGGGCCTGACCCGCGCCGCGGCCGACAAGGCCTACAAGATGGCGGGACTCTGCCCGCAGGACATCGACGTCGCCGAAGTCCACGACGCCACCAGCTTCTGCGAGATCTACCAGTGCGAGATGCTGCGCTTCTGCCCCGAGGGCGAAGGCGGCAGGTTCGTCGCCTCCGGCGCCACCGGTCCTGGCGGCGCCCTGCCCGTGAACACCTCGGGTGGCCTCGTCTCCAAGGGCCATCCGGTCGGCGCGACGGGCCTCTCGATGCTGGCCGAGCTCGCCAGCCAGCTGCGCGGTGAGGCAGGCCAGCGCCAGGTCAAGGGCGCCGAGATCGCGCTCGCCGAAAACGGCGGCGGCGTCATCGGCATGGAAGAGGCGGTGGCGTCGGTGGTGATCCTGCAGCGGGACGCATGACGCCAACCAGCGACCGCGTCGCGCCGGTTCTTGATTGGCTGCATCGCGAGGGCCGGCTCATGGCGAACCTCGGGCGGCTGATCGACCAGCTCATGACGCGCTCGGTCGCAGCCGGCCTGCCGATCTGGCGTTTCTATCTCGGCCTGCAACTGGTTCATCCGCAGATGCTGGCGACCGGCTTTTTGTGGCGGCGCGGCGCCGGCTTCGAGGAGGTCCAGCGCGCCCATGGCATACAGAACACCTCGGCCTACATCGGCAGCCCGATGCAGGAGGCGCGCGATCAGGCCCGCATCGTGCGTTACGACCTGACGGCGCTCGGCGAGAGCCATCACCTCGTGCTGCACGAACTGCGGGACGGTGGCGGCACCGACTACATCGCCTTCCCCATGCGCATCAGCCGAGAAGGGCCGATGCCGATCGCTTCCTTCGCGACCGACCGGGCCGGCGGGTTCGACGAAGCCGACCTTGCCGACATCGAACGGCTCGTCGACGGCATCGGCCCTTTGGCCGAGATCTATATTCACCGCGGCATCGCCGACACCGTCGTGAACACCTATCTGGGCCGCCAGGTCGGCGAACGCATCCTCAAGGGAGCGATCCGCCGCGGCGACGGCGAGGAGAGACAGGTCGTGCTGTGGTTCTCCGACCTTCGCGACTTCACCAGCCTCAACGAGCGCCTGCCGGCGTCTGAACTGCTGGAGCTGGTCAACAACTACCTGCAGCTGGTCGGCGATGCGCTGGCCGCGCATGGTGGAGAAATCCTGAAATTCATCGGCGACGGCGCCATGGGCTACTTCCCCGCCGAGGACGCTCTTTTCCTGCCGATGACCACAGCCAACGCCCTCGCTGCGGCCCGTCGCCTGATCGAGGGCGTCGACGCCGCAAACTCGGCGCGTGCCGCCGGCGGCCTCGATCCGCTGCACTTCGGCATCGGCCTGCATGTCGGTCCGGTGACGTTCGGCAATGTCGGCACGCAGGACCGGCTCGACTTCACCGTCATCGGCCCTGCGGTCAACCGCGCGGCGCGGCTGGAGAGACTGACCAAGGAATTGAAAGTGCCGGTCTGCGTCTCGTCCGATTTCAAGGACGTCTGCACCCAGCCACTGGTCTCGCTCGGCCGTCACACGCTGCGCGGCGTGGCCGAGCCGGTCGAGGTCTTCACGATTCCCTAGACCAGCGCCTTCCAGCCTTCGATCCAGCCCAGCGCTTCCTCGTCGGGTAGCGGCTGGGAGGAGGCATCGACCTCGAAGCGATCGCCGATGCGTCGGGCGCCGCAAAGCTCGAAGACCTTGTCCATCTTCTTGCCGCCGCCGCAGAACGTGTCCTGGTAGGTCATGTCGCCCAGGGCGATCACGCCGTAGCGATGGCCCGAGAGATCGGGTCGCTCGCGCTCCAGCTTCTCGGCGAGCGGCAAGATGTTGGTCGGAATGTCGCCCGAGCCATGCGTGGCGCAGACCACCAGCAGCACGTCCTGGCCGGCGAAGTCGGCGGCGCTGCCGGCGGTGTCGCTGATGCCGACGGCATGACCCGCACCCTCGAGCACCGGCTTCAACGCATCGGCGACCATCTGGGCATTGCCCGATTCGGTGCCGACCAGGATCAGGATCTTGGCCATCGCCTCACGACATACGTGCCGCCGTGCCGCGATGCGACGCGACCGGTTGGCGCGGGGTATTTCGGCATGTCAGTCTTTGGTCCCATGGAAGAAACGCCTGTTATTGCCGCCCTGGAGGGCGGTGTCCTGACGCTGACGCTCAATCGCCCGGCCCGCCTCAATGCGATGAGCCAATCGTTGATTACCGCGATGATCGAACAGATCGGGCGCGCCCGCAGCGACGCCGCCGTGCGGGCCGTCCTGCTGACCGGCACAGGTCGCGGCTTCTGCGCCGGCGCCGATCTGGCGGGCGGCGGTACCGGCGCCGTGGATGCCGACGGAAAGCCTGACCTCGGCGTGGTGATGGACCGCCTGTACAATCCCATGATCCGCGCCATCCGCGACTTGCCCAAGCCGGTGATCGCCGCCGTCAACGGCGTGGCGGCGGGCGGAGGCGCCAACCTGGCGCTGGCCTGCGACATCGTATTGGCGGCCCGCTCGGCCCGCTTCGACCAGGCTTTTGTCCGTATCTCACTGATGCCCGACCTTGGCGGCACCTGGTTCCTGCCGCACACCGTGGGCGACGCCCGCGCCCGCGCTCTCGCGATGCTGGGCACGTCGGTGCCGGCCGAGCAGGCCGAACGCATGGGCATGGTCTGGCAGGTGTTCGACGACGCCGTCCTGATGGACGAGGCCAAGAAGCTTGCGCAAAAGCTCGCATCGGGTCCGACGCTCTCCTATGCCGCGATCAAGAATGCCATGAACCGCGCTGGCACCAATTCGCTCGACCAGCAACTCGACCTCGAGCGCGAGGCCCAACGCGAGCTCGGCCGCAGCGACGACTGCAAGGAGGGCGTCGCGGCGTTCCTCGCCAAGCGGCCTGCCAAATTCATGGGACGTTGAAAATGGCTTACGAAAAAATCCTCCTCGCCAAGGCCGATGGCCTCGCCACCATTACGCTCAACGCACCGGAGCGGCTGAACGCCGTCTCGCGCAAGATGATCGCCGAGATAAAGACCTGCTGGGAGGAGCTGGCCACCGACAACTCGGTGCGCGCCGTGCTGCTGACCGGTGCGGGTCGCGGCTTCTGCGCCGGCGCCGATCTTGCCGATCCCGACCGAGCGGCGAGTGCTACCGCCGATTCGGGCGCGGCGCTGGAGAAATACTTCAATCCGGTGATCCGCCTCATGCGCACGATTCCCAAGCCGATCGTGTCGGCGGTGAACGGCGTGGCCGCGGGTGTCGGCATGAGTTTCGCGCTCGCCTCCGACATCGCCATCGCGGGCAAATCCGCCTCGTTCCTGCAGGCCTTCGCGCGCATCGGTCTGCTGCCCGACGGCGGCAGCACCTGGTTCCTACCGCGCCTGGTGGGCGATCAACGCGCCCGTGCGCTGGCCATGCTGGCGCCGCAGATATCGGCCGAGAAGGCGAGGGATTGGGGCCTGATCTGGGACGTTGTCGACGATGCCGCGCTGATGTCGACGGCAATCGAACTCACCCGCAAGCTCGCCGACGGCCCTACACTGTCGCTTGCCCGCATGAAGGCCGCACTCAATCAATCCAGCGCCAACGATCTGTCGGCGCAGCTCGACGTCGAGCGCGACTTCCAGCGCGAACTCGGGCGCAGTGAGGATTTCAGGGAAGGCGTCGCGGCCTTCCTCGCCAAACGCAAAGCCGAATTCAAAGGAAAATAGAGGGGAGCGCCCAATGACGACGCCACACAAGGAAATCACCTCGGGCCTGAAATTTCCCGAAGGGCCGATCGCCATGCCGGACGGCTCGGTCATTCTGGTCGAGATCGCACGCGAAACGCTGACCCGCGTCATGCCCGACGGCAAGCAGCACATCGTGGCCAAGCTTGGCGGCGGACCGAACGGCGCTGCAGTGGGCCCGAAAGGCAGGATTTACGTCTGCAACAACGGCGGCTTCAACTGGATCGAGCGGCCGGATGGCCGCCTGTTCCCCGGCACGCAGCCGGCCGGCTACAAGACCGGCGCGATCCAGGTGGTCGATCCCGAGACCGGTAAGTTCGAGACGCTGTACGATTCCTGCGATGGCCGGAAGCTGAACGGCCCCAACGACATCGTGTTCGACAATGCAGGCGGCTTCTGGTTCACCGACCTCGGCAAGACCCGCGAGCGCGACAACGACCGCGGCGTCGTCTACTACGCCAAGTCCGACGGCTCGAAGATCGAGGAGAAGGTCTTCCCTCTGGAGCGACCCAACGGCTGCGGCCTGTCGCCCGACGAGAAGACGCTCTATGTCGTCGAAACGCCGACCGCGCGCCTGTGGGCCTTCGAGCTTTCGGCGCCCGGCGTCATCAAGGACGCCAACGGGCCCTATCGGGGCGAAAAGGGCCGCGTCATCGTGGGCCTCGGTGGCTACCAGATGTTCGATTCGCTGGCCGTCGATTCGGCCGGCCACATCTGCGTCGCCACGCTGATCACCGGCGCCGTCTCCGACATCTCGCCCGACGGCCAGTCGGTGACGCAGTACAAGCTACCCGATCCCATGGTCACTAACGTCTGCTTCGGCGGCAAGGACCTGCGCACGGCCTTTGCGACGCTCTCCATGACCGGCAAGCTGGTGAGCTTCGAATGGCCGCGGCCGGGGTTGAAGCTCAATTACCTGAACAAGTGAAGTTCACCGACGCGCCGAGGCCTTGGTCGTCCATGGCAGATTGACTTCGATCACCGCCGCCTCGTCGAATTTATCGACGATCAACGGGCGCAGGGCTTGCTGGAGATAGAGCCCCGCACCCGGCGCTCATAGTCGGGCAGGGAGGCCCAAGTGACGTAGAGCGCGCCCATGCGGCGGTAGTTCAGGACCTTCACGTCGTGGCGCTGGGCGCGCACCACGACGGCGATCGGGCCGAGGCCGACGCGCACCGTGCGCGCCCGCTCGCCGCCCAGCCAGACGATGAAGACACCGGACGTCGGCACGGCTGCGACGTTCACCTTGTCGAACTCGCACCAGACGCCGCCGGCGCATTTGGTCTATCTCGCGGAAAGCATCGTCAGCCTTCTCCGCTATGCTCAGGCGGCCCGCTTCACCTTGATCTCGACACGCAGACCGGCCGAGGTCGCCATCGAGATCAACGTGTCGAGCGAAAATAGGCTGAGCTTGCCGCGCATCAGCGTGGATACGCGCGGTTGGCTGACGCCCAGCCGTCTCGCCGCCTCGGCCTGGGTCCAGCGTGCCTTGACGATTCGGTCACGTACGGCGGCCATCAGCGCCGACCGCGCCTTCATCTGCGCGGCAAGCTCGGGAACGGGCTCCAGCGCGTCCCAGACGTTGGCGTACTTGGTTACTTTCACCGTCTGTCCTCCAATAACCGCCGATATCTTTGTCGAGCCAGTTCGATATCCAGCGAGCCAGTCCGCGCGGCCTTCTTCTGAAAGGCATGCAGGACATAGACCGCTTCTTCGAATCGGGCGACGTAGATGATGCGAAAGGCACCGGCAGCGTCGCGAACGCGAATCTCCTACACGCCTGTACCGATGCCGGACATCGGCTTGAAATCGTCGGGCATCGTGCCCCGCTGCACGCGCTCCAACTGGTATCCGGCGTCATGTCGGGCCGATGCCGGAAAGCGCCTCAGCCGCTCTAACGAATCGCCACGGAAGACGACCGGTTTCACGTTCTAATTATATAAGTATTTATATGAGACGCCAAGCGGTTTTCAGGCCTGACCGGATGTTAATCCTTCGCCGCCGCCCGCACTTCGCGGCTCGCCACCACCTTACCCGAGGCATAGGCCTCGTGGTTGGCGTCGACGTCGGAGAGTTTGTAGCGGTAGTTCACCATCATGCCGTAGGATTGTTTTAGCCCATTGGCGCTGGTATCGCCCAGCCCGTTCAAGCGCTCGACGATGGCGCCGTTGCCGAGATGGAAGTGGGCGACGCGGTCGAGCGCGCGGCCCTTGTCTGTCGCCGTCAGGTACTGCGCGGCGAGCCGAGTCAGGATCGGCCGCAGGATCTTGTCGACCGCCGGCACTTCCCACCATTTCGGCCGGTCGAGCAGCAGGCGCACGGCCGCTGCGCCCGTCGTCTTGTCGACGACCGTGGCGAGGTCGGCGATCTCGCTTGCCGTCAGCACGCCATCGACGTCGTTGGCCAGCCGCGCGTCGATATGGCCGCGCAGGCCGGGAATCGGCGAGAGGGTGGCGAAGTCCTTCAGGTTCGGCAGTTCCTTCTGCAGCTCGGTCGCCACGCGCTTGATCAGGAAGTTGCCGAAGCTCACGCCGGCCAATCCCTGCTGGCAGTTGGAAATGGAATAGAAGATCGCCGTATTGGCGGTCGCCGGGTCGCGTGTCGGCGCCTTGGGATCGAGCAGGCGCTGCACATCGCCGGCCATGCCGTCGACCAGCGCCACCTCGACGAAGATCAGCGGCTCGTCGGGCATGCGCGGATGGAAGAAGGCAAAGCAGCGCCGGTCGGAATCGAGCCGGTTCTTGAGGTCGCGCCACGAGCGGATGGCGTGCACGACCTCGTAGGCCACCAGTTTTTCCAGCAGTGCCGCCGGCGCCCGCCAGTCGATGCGCACGAGGTCGAGGAAGGCGACATCGAACCAGCCGCCGAGCAGGGGGCGCAGATCGTCGGTCAGCGCGCGCACGGCCGGATCGGCGCGGCCCAGCGCCAGAAGCTCGGCGCGCAGGTCGACCACGAATTTCACGCCCTGCGGTACACCCACGAATTCGGCGAGCAGGCACACCGCCGGCGATTCGAGCGCCTTGGTCAACGCCCGCGGGGGCGCCTTGGAGGCGCGCCACTGCTCGACCGCCTGCATCGCGGCGTCGCGCGTCAGGCCGTAGTCGTGGGCCAGCGTCGTTAGGAATTTCTTGTGACCCGCCGGCGACAGCGCGAGATAGGCCTGCCCCAGCTCGGCCGCACGGACGCGACGCGCCGTCTCGCCGCCTCTGCCCTCGAGGCAGGCATCGATGCGGCCCTTGAGGCGGGGAATGTCGTCGTCGGGCAGATCGGGGCGCAACGCTGCGCCGACGGCCTCGCGCGCACCGCGCGCGGTGTCACGGAAGGCCGTGCGCAGGCGCTCGAGAGTGCGGTCGAGGGCGCCGGCGAAGGGAGAAACCATGGCGGCGATTATGTCATGTCGAGCGTGTCACTCCAGAGGCCTGCGTGAACGGGCCTTTACCGCCAATGCGGTGGCCAGGTCTTTTGCATGACCGGCAGCGCCTCCATGCGCTTCATCCAGGCGGCAAGCTTGGGGCCACCCAACCCGCCTTCCGTCAGCGCCGGCGCGCGTCGCGCCGCCAGCCGATGCACCAGCGCCAGCATGGGAAAGAGCGTGAAGTCGACGGCGGAGAGGGGCCCGGCGATGAAGTCGCCGGCGATGAAGTCGTCCCAGCGCGCGAGTTCCTCCAGCAGGGCTTTCCGTGCCTCGGCGACCTTCTTGCCCGTGCCCTCGTCGCCCACGGCGTCGAACACCAGGTGCATGGCGGGATTGACGTACTGATCGGCCTCCTGGATCAGGCGCCGCTGCAGGGCGCGGCCGCGGACGTCGGACGCGAACACGCGCGGCTCGCGCGGCCACTTGTCCTCGAGATACTCGACGATCGCCGCCGATTCGTAGAGCGCGAAGCCATCGTCGACGATCGCCGGTATGCGCTGCCGCGGATTGATCGCCGTGAACGCCGGCGTCTCGATATCGCCTGCGTCAAACGACAGGGTCTTCACCTCGTGCGGGATCGCCTTGTGTTCCAGCGCCAGCCAGACGCGCCAGCCATAGGGTGAACCGGACGCGTAGTAGAATTCCAAAGCCATACGTTTCAGTCCTCGTCAGGGAATATCCAGCGCCCGCCACAGATACCAGATCGCCACTGTACGATAGGGCTGCCATCTCTCGCCGGCTTTTTCGAGCGCCTCGGGCGAGGGCAGGGCGCGCTTCCTAAAGGCCTTCGCATAGGCCTTGCGCAAGCTGTAGTCGCCGAGCGGCAGCACGTCGGGCCGGCCGAGGCGGAACATCAGGAACATCTCGGCGCTCCAGCGGCCGATGCCGCGCACGGTCACCAAGCGCTCTGTCAGTTCAGCGTCGGCCAGCCCATGGGCCTCGTCGAGGGTCGGCAGCTCGCCGCCGTGGACGCGGTGCGCCAGGTCCTGAAGGGCCGCCACCTTGGCGCGCGACAGGCCGACGCCGCGCAGCCGCTCGTCGGCCGTGCGCAGGATGTGGTGCGGCGTGAAGCCGTCCGATGCGCGCGGATAGAGCGCCTCGACGCGGCCGTAGATGGTGGCGGCCGCCTTGTTGGAAAGTTGCTGGTAGACGATCGCCTCTACCGGCGCCAGCGCCACGTCTACGATTTCACGCGCAAATACTACCTGCTGGGACGCGACCGGCTGATCGAGCGACTGGAGCCGGCGGCGGGCGAGGCGGTGCTGGAGATCGGTTGCGGCACGGCGCGCAATCTCATATGCGCCGCGCAGCGCTATCCACAGGCGCGGTTCTTCGGCATCGACGTTTCCGCCGCCATGCTGGCCACGGCCCATGACGAGATCCCCCGCGAAGGGCTTTCCGCGCGCATTCGCCTCGCCCGCGCCGATGCCACCGAATTCGATCCAACGCGCCTGTTCGGGGTGCCGGCGTTTTCGCGGATTTTCATCTCCTACACCTTGTCGATGATCCCGCAGTGGCCGCGCGTGCTGGCCGAGGCGCTGCGGCGGCTGACGCCGGACGGGCAGTTGCATATCGTCGACTTCGGCGGCCAGGAGCGGCTGCCGCGCTGGTTCTCCTGGGGGCTGCGGCGCTGGCTGGCGGCGTTCCACGTCTGGCCGCGCGACCGGTTGGAGGGCGCGCTTGCCGTTCTGGCGTTGCAGGCCGGCGCTCTTGCGGTGCTGGAGCGGTCCTATCGCGGATATGCGCAGTACGCGGTCGCCCGGAAAGTTGCCTGACGGAACATTGCGCATGGCCCCTCTGCCGGCAGGGCATTGGCAAGTCCCATGGGCGATGCTACCCCGGCCATGACGATTTTTCGGGAGTAGCCCAAGATGACCGAAGCCTTCATCTGCGACGCGATCCGCACTCCCGTCGGCCGCTACAACGGCGGACTGGCGGCCATGCGGACCGACGATCTTGCGGCCCATCCCATCAAGGCGCTGATGCAACGCAACGGCAATGTCGATTGGGGCTCGGTCGACGACGTGATCTATGGCTGCGTCAACCAGGCGGGCGAGGACAACCGCAACGTTGCGCGCATGGCGGGGCTTTTGGCCGGCCTGCCGGTCGAGGTGGCGGGCGCCACGGTCAACCGTCTTTGCGGCTCCGGCCTCGAAGCCGCCGGCCATGCCGCGCGCGCCGTGAAGCTGGGCGAGGCCGACCTGATGATTGCGGGCGGCGTCGAGAACATGACGCGCTCGCCCTATGTCATGGGCAAGCCCGAGGGCCCGTTCGACCGCAACATGAAGCTCGAGGACACCGTGCTGGGCTGGCGCTTCGTCAATCCGCGCATGAAGGCCGCCTACGGCGTCGACCCGATGGGCCAGACCGCCGAGAATGTCGCGGGAGAGCACCAGATCAGCCGCACCGACCAGGACGCCTTTGCTTACCGCAGCCAGCGCCGTTGCAAGGCTGCCCAGGAGCGCGGCTTCTTCGACAAGGAGATCGTCAAGGTCTGCGTCAAGAAGGGCAAGCTGGAGGTCATCGTCGACAAGGACGAGCATCCGCGCGGCGACACCACCATGGAGACGCTGAGCAAGCTGCCGGCGGCGTTTCGCGACGGCGGCTCGGTGACGGCGGGCAATTCGTCGGGCCTGAACGATGCCGCCTGCGCCATGATCATCGCCTCCGAGGCCGCCGCCAAGGCCAACGGTCTCATCCCGCGCGCGCGCATCCTCGCCGCCGTCTCGGCCGGCGTGCCACCGCGCGTCATGGGCATCGGCCCGGTGCCGGCGACGCAGAAGCTTTTGGCCAAGCTCGGCATGACCCTCGCCGATTTCGATGTGATCGAGCTCAACGAGGCCTTTGCTGCCCAGTCGCTCGCCGTGCTGCGCCAGCTCGGCCTGGCCGACGATGCGGAAAACGTGAACCCCAATGGCGGTGCCATCGCGCTTGGCCATCCGCTGGGCGCCTCCGGTGGCCGCCTGATGATCACGGCGCTGAACCAGCTTGAAGCCACCGGCGGCAAGCGCGCGCTCTGCACCATGTGCATTGGCGTCGGCCAGGGCATCGCGCTCGCGCTGGAGCGTGTTTAGTGCGGTGGATCGGCTCTCGCCGTAACCTTCGCTCTTCTCGCCACCACTGCCCAGGCTCAAGTCGATCCACGCTACGCCAAAGAACTTGGGGCAAATGCGCCCGGCTCGGGCGACCAGCTCCTGCCGCGCTATGCCGGCTCGTTCGTCCTGGCTCAGACGAAAAAGGATTTCGACGAATTGGCACTACCGCTCGGTCCGACGACCGGCGCCAGCTATGCCAGCGAACCCGACAAGAAGCTGCGCTACTCCAAGATCCAGACGGTCGAAGGCCGGTTGACGCGCACGGTCTATGTCGTGCCCGAGGGCCGCTCGAACCCTGGAAGTGGTGCGCAACTACACCAACGAGCTGGAGGGCAAGGGCGCCAAGACGCTGTTCCAGTGCAGCAAGACCGAATGCGGCGAGGAGTTCCACAAGCTGCACGGCGTGCCGCGGGCGCTGAAGCCCGAGACCAGTTATAGCCGCGAGCGGCTGGCCTTGACCGCCAATGTGCTGGAATACGTCGATCCCGCCGCCGACCAGCGCCTGTGGGTCGGGCAATGGACGCGCGAAGGCGCGGGAGACGTCTTGGTCTCGATCTATGCCGCGACCCAGACCGGCGGCTCGAACGGCGATATTTCGAACGCGCTGAAGGGCCGCGTGCTGGTCATGCTCGACGTGCTCGAAACCAAGGCGATGCAGCAGAACCTGGCTTTCGTGACAGCCGAGCAGATCGGCGGCGCGCTCGGCAAGGACGGCCGCGTGGCGCTCTACGGAATCGCCTTCGATTTCGACAAGGCCGATCTCAAGCCGGAATCCGACAAGCAGCTCGCCGAGATGGCGAACCTGCTGAAGTCGAGTGCGGCGCTGAAGGTCTTCATCGTCGGCCACACCGACAACAAGGGCACGCTCGCCTACAACACGGACCTCTCGCAGCGCCGCGCTGATTCCGTGGCCAGGGCGTTGGCGGCAAAGTTCGGCATCGCCGCCGACCGCATGGTGTCGAAGGGCGTCGGCCCGCTCAGCCCGCTGGCATCCAACGACAATGAGGACGGCCAAGAACCGGCGCGTCGAACTCGTCAGGCAGTAACGCTGAAGTCGATGCCAGCCTGGCGCATTTCTATGAGCATGCGCCGCTTGCTACCCTCGAGGTCGATGGCGGCGCTCGCTTCAGTCACGACCGCGACGTCGAAGCCCGCCTGACGCGCGTCGATTGCCGTCCAGGCGACGCAATAATCGAGCGCCAGCCCGCACAGGATCACGCGGGTGAAGCCGCGGGCCTTGAGATAGCCGTCGAGGCCGGTTCGGGTCATGCGGTCGTTCTCGCGAAACGCCGAATAGGAATCGATGCCGGCATGGAAGCCCTTGCGCACGACCATCTGCGCCTTGTTGACGTCGAGCTGGGGATGGAAGGCGGCACCCGGCGTGCCCTGCACGCAATGGTCCGGCCACAGGGTCTGCGGGCCATAGGCGAACTGCGCGGTCTGGAAGGGCGTGGCGTCGCGCCAGGAGCTGGCGAACGAGGCGTGGCCGGCCGGATGCCAGTCCTGCGTCAGCACCACGGAATCGTAGCGCTGGATCAGGCGGTTGACCGAAGGAACGATGGCATTGCCGCCGGCAACGGCAAGCACGCCGCCCTCGCAGAAATCGTTCTGCATGTCGACCACGACCAGCGCCTCTTTAGCCATCGTACTCTACTCCATCAAAGTGGCGGGATATCTCCTCGGTCTTGTTCGCCTTCGAATGCAACGATCCAGTGGCCGAGTGAACCGGCCTCGATCGCTCCGCGCAAGCCGCGCATGACGTCCTGATAATAATGGAGGTTATGCCATGTCAGCAGCATCGAACCCAATATCTCTTCGCTGCGGATCAGATGGTGGAGATAGGCGCGGCTGTGATGTTTGCAGGCCGGGCAGGCGCAGTGCTCGTCGATCGGCCGCGGATCGTCGCGATGGCGGGCATTGCGCAGGTTGAGTTCGCCGCGGCGGGTGAAGGCCTGCGCCGTGCGGCCAGCGCGCGTCGGCATCACGCAGTCGAACATGTCGATGCCGCGCTTCACAGCGCCGACGATATCGGCCGGCCGGCCGACGCCCATCAGGTAGCGCGGCCGGTCGGCCGGCAGCATTGGCAGCGTGTAGTCGAGCGTGGCGAACATCGTTTCCTGGCCCTCGCCGACGGCGAGGCCGCCGACCGCGTAGCCGTCGAAGCCGATATCTGCCAGCGCCTTGGCGCTTTCTTCGCGCAACACCCGGAAGGTGCTGCCCTGGACGATGCCGAACAGGCCGTAGCCCGGCTGGTCGACGAAGGCGCGCTTGCTGCGCTCGGCCCATTTCATTGACAGCCGCATGGAGACAGCCGCCGCCGGCTCCTCGACCGGCCAGCTCGTGCACTCGTCGAACGACATGGTGATGTCGGCGTCGAGCAGGCGCTGGATTGCGATCGAGCTTTCGGGCGTGAGGCGATGCTGCGAGCCGTCGGACGGCGAGCGGAAGGTGACGCCATCCGGGTCGACCTTGCGCAGCTCGGCCAGCGACATGACCTGGAAGCCGCCCGAATCGGTCAGGATCGGCCCCGGCCAGTTCATGAACTTGTGCAGGCCGCCCAGCGCCGCCACGCGCTCGGCGCCCGGCCGCAGCATCAGGTGGAAGGTATTGCCGAGAACGATTTGCGCGCCGGTCTCGGCGACCGACTGCGGCAGCATCGCCTTTACCGTGCCGGCAGTGCCGACCGGCATGAAGGTCGGCGTTTCGACCGTACCGTGCGCCGTCGCGATGCGGCCGCGCCGTGCCAGGCCGTTGCTGGCCAAAAGCTCGAAGGAAAGGCTCATCGCTGCAACAAACAACAATCGCCGTAGGAATAGAAGCGGTATCGCTTGGTCACGGCATGCGCATAGACCACTTTCATGCGAGCCAGCCCGGCGAAGGCTGCGACCAGCATGAACAGCGTAGAGCGCGGCAGGTGGAAGTTGGTGAGCAGCAGGTCGGCGACGCGGAACTCGAAGCCCGGCGTGATGAAGATGTCGGTTTGGCCGGTCCAGGCGCGCATCGGGCCGTCACGGGCGACCGATTCCAGCAGGCGCAGCGAGGTCGTGCCGATGCAGACGACGCGCTGTGCCGCGGCGACAGCGTCGGCGGTGGCCTGCGGGACTTCACCCCATTCGGCGTGCATGAAATGCTGCTCCGTATCGTCCACCCGCACCGGCTGGAAGGTGCCGGCGCCGACATGGAGCGTGACGCCGGCGGTGGCGATGCCGGCGGCGGTGAGAGCGGCCATCAGTTCAGGCGTGAAATGCAGGCCCGCCGTCGGCGCGGCAACCGAGCCATCGTGCTTGGCGAACAGCGTCTGGTAGTCGGCGCGGTCCTGCGCGTCGGCGACACCACCCCTGATGTAGGGGGGCAAGGGCACGGCGCCGCTGCGTTCGATTGTGGCCAGTAGATCGGGTCCGGCGCGATCGAAGAGAAGTTCTACCGATCCGTCCTCGTGCTTGGCTGCGAGGCGCGCGCCAAGTGTGCCGAAGGTGAGGACATCTCCGATTTTGAGGCGCTTGGTTGGCCGTGCGAAGGCGAGCCATTTGTCGGGACCGAGTTCGCGGATCAGCAGAGCTTCTACTTTGCCGCCGCTCGCCCGTTTGCCGAGCAGGCGCGCCGGGATCACCTTGGTGTCGTTGAACACCAGCAAGTCACCCTTCTTCAGCAGCGACGGCAGCTCGCGCACGGTGCGGTCATGCAGGCCGTCGGCTGCTACATCGAGCAGGCGCGCTGCATCGCGCGGCACGACAGGCCGCTGCGCAATCAGGTCTTGGGGCAGTTCGAAGTCGAAGAGATTGACACGCATCGGCTTTAGGCCGTGCCGGTGTCCATCATCTCGGCTTCGGAATCGTCGGCGGGCGATGTCGAACCGGCATCGACCAGCGCCACGAAGCGGTGCACGCCGCCCGCGACCACGCGCGTCACGCGCGCCCGCGTCTCCAGGCAATGCAGATGCGCCAGCGTCTCGCCAAAGGCGAAGACGATCTGGTTGTTGTCGAGATGGCGCGGGAACAGCACCGGCACCATGTCCCAGCCGGTCGAGCCGCGCGATCCGGTGCGCGCGATCGCCGCCGTGATCTCATTGAGGCGCGCGTCGTGATGGGCCACCAGCTGGTCGAGCCGGGTATGCATGCCGATGAAGGGAAAGCCGTGGCTCGGCAGCACCAGCGCGTCGGCCGGCAGACGCCGGAACCGCGAGAAGCCGTCCAAGAACCAGGTCAGCGCATCGGCGAAGGGCTCGTTAGGCCACACGCCGACATTGGTGCTGATCTTGGGCAGCACCTGGTCGCCTGCGATCAGCACGTTCAGCTCCGGGCACCATAGCGAGGCATGCTCGGGCGCATGGCCGCGGCCGACGACCACATCCCAGCGATGGCCGCCCAGGGTCAGCGGATGGGCATGGATCATGCGCTGGAAGGCGTGCGGCAGCGGCGCCACGCCCTTGGCGTAGCCGCCCTTGTGGCGATGAAACATCGGGATGCTCTCGGCCGGCACGCCGTTGCGCACGAGATGGGCGCCGCGCATGTCCTCGTTCTCGATGAAGTCGTTGCGCGTGGCGACGGCGCTCATGTACTCGCCGAGGGTCATCCAAAGCGGCGCGTTCCAGCGTTCGCACAGCCAGCCGGCAAGGCCGATATGGTCGGGATGCATATGCGTGCCGATGATGCGCGTCACCGGCTTGCCGTTGAGGCGGGTGGCGAAGATCTTCTCCCACAGCACGCGCGTATCGTCGGTGTTGATGCCGGTATCGACGATGGTCCAGCCGTCCTTCTCCTCGACCAGCCACAGGTTGATGTGGTTGAGCTGGAAAGGCAGGGGCATGCGCAGCCAGTAGATGCCGGGCGCCACGTTCTTGATGTCGCCGGGCTCCGGCACGTCGCCGCAGGGAAAGCGCAGCTGCGCCAGAAGGCGTTGGGACTCGGTGATTGCGTCGGGCATCAGGCGAACCTAGCAGCTAGGGCGGCGCTGTCACGGCCGGCGGGCGACGGCCCGCCATGCAATATCGCGCCGGCAGAAGCCCTCCGGCCAGTCGATCAGGTCGACGGCGCGATAGGCCCGCGTGCGGGCTTCCTCGACCGTGGGGGCCATGGCGCTGACGTTCAGCACGCGGCCGCCATTGGCGAGGATGCGCTGGCCGTCGGCCTTGGTGCCGGCATGGAAAATTTGCACGCCCTCGACCTTGGCGGCGCGATCGAGACCGCGGATCTCGCTGCCCTTTCCGTAGGCATCGGGATAGCCGTTGGTCGCCATGATGACCGTGAGCGCCACCTGGTCGGACCAGCGCAGGTCGAGATGGTCGAGGCCGCCATCGACGCAGGCGAGCAGCGCCGGCACCAGGTCGGACTTCAGGCGCATCATCAGCACCTGGCATTCCGGATCGCCGAAGCGGCAGTTGTACTCCACCAGGCGCGGGCCCTTGGCGTCGATCATCACCCCGGCATAGAGCACGCCCTTGAACGGCGTGCCGGCTTGGGCCATGGCGCGCACCGTCGGCAGCACGATCTCGTCCAGGGTGCGCTTCTGCATGGCCGCGTCGAAAATCGGCGCGGGCGAGTAGGCGCCCATGCCGCCGGTGTTTGGGCCCTTGTCGCCATCGAAGGCGCGCTTGTGGTCCTGCGCGGCGACCAGCGGGAGCACGTGCTCGCCGTCGCTCAGCGCGAAGAAGCTCGCTTCTTCTCCCTGCATGAACTCCTCGATCACGACCGATGCGCCGGCCGCACCGAAGCGGTTGCCCGAGAGCATGTCGCGCACCGCCTCGATCGCCTGGCCCTCCGTCTCGGCCACGATCACGCCCTTGCCGGCGGCGAGCCCGTCGGCCTTGACCACGATCGGCGCGCCCTGCGCCCTGATGTAGGCCTCGGCCTTGGCGGTGTCGGTGAAGCGTTCGTAGGCCGCCGTCGGGATGTTGTGCCGCTTGCAGAGCTCCTTGGTGAAGCTCTTGGAGCCTTCGATCCGGGCCGCGGCCTTGGAAGGTCCCCAAACCTTGATGCCGGCGGCCGTGAAGCCATCGGCCATGCCGGCGACCAGCGGCACGTCGGGTCCGATCACCACGAAGTCGATCTTCTCCCGCTGGGCGAGCGTCACCTGGCCGGGAATATCCTCGGCGCCGACGTCGAAGCAGTCGGCCACCTGGGCGATACCGGCATTGCCGGGGGCACAGAACAATTTTGTGCACAGGGGTGAAGCGGCGATGGCCCAACAGAGCGCATGCTCGCGACCGCCGCCGCCGACGACCAAAATGCGCATCTTTAACCCTTTGAAGTACTGACGTTTTTTGGCAACATGGCCATGATCACAACAACCTTCACATCACGCATCTGCCATGACAAAAACCATGGAAGCCTCCGAGTGCAAAGCGAAGTTTTTCGACGTGCTCGATGAGGTGGCAGCTCTTCATCAGCGAGTTATCGTGACCAAGGACGGTAAGCCAATCGCAGAGATTGTGCCCTTCATCGGCAGGCCGAAATCGATTCTCGGGGCCTTAAAAGGCTCAGTCACGATCCTGGGTGATCTGGACGAGCCACTCGATGTGGAGTGGGAAGCGCTCAAGGAATGAGCAATGTTCGCACTTGGACACGTTCGCTCGCGTGCATCGACGCGCGCGTGTAGCCTCTGGTCATGGAATCGACGGCGCCTGAACAGGCGGTGAGCAATGTCCCGGAATTCTCGGTCTCCGAGCTCAGCTTCGCGCTGAAGCGCGAGATCGAGACGGCGTTTCCGCGCGTGCGCGTGCGCGGCGAGATCAGCCAGCCGTCATTCCCGCGCTCCGGCCACTGCTACTTCCGGCTGAAGGACGAGAACGCCGTGATCGACGGTGTTGCCTGGAAAGGCACGATCCCGCGGCTCGGCATCCGGATCGAGGAGGGACTGGAGGTCATCGCCACCGGCAAGCTCACGACCTATGCCGGCTCCTCGCGCTACCAGATCATCGTCGACCGGCTCGAGCTGGCCGGCGAAGGCGCGCTGCTCAAGCTGCTTGAGGACCGGCGCAAGAAGCTCGCCGCCGAAGGCCTGTTCGAAACAGACCGCAAGCGGCCGCTGCCGTTCCTGCCCGAAGTCATCGGTGTCGTGACCTCGCCCTCGGGCGCGGTGATCCGCGACATTTTGCATCGCCTGGCCGACCGCTTTCCGCGTCACGTGCTGGTGTGGCCCGTGGCCGTGCAGGGCGAGAAGGCGGCGGGCGAAGTAGCGGCGGCCATCGCGGGTTTCAACAAGCTCGCCGTCGGCGGCGCGGTGCCGCGGCCCGACATCCTGATCGTGGCGCGCGGCGGTGGCAGCCTCGAAGACCTCTGGGCCTTCAACGAGGAGATCGTGGTGCGCGCCGCCGCGGCCTCGACCATTCCGCTGATCTCTGCCGTCGGTCATGAGACCGACACGACCCTGATCGACTTCGCCTCGGACCGCCGCGCGCCGACGCCGACCGCGGCAGCCGAAATGGCGGTGCCGGTGCGCGCCGATCTGCTGACTCAAACGCTCGATTTCGGCAAGCGCACCATGGCCTGCATGAACCGCGCGCTGCGCGATGCGGCCTTCGCGCTCAGCAGCCTGGCGCGCGGCCTCGGCGATCCACGCCGGCTGATCGAGGAACGCCAGCAGCGCGTCGATGTGAGCGGCGAGCGGCTGGCATTGGCGACCCGCCAACTGGTCGAGCGCCGCGCCCATGCATTGGTGGCGGCGCGGCTCGTCGGTCCGCAGGCAGTGATCGCGGCCAAGCAGCAGCTTCTCGTCGGCGAGGCGCGCGCGCTCGATGGCGCGATGAAGCGCTTCAAGGGCGACGCCCTGCAGAAATACGAACGGGCCTTCGACCGGCTGGAGCAGTTCGGCGACCGCCTGAAGCGCCATGGTACCGATCTGCTGGTGCACGGACAGCGCCAGGTCGAGCAGGCGGCCAAGCTGCTCGAAAGTTATTCCTTTCATTCCGTGCTCAACCGTGGCTTCGCCCTGGTTCGCGACCAGGACGGTGCGCCAGTGCTGGCGGCGGCAGGAACGCGTGCCGGCGACGCGCTTGGCATTGAATTCGCCGACGGCCGCATCGGCGCCCGCGTCACCGAGGCACCGGTATCGACGCCGCGTCCGGCCGCGCCACCCAAGCGGCGCGAGGGCGGCGGCAATCAAGGCTCGCTTCTTTAGGAGAGACGGAATGACCACCGCGCCGCTGTCGGCCGATACCATCAGGAATTTCATGTATGCCAGCACCGCCACCGTCTCCATGCAGATGATGAAGCGCGGCTTTCGCAACGTCGCGATCAACGGGGTGAAGCCGCTCAATCCCAAGGCGGTGCGGCTGGTCGGGCCGGCTTATACCTTGCGCTACATCCCCAGCCGCGAGGATCTCGACAAGGCGCCGACCCCCGCCGATCCGCCGACCGCCCAGCGCGCGGCGATCGAGGAGACGCCGGCCGGCCACGTGCTGGTGATCGGCACCGAGGGCAATACGCGCTCCGGCACCCTGGGCGACATCCTGGCGCTGCGCCTCAAGGTGCGTGGCGTGGCCGGCGTGCTCTCCGATGGTGCGATGCGCGACTCGCCGGTGATCGGCAAGTTCGACTTTCCGGTCTACTGCACGGCCGCCGCCGCACCGCCCAGCATGGCCAACCTGCATCCCGTCGAGGTCCAGACGCCGGTCGGCATCTGCGGCGTGCCGGTCTATCCCGGCGACGTGATCGTGGCCGACGAGGACGGCGCCATCGTCGTGCCGCGTCATCTCGCCGACGAGGTGGCGCGCGATTCCTTCGAGCAGGAGCGGTTGGAAAAGTTCGTCGCCATCCGCATCGGCCAGGGCCGCGAGATTCCCGGCGTCTACCCGCCCAACGACCAGACCAAGAAGGACTATGCGGAGTGGATCAAGGCGGGTGAGCCGTCAGACTGGCCCAAGTAGCCGCCTTTAAAGAGTTCGAGGAAAGAAATGCGTTTCGCGACAGTCGAGTACAAGGGCAAGACGTTCGTCGGTTCGGTCGACACGTCATCCGGGAGCGTGACGCCGCTGGTGACTCGCGATGGCGCGCCGGTGACCGATCTCATGGAAGTCATTCGCAACCATGCGCGGTTCGCCAGCCTCTATTCGGTCGCCGGCGAGACGATCGCGTTGCCGGCGCTGAAGCTGCGGGCGCCCCTGATGCCGGTGCGCAACATCATGTGCGTCGGCAAGAATTATCGCGAGCATGCCAAGGAGTTTACCGCCAGCGGCTTCGACAGCAGTGCGAGCGGCGCCGCCGACGCGATCCCGACGGCGCCGATCATCTTCACCAAGGTGCCGCAGTCGGTCATCGGCCCGGATGAGGCGATCCTCTATCCGACAGGGGTGAGCGAGCAGCTCGACTACGAGGCCGAGCTCGCCGTCGTCATCGGCAAGGCCGGACGCGGCATAGCGCTCAAGTCCACCATGGAGCACGTCTGGGGATACACCATCGTCAACGACGTGACGGCTCGCGACCTGCAGGCCAAGCACAAGCAGTGGTTCCTCGGCAAGTCGATGGACACTTTCGCGCCCATGGGACCGTGGTGCGTCACCGCCGATGAGGTCGATCTCGCCTCGGCGGGAATCAGGTGCTGGGTCAATGGCGAGCTTCGCCAGGACGCGAAGTTCGCCGACCTGATCTTCGATGTCCCGACCCTCATCGCCACCATATCGGCCGGCATCACCCTCATGCCCGGCGACATCATCGCCACCGGCACGCCGGCGGGTGTCGGCATCGGTTTCAAGCCGCCGCGGTTCCTTGCGAAGGGCGATACGATCTCGATGGAAGTCGATGGCATCGGGCGGTTGATCAACACTGTCCGGTAAGGCTTCCCGACGCTATCGCCGGGGCAGCGGCCCGCCGCTCGCCAGATAGACGCCGGCCGAGATCACGGCGATGCCGAGCCAGTCCGTGAGCGTCGGCCATTCGTCCAGCACCGGAATGGCAAGTAGGGCCGCGATCACCGGGCCGAGCGAGATGAAGGCGGAGGCGCCCGAGGCGCCGATCAGGGCCACGGCACGGCCGAACAGCACCATTGAGACCACGCCCGTCAGCACGCCCTGATAGACGACCTGCCAGACCAGTTCATAGGCAGGTGCAGCGAGCAGGCGCTGCGGGCCGACCAGCAGGAAATAGACCGGCAGGTAGACCGCGGCCGAGGCTACGGCGGCGATGGCGGTGGCGTGCAAGCCGTCCAGCCGCGAGCGGCGCAGCACGACAGTGTAGGTCGCCCACAGGAGCGTGGCGGAGACGAGGATGATGTGGCCGATGCTCTGGCGTCCCCAGCTCGCGACGCCGATGCCGGCGATGGTCACGGCGCCCGCGATGATCAGCGCGATGCCGACCTTGCGCGTCGGCGAGAGTACCTCCTTGAGCACGATTGCCGACATGATCGCGGTGGTGAGCGGCAGCACGCCCTGGGTGAAGGCGCTGGCATGCGACACCGGCGCGAAGATCAGGCCGGCGCCGACGGCGAGGTTGTAGGCGGCACCGCCGCCGACGGCGATGGCGATCAGGCCCGTCCAGCCCAGCCGGTCGAGGGCAAAGCCGCGGCGCAGCACCACGGGCAGCAGGATGGCGCCGGCGATGGTGAAACGCAGAGCTATGAGATCGAGGACGCCGAGATGGCTGTCCATGCCGACGCGCATCGCCACCAGCCAGCCCGCCCAGATAAGAATGGTGCCGATGGCACACAGGGCGCCGACAACGGAACGCGATGACATGCCGCCATCCTAGCAGCCGCCGCCTCTATCCGGGAAATTCGCCATACGGCTTGGTGATCAGCTCGAGCAGGTGGCCGTTGGGGTCCTCGAAATAGACGCCGCGACCGCCGAAGTGACGGTTGATCTCGCCTTCACCCTTTTTGCTCGGCTCGGCCCAGTAGCGGATACCCTGTTTTTTGATCTTGGCGAAGCCCGCGTCGAACTCTGCGTCGCTCACCAGGAAGGCATAGTGCTGCATGCGCACTGTTTCGGCTTGGATGAAGTCGAGGGTGACGCCGTTGCCGGTCTTCACCGGTAAGAAGTGGCCCCAGTCGGGCTGCACCGGCACGCCCAAAATGTCGGCCAAAAATTTGGCCGAGGCGTGCTTGTCCTTCGACCAGACGATCAGGTGATTGAGCTCAGCCATTCCCGGAATTTGGGCGCGGCGGCTGCGCTGTTCAAGATGCCGCGTTGGGCACGACCCGGCGCTTGAGCGGCGGCCGCAGACCACGCCGTCGACGCCGCCGCGGCGCGCCTCGGCCGCCACTGCGTGCTCGTAGTTGTCGATGTACTGCACCGCGTTCTTGACCCGGTGCTTGAGGAAGGCCGAGAGCGACCAATAGGGCAAGCCGAGCTTGCGGCGGGCCCAGTTGAACATGGTGTTGAGGCGCAGCGCCGAGGCGTAGGCCCAGTCGCCCAGGATGGCGAGCCAGCGGGCGTAGCGCACGATGCCGTCGAACTGGTCGCCATGGATCACCAGCAGCTTGCGGCCGTCCGGGGTGAGGTGGATGGCGTCTTCCTCGACGCGCAAGCCGCCAAAGGTGAGCTTGAAATACTGCCGCGCCGCCTCGTCGTGGTTGCCCGCGATATAGACCACGTCGGTGCCTTTGCGCGCCTTGCGCATGATCTTCTGCACGACGTCGTTGTGGGCCTGCGGCCAGTACCACCAGCGCTTCAGCCGCCAGCCGTCGACGATGTCACCGACGAGGTAAAGCTGGTCGCATTCGTTGCGCTTGAGGAAGTCGAGCAGCAGCTCGGCCTGGCAGCCGCGCGTGCCGAGATGGATGTCGGACAGGAAGATGGCGCGGTGACGGGCGGGATGACGCTCGGTGGCGCTCATTCTTCAGCCATGTGGATGAACTGTGGACGCTTTCAAACGGATACAAAATCTGTCGCGTCCGGTAGCACGACACGCAGCGGATTGTGTATGAACGGCGTTGCGCAGACGTGAACCGGTTATGACAGTTCAATGACATTCGTCGCCCCGCACGCCGCCTTGCTGGTGCTCAATCCCATCGCCGGCCGCCGCCGCCGCGGCCTGGTCGAATCAGTGGTGAGCCATGTGCGCGCCGAGGGCTGGACCGTCGATGTCGTCGAAACCACCGCGGCAGGCGATGCGCGGCGCCTTGCCGAGAGCTGCGAGGCTACGCGCTATGCCGTGATTGTCGTCGCCGGCGGCGACGGCACGATCAACGAGGTGGTGAACGGGCTCGCTTCGCGTGGCGATTCGGCACCGCCGGTGGCGATCATCCCGCTCGGCACGGCCAATGTGCTGGCGCAGGAACTGGGGCTGGATTTCTCCGCCACCGCGATCGCCGCCACCATCGTGGCGGGCCGAGCCCTGCTAGTTCGGCCAGGCCAGGCGAGCACGGCGGAATCGGCCCGGCATTTCTCCCTGATGGCAGGTGCCGGCTTCGACGCCCATGTGGTCGCGGGCGTCAACGCCCTGCTCAAGCGTCGCCGGGGCAAGCTCGCCTATGTCTGGTGCTCGCTCGTGGAGGCGTCGCGCTACCGCCCGGTGCGCTATGCCGTGGAGATCGACGGCCAGCAATACGAGGCGGCTTCGGTGATCGTCTCGCGCGGCCGGCTCTATGCCGGCCCCTATGTCGTGGCGCCTTTGGTCACGCTCGTCGATCCGATCCTGCATGTCTGCCTTTTCGAGCGCTGGGGACGTGGCCATGTGCTGCGGTTTGGCCTGGCGCTCCGGCGGGGACGGCTGTCGCGGACAGCGGGCTATCGCGTGATCGCCGGCCGCGACGTGCGTATTTCCGTCGGTAGCGACGCCGGGGTGGCGCGCCGCCAGCCGCTGCAGATCGACGGCGACGACGCACTCAGCTTGCCGGTGAAGATCGCCATAGCTGCGGGTTCGGTGCGGGTACTGCAATCAGCGGTCTGAGCGGGCGCGGCCTGAACGGCCCGTTGCGGTATCATGTTACCGCAGGGGTGGGGTGGGGTGAGAAAGTGAGACAATCGCGAGAAATGCCGATGTCATCTGCATCGGATGTGTCTCACCCGCGTGAGACAACAGTGAGACAGTGACTCGCTGCTAGGGTCTTTCCGTCATGGTCAGCGCGTTGCGCTCTGCAGCTTGCGCACCATGTCGGGCGTCGGATGGCCGTCGGCCGGCAGGCCGGCCTGCTTCTGGAACAGGCGCACGCCGGTGCGCGTCTTGGGGCCGAGCAGGCCGTCGACGTCGTCGGTGTAGAAGCCGAGCTTGGCCAGCCGCGTCTGCATGTCGATCACCGTGTCGCGCGACAGCGGCTCGTCGTCGGCCGGCGGCGGCTGCATGACCGCGGAACCGCCCGCGATTTGGCGCGCCAGGATGCCGACCGCGAGCGCATAGAGCGTCGAGCGGTTCCAGTTCATCACCGCCTTGAAATTCGGATAGAGGATGAAGGCGGGGCCCTTCCAGCCTGCCGGCAATATGATCGCCGCCGGGTCGTCGACATTGGGCAGCGGCTTGCCGCCCGCCAGCTTGACGCCCATGGCGGCCCAGGCCTTTACCGGCTTCTCGATGGTGGTGTCGGCCTGGTCGAGCGGGAAATTCTGCGGCATGACGACTTCGTCGCTCGACGGCAGGCCCGGCTTGAAACCGATGCCGCGCAAAAAGTTGGCGGCCGAGGTCAGCGCGTCGGGAACGCTGCTCCAGATGTCGACCTTGCCGTCGCCGTCGCGGTCGATCGCCCATTTGGTGAAGGTCGAGGGCATGAACTGCATGTTGCCCATGGCGCCGGCCCACGAGCCTCGCATCTGCGGGCTGGTCATGTGGTTCATGGCGAGGATCCGCAGCGCCTGTACCGCTTCGTTGCTGAAGAACGCCGCGCGCTTGGTCGAGCAGGCGAGCGTCGTCACCGAGCGCAGGACCTGGAAGTCGCCCATGAAGCCGCCGAAGTTGGTCTCCAGCCCCCAGAAGGCCATCAGGTATTGCGGCGCTATGCTGTACTCGGCACTGAGCTGGTCGAGCAGGCCACGATGGCGCGCCATCATCTGCTGGCCTTTGGCGATGCGCTCGGACGAGACCGAGGAGCCGACATATTTGGCGTAGGTCAGCGAGAATTCGGGCTGGCGCGAGTCGAGCTCGATCACCTTGGGATCGGACGTGAGGTTGCGGAAGGCGGTGTCCGCAACCGCGGCCGGCACGCCCTGGCGCACCGCCTCGGTCTTGATGTCGGCCAGGCAGGCGCGGAAGTCGCGTTCTTGCGCCGATGCCGGGGTTGTTGCGAGCGCCGTCGTTGCGGCGAGGAGAGCGAGGAGGAGGGAGCTCTTCATGCTCACGATTCTATCACGACCCCGCGACGGTCATCCCTTCAATTCGCACCGTCGGCGCATTGGTGGCGCCCTTGAACTGCAGGTCGCTGGCCGGAACCATGTTGAGGAACATGTCCTTGAGGTTCCCCGCCACGGTGATGCCGCTCACCGGCCAGGCGAGCTTGCCGTTCTCGATCCAGAAGCCCGAGGCGCCGCGGCTGTAGTCGCCGGTGACGCCGTTTATTCCGAAGCCGATCAGGTCGGTGATGAAGAGGCCGCTCTTGATGTCGGCAATCAGCTCGTCGACCGAAAGTTTGCCCTTCTCGAGATAGAGGTTGGACGTCGAGGGCGAGGGCGGGCCCGAGGTGCCGCGCGAGGCGTGGCCCGTCGGCTTGAGGTTGAGCTGCCGCGCGGCGGCGAGGTCGAGCAGCCAGGTGGTGAGCACGCCGTCGTCGATGATGGCGTAGCGCTTGGTCGGCAGGCCCTCGGCGTCGAACGGCTTGCTGCCCTGGCCGCGCTTGCGCAGCGGGTTGTCGACGATGCGGATGCCGGCGGCGAAGATCTGCGCGCCCATCTTGTCCTTGAGGAACGAGGTGCCGCGGGCCACCAACCGGCCATTGATGGCGCCGGCGAGATGGCCGACCAGGCCGCCCGAGACGCGCCGGTCGTAGACCACCGGCACGCGGGCACTGGGCGCCTTCTTGGGATTGAGGCGCTCGACGGCGAATTTGCCGGCGTTGCGGCCGACTTTTGCCGGCGACATCAGGTCGTCGAAATACACGGCGCTCGACCATTCGTAGTCGCGCTCCATGCCGGTGCCTTCGCCGGCCAGCATCGAGGCCGACAGCGAGCTGCCGCTGCGCTTGTAGCCGCCGACGAAGCCGTTGGAGGCGGCCAGCATGATCGAGCTGCGCCCCCAGCTGGCGTCGGCGCCTTCGGAGTTGGTGACGCCCTTCACGGAACGCGCCGCATCCTCGGTCTCGGCGGCGAGAGCCAGGAGCGTCTTGGCCGACGGCGTGTATTTGTCGTTGAGGTCGAGGTCCGGCCATTTGGTGGCCAGCAGTTCCTCCGGCGCGATGCCGCACACCGGGTCTTCCGGCACGGCACGGGCCATGTCGACGCAGCGCCGGGCGAGCGTGCGCAGCGCCGTAGGCGAGAAGTCGGTCGAGGAGACGAAGGCCTGGCGGTGTCCGACGAACACGCGCAGGCCGAGATCGCGGCCCTCGCTGCTCTCGAGCTTCTCGCGCTTGCCCAGCCGCTGGGCGACCGAGATCGACTCGCCGTGCACGTAGAGTGCATCGGCGGAGTCGGCGCCGGCCGCCTTGGCCCATTTCAGCAGGTCGGCCAGGACATTGGTGTCCGGCGCGGATTTCTTCGCTGCCGCCTTGCGCACAGGTTTGTGGGCCGGCTTGGCGGCGGGCTTGCGGGCGACTTTGCGGGGGGCGGGTTTCTTGCGTTTGGCCATGACGGCCGTTCTACGCGCTAACGGCCGCCTTCGTCGAGAGTGCCCGGTTGGCAGCCGACGTCACCGCCTTGAGCGAGGCCGAGACGATATTGGAATCCATGCCGACCCCCCACAGGACCCGGCCGTCGGCGGTTTCCGCCTCGATGTAGCTCACCGCGGTGGCGTCGGAGCCGGCGCCGGCGGCGTGCTGGTGGTAGTCGCGCACCTTGATGGTGACGCCGCAGTTCTTGGCCAGCGCGTCGACATAGCCCGCGATCGGGCCGTTGCCACGGCCACTCACGACCTGCTCCTTGCCGTTGAACGTCACCTTGGCGTCGAGAAGACGCACGTCGGGATGGCCGGGCTCGGGCACCGTGGTGTGGCTGGTGAAGGACACCGGCGTGGTGTTCTCGAGATATTCCCTGCGGAAGGTGTCCCAAATCAGCGCCGGCTGGATCTCCTTGCCGGTCTCGTCGGCGATCTGCTGGATCACCTTGGAGAACTCGACCTGGAGGAGGCGCGGCATGTCGATGCCGTAGTCGCTCTTCAGGATGTAGGCGATGCCGCCTTTGCCCGACTGGCTGTTGATCCTGATGATCGCCTCGTAGCTGCGCCCGAGATCGGCCGGGTCGATCGGCAGGTAGGGGACTTCCCAGACCTTGCTGTTCGACGATTGCAGCGCCTTGAAGCCCTTGTTGATGGCGTCCTGGTGCGAGCCCGAGAAGGCGGTAAAGACGAGATCGCCGCCGTAGGGATGGCGCGGATGGACCGGCAGCTGGTTGCAGTATTCCACCGTCTGGCGGATCTCGTTGATGTGGGAGAAGTCGATCTCGGGATCGACGCCCTGGGTGAACATGTTGAGGCCGAGCGTCACCAGGTCGACGTTGCCGGTGCGCTCGCCGTTGCCGAACAGGCAGCCCTCGATGCGGTCGGCGCCGGCCATGAAGCCGAGCTCCGCCGCCGCCACGCCGGTGCCGCGGTCGTTATGCGGATGCAGGCTGAGGATCATCGAATCGCGGTACTTGAAGTTGCGGTGGCACCATTCGATCTGGTCGGCGTAGATATTGGCCGAGGCCATCTCGACGGTGGCCGGCAGGTTGATGATCATCTTCTTCTGCGGCGTCGGCTGATAGATGTCGCCCACGGCGGCACAGATGTCGCGTGCGAACTCGAGCTCGGTGCCGGTGAAGCTCTCGGGTGAATATTCGAACACCCACTCGGTCTTAGGATCGGCATCGGCGAGTTGTTTCACCAGCTTGGCGCCCGACACGGCGATGTCGATGATGCCGTTGGTATCCTGGCCAAACACGACCCGCCTCTGCAGCGTCGAGGTCGAGTTGTAGAGATGGACGATGGCGCGCTTGGCGCCGCGGCAGGCCTCGAAGGTGCGCTCGATCAGTTCCTGCCGGCTCTGCGTCAGCACCTGGATGGTGACGTCGTCCGGGATCATCTTCTTTTCGATGAGTTCGCGCACGAACTCGAAGTCGGTCTCGGACGCGGCGGGGAAGCCGACCTCGATTTCCTTGTAGCCCATGCCGACGAGGAGCTTGAACATCCGGGTCTTGCGGTCGGAGTCCATGGGCTCGATCAGCGCCTGGTTGCCGTCGCGCAGATCGACCGCGCACCAGATCGGCGGCTTGGTGATGACCACGTTGGGCCACTTGCGGTCCTTGATGTCGATTGGCTTGAACGGAACGTACTTTTCGCCGGCGGTCGGCATCATGGGTTTCTGGGGTGACATTCGAAGACTCCTCGCGCCGCGCACGGCCAAATGGCTCTAAGCGAACATTGCGATGGAAGGGCGAGTGGGCGGCGGCTGTTGGAAAGGCAGAGAGACGGACGACAAAGCAACCCGCAGGGCCCCGGGAATGGGGCGGCGGATCAGCCGATAAGTCGAAGCGTCTTCAGTAGCATGCCGCCACAATACGGCCGCGCTGACAGGAGTCAACCCACCGGGCCGCGGCTGCCGCCCGGTGGGTTTCCTGCTGGGACGTCGAAGGCTTTAGCGAAGCGGGATCGTGAAGTTCAGGTTCACGCCGGAGTCGACCGGCACCTGGTACATGGGCTGCGGCATGACATAGACCGGACGCTCGACCACACGCGGCCGGTCGTAGCGGTGCCAGTCATTGCCGCCGTGGCGATGATGGTCGTAGTAGCGGTGATCCTCGCGGTCCCACCGGTCATCGTCGCGCGCCTGGGCGCCCGCCGTGAAGGTGAAAACCGCGGCGCTCGCAATTGCAGTCGCCGTCAGGGTCCGCCAGTTGAGGATGCTCATTTGAAGTCTCCCTTCGTGAATTTACCTACGAGGGGGATACGGGGCCGATTGTGGCGGAATGGGGAGATCCCGTGGTCATTTGACGATGTTTCGCCTGGCTGCGGCCCGAGGCTATGATGGCTCAACGAATATAGGGGGAAGACGCAATGGCGGGCCCGTTGGCCGGAGTACGCATTCTCGACTGCACGACAGTCGTGTTGGGCCCATGGGCCGCGCAACAACTGGGCGATCTCGGCGCCGACGTGATCAAGATCGAGCCGCCCGAGGGCGATACCACGCGCCAGCTCGGGCCGGCGCGCCATCCCGGCATGGCCGCCTTCTATCTCGGCTGCAACCGCTCCAAGCGCTCGATTGTGCTCGACCTCAAGCAGCCGTCCGGCCTCAAGGCGTTGTTCAAGCTCGCTGAGACGGCCGACGTGTTAATGCACAATTATCGGCCCGAGCCCGCCAAGCGTTTGGGCGTCGAGTACGAGAAGTTCGAGAAAATCAATCCGCGCCTGGTCTACCTCGCGACCTATGGCTATCGCGCCGCCGGCCCGATGGGG
Source organism: Asaia bogorensis (assembly GCA_945905835.1). Lineage (GTDB taxonomy): Bacteria > Pseudomonadota > Alphaproteobacteria > Reyranellales > Reyranellaceae > Reyranella. Next base: position 40,114 of record CAMDQJ010000019.1, read on the forward strand.
CCGAAGGCCGCCTATGACGACATCATCCAGGCGGGCTCGGGCCTTGCCGCGCTGCAGAGCGTGGTTGCCGGCCAGCCGCGCTTCCTGCCGACCATCGTGGCCGACAAGACGAGTTCCAACGGCGTCGTCTCGGCTCTGCTCGCGGCACTCTATGCGCGCGAGAAGACCGGCCAGGGCCAGGCGGTCGAAGTGCCGATGTTCGAGACGCTGGTTTCCTTCGTCATGGTCGAGCACCTCTACGGCGAGACCTTCATCCCCGCGCTCGACACCGCTGGCTACAAGCGCGTGCTCAACAAGGAGCGGCGCCCGTATCCCTCGAAGGACGGCTACTTCGCGCTGCTGCCCTATACCGACAACCACTGGAAGGAATTCTGCACCCTGGTCGGCCGGCCCGATCTTGCCGCCGATGCTCGTTTCCAGGGACTGGCCAACCGCCTGAAGAACGTCGAGCAGTACTACGCCACGCTGGCCACGCTTTGCGCCCTGCGCACCAACGCCGAATGGATCGAGCTGCTGAAGAACTCCAACGTGCCGCACGGGCCGGTCAATACGCTCGACGACCTGTTCGTCGACCCGCAGCTGCAGGCGACCGGCTATTGGACGGAGGTCGACCATCCGACCGAGGGCAAGCTGCGCATGCCGGGCATCCCGCCGCGCTTCAGCAAGACCAAGCCCGAGGTCACGCGCCTGCAGCCGCGGCTGGGCGAGCACAGCGTCGAGGTGCTGAAAGAGGCGGGGTTTACGGGCGGTGAAATCGACGCCATGCTGAAATCGGGCGCGACCAAGACGGCCTAGAGACCGTCGCCGAGAAGAGTCGCCGCCTTAGGGAGGCTAACATGATCGTCCGTCCGACGCGGCGCGAAGTGCTGCGCCATGGAACCGCTTCAGCGGCAATCGCCGCGCTTCCAGCTACATTGGCAGCGCCCGCCATCGCTCAAGCCTGGCCAAGCAAGCCGATCCGCATCGTTTGCGGCTATCCGGCGGGCGGGCTCACCGACATCTTCGCCCGCGCCTACGGCGATTACATCTCCCAGACAACCGGCCAGCCGGTGCATGTCGAGAACAAGGCCGGTGCGAGCGGCGCCATCGCCGCCGAGCAGGTGAAGTCGGCGGCGCCCGACGGCTACACGCTGATGTGGACGATCTCGACCACCATGATCATGAACAAGGTGCTGTTCAAGAAACTGCCCTACGATCCCGACAAGGATTTCGCGCTGATCTCGTGGATGGATGCCGGTCATCTGCCGACGATCGTGAGCAAGAACGTGCCGGCGACAAACCTCAAGGAGTTCGTCGAGTACGCGCGCAACAACAAGGTGAGCCTGGGCACCTACGGCGCCGGATCCTACAGCCACGTTGTGGTCGAGGGTCTGAACCGTTCTTTCGATCTCAAGATGGAGGCCGTGCACTATCGCGGCGAGGCGCCGATGTGGATCGACGTCGGCTCGGGCTCGGTGCAGGGCGGCAGCGGCAGCTACGCCGCCGCCGCGAGCGTGCTGCAGACCGGCAACGGACGGCCGATCGCGGTGCCCACCAAGACGCGCATGAAGAAGCTGCCGGACATCGGCACGTTCTACGAGCAGGGAGCGACCGATATCGCCTTCCAGGTCCAGGGCTTCATTTGCCTGGTCGGTCCGATCGGCATGCCCAAGGAACTCGTGAAGAAGCTTTCCGATATGATGGTCGAGGGCGGCAAGAGCGAGCGCATCCAGAAGATCCTGGATACCTTCGGCATCGATCGCGCGGCGCAAGACAGCGCCTTCTTCGAGAAATTCATGGTCGAGCAGGGCCCGGTCTGGATCGATCTGGTGAAGGGCCTGAACATGGAGCCGCAGTAGCGCTTCGAAAGCCTATTTCAGCAGCGCCGCCGCCTCGTGCTATGCGGCCGGCGCTTTCGCGCGTCAGCGCCGTTGCCAAGCGTGTGATCGCCTCGCCCGGTATGGCACTTGCCGGATATTCTCTGGCGACAGTCCATTCGATGGATTGCGCGTGCAGCGACGACTGTAATGCGGACGAACTGACGAGACATCGGAGTTTTTTATAGGCGTTCGCGGAGTGCTTCGTAAGGAGCCTTTCCATTGAAGGCGCCATGGGGTCTGGAGAGATTGTAGAAGCGTTCCCATTCAGCCAGCTTTTGGTGAAGATCGATGTCATGGGTGTAAGTAAATGAGGTACTCC
>CAMDQJ010000020.1 GCA_945905835.1 Asaia bogorensis
ATCTCACCGACCCGTTTGCAGAACTGCTCGGCGCCGCCGAACAGCGTGTCGAGCGACTTGGGGAAGCTCGACGTCAGTCGCCACCTCAGTTCCGGCATGCCCTGGGCCAGTGCCGGCGCTGCAACCGTCGTGGCCGCGGCTCCTACTCCCGCAGACTTCAAGAATTTGCGTCGTTGCATGATGTGATCCTCTCGTAGGTTCTTTTTTGGATGGGGGGGTTATTGATTCCAACCAGCGGGATCAGCCTGCCATGTAATTGGGGGGCTGGTAAAGCCACAAGCCGGATAGAGGCAAAAAAGCCCCGCCGAAGCGGGGCTTTTCCACGGCCCATAAGGACCGGATTTGCCGGATTTCGGTCTAGAGCTTATTGGCCGCCGACTGGCGCGCCATGAAATTGTCGAAGGTGTTCTCCACGACGCGGAACCACAGCACCTGCTCGCTACGGAACGGCTTCCACGAATCGAAGACCTTCTTGAACTTCGGGTTCTTGGCGACGGTCTCGGCATAGAGCTCGTTGGCCGCGTTGAAGCAGGCCTCGAGCACCGGCTGCGGGAACGGCAGGAACTTGGTGCCGGTGGCCACGAGCTCGCGCAGCGCCTTCGGGTTCTGAGCATCGTACTTGCTGACCGACCAGGCAGTCGCTTCGGCACAAGCGCTGGCGATGGCCTCCTTGTAGAGAGCCGGCAACGCGTCCCATGCCTTCAGGCCGACATAAAGCGACAGGGCGGCGCTGCCCTCCCACCAGCCGGGATAGTAGTAGTATGGCGCGACCTTGTTGAAGCCGAGCTTCTGGTCGTCATACGGGCCAACCCATTCGGCCGAGTCGATCGTGCCCTTTTCCAGCGCCGGATAGATGTCGCCGCCGGCGAGCTGCTGTGGCACGACGCCGAGCTTGCTCATGACCTGGCCGGCGAAACCGCCGATGCGCATCTTCACGCCCCTCATGTCCTCGGGCGTCTTGATCTCCTTGCGCCACCAGCCGCCCATCTGCGCGCCGGTGTGGCTCATCAGGAAGGAGGTCATGTTGTAATCTTTATAGAACTCGCGCATCAGCTCGAGCCCGCCGCCGTGATAGACCCAGGCATTGTGCTGGCGGGTGTTGAGGCCGAACGGCACCGCGGTGTCGAAGGCGAAGGTCGGATCCTTGCCGACGTAGTAGTACGAGGCGGTGTGGCCGCACTCGACGGTCTCGTTCTGCACCGCATCGACGACCTGCAGGCCCGGGACGATTTCGCCGGCGGCGAAAACGCGAATCTGGAACTTGTTATCGGTGAGTGCGGCGACGCGCTTGGCGAAGAACTCGCCGGCGCCAAAGATCGTGTCGAGCGACTTGGGAAAGCTCGAGGCGAGACGCCACTTCAGCTCGGGCATCGACTGAGCGATGGCGGGTGCAGCAAGCGTGCTGGCCGCGGCAACCGCGGCGCCGCCGACGCCGGCAGTTCGCAAAAATTTACGACGTTGCATGGCTGTTTCTCCCCAAAAGTGCCTCCACGCGCCTATTTTGCGACGTGGAACCGCCTTTCAGCGGCGCGGGTTTATGGCATAGGCCCCGGGGCTTGGAAAGCTCAGCGGGCGAACAGCAGAGCCAGCGCCACCGAGCCCACAACAATGCGATACCACGCGAATACCGCGAAGCCGTGCCGGCTGATGAAACGCACGAACGCACCGACCACGAGTGCCGCGGTGATGAACGCCACGACGAAGCCGACAGCCATGAGCGCCGCGCCGTCCCAGTTCAGCGTCGACCAGTTCTTGAAGAGATCGTAGACCGTGGCGCCGAGCATTGTCGGCATTGCCAGGAAAAACGAAAACTCTGCAGCCGTCGCACGGTCGACGCGAAAAACCCGGGCCGCCATGATGGTCGAACCTGAGCGCGACACGCCGGGAATCATCGCCAGGCACTGGCAGACGCCAATGAACAGCGCGGTCTTTAGATCAATCTCTTCCACCGATTTCACCCGTGGCCTGAGCGCAAAGCGCTCGATCAGCAGGATGACGATACCGCCCACGATCAGCGAGACCGCCACCACTGTGGGATTGAACAGCGCCGCCTTGATGTATTTGTGCGCCGCCACGCCCACGACCGCCGCCGGCAGGAACGCAACGACGATCGCCGCCGCGAAATGCAGTGCGACCTGATCGCGCCGCAGCACACCTATGACAGTGCCCCAGATCTTGGCGCGGTAGAGAAAGCACACGGCGAGGATCGAGCCGAGCTGGATCACAATCTCGAACACCTTGCCGGGCGGTCCCTGGAAGTGCAGCAGCTCTTCGGCGAGGATGATGTGGCCGGTCGACGACACCGGCAGAAACTCGGTGAGGCCCTCGACGATGCCGATGACCACGGTCTTCCACAGCAACGTCAGGTCCATGTCGGTTACTCTCTGAAGCGTTTGGCACGCGGCCAGCCCTTTTCGGGCATGCGTCCGGCCTGGGCGCGCTCGCCGCGCCAGAATTTCATTTCCGCAGCCGGAATCAAGCGATTGCTCCACCCCAGGCCGTCGGCAAGCTTGAAGGCTTGGGCGTCGGCGAGGCGGTCGCCCTTGGATTTCTGCAGGATCACGCCGCGGCCACGACCCATTTCCGGCACCTGTTCGATCGGGAAAATCAGCAGCTTGCGGCCCTCGCTCAGCGCCGCCACCGAATCGGCGTCTTCCGGCACCAGCGAGAAGGCGATGGCCTTCTCCTTATCGGCGAGATTGAGGACCTGCTTGCCGTTCTTGGTCTGCGCCACGACCTCGTCTTCGGGCACGACGAAACCGCGCCCGCTGTCGGACGCCACCAGGAACTTGCGCCCGCCTTTGAAGATCATGAGCTGCACGATGTCCTGGTCGTTGCCCAGTTCTATCATCAGGCGAATAGGCTCGCCGTGGCCCCGCGCACTCGGCAGGCGGTCGGCGCCCAGCGTGTAGAAACGGCCGTTGGTCGCGAACACCAGGACCTTGTCGGTCGATTGCGCGTGCACCGCGAAGCGCGGACCGTCGCCCTCCTTGAACTTGAACTCGGCCGCCTGCTTATCATCGAAATGGCCCTTGGCGGACCGGATCCAGCCCTTGTCCGAGCAGACGATGGTGATCGGCTCGTGCTCGACGAAATCCTCGACCGCCGCCGTCACCTCGGCGGGCGCATCGGCGAGTTCGGTCCGCCGCTTGCCGAGCTCGGTCTTGCCGCCGAACTTGCGCTTGATCTCCTGCACTTCGGCGGCGATCGCGGCCCACTGCTGCTTCTCGTCCTTCAACAGCGCCTTGAGGTCCTTGCGCTCGGACGAGAGTTTCTTGTGCTCGCCCTTGATCTCGAATTCCTCGAGCCGGCGCAGCGCGCGCAACCGCATGTTCAAGATGGCCTCGGCCTGCGTGTCGTTCAGCTTGAAGGCCTTGATCATCTTGGGCTTGGGCTCGTCCTCCTCGCGCAGGATCTTGATCAGCTTGTCGAGGTTGAGGTAGGCGATCAGGTAGCCTTCGAGCACTTCCAGCCGCCGCTCGATCGCCTCGAGGCGGAAGGTCGAGCGCCGCACCAGCACCTCGCGGCGATGGTCGAGGAAGGCCTGCAGCACCTCGCGCAGGTCCATGACGCTGGGCGTATTGTCTTTGTTCAGGACATTGAGGTTTAGCGGGAATCGTATTTCGAGGTCGGTCTGCCGAAAGAGCTGTTCCATCAGAAGCTCGGCCGGCACGTGGCCGGTGCGCGGTTCGAGCACGATGCGCACGTCGTCAGCCGATTCGTCGCGCACGTCCTCGAGGATCGGCAGCTTCTTGGCGTTGATGATCTCGGCGATGCGCTCGATGAGCCTGCCCTTCTGGACCTGGTAAGGAATTTCCGTGACGATGATACGGTACTGGCCGCGTGGCAGCTGTTCGACGTTGTAGCGCGCCCGCAGGCGGAAAGAGCCGCGGCCGGTCTTGTAGGCCTCGACGATCGCCTCGCGCGGCTCGACCAACAGGCCGCCGGTCGGAAAGTCGGGGCCCGGCACCAGGTCGACCAGCGTGTCGATGCGAGCGTTCGGCGTCTTGATGAGATGCAGCAGCGCGTCGCACAGCTCGCCGGCATTGTGCGGCGGGATCGATGTCGCCATGCCGACGGCGATGCCGGCTGAACCGTTGGCCAGCAGATTGGGGAAGGCGCCGGGCAGCACGATCGGCTCGGTGGTCGAACCGTCGTAGGTGGGGCGAAAATCGACGGCATTCTCATCGATGCCATCGAGTAGCGCCTCGGCGACCGCAGTGAGGCGCGCCTCAGTGTAGCGCATGGCGGCGGGGTTATCGCCGTCGATATTGCCGAAGTTGCCCTGGCCCTCGATCAGCGGATAGCGGGCGGCGAAATCCTGGGCGAGACGGACCAGGGCGTCGTAGATCGACTGGTCGCCGTGCGGGTGATACTGGCCGATCACATCGCCGACCACGCGCGCGCTCTTCTTGAACGGGCTGTTGGGGTCGAGCCGCAACTGGCGCATGGCGTACATCAGCCGGCGATGCACCGGCTTCAGCCCGTCGCGCACGTCGGGCAGCGAGCGCGCCATGATGGTCGACAGCGCATATGACAGGTAGCGCTCCTGGAGCGCTTGCCCGAACGGGACCGGCCTCACGGCCGCCAGCTGAACGACGTTGTTGCGTTTTGCCATCTAGACGGAACTGAAGAGGGGTAGCAGCGGCGGTTCGTTCCACCACCATCATTGTTTTAGCGTTCTAGGGTTTCCATAAATCTCGCCCGCGCGGGAGGCAAGGGCTTGTTGTGGGGCCAAAAGACGTGACGCTCGAGAAAATAGCCCGTCAGGTCGAGCCCTTGGCGCAATTGCTCCGCATCCGACGGCAGACCGCCGGTGGATAGAAACGGCGGCAAGGGCAAAAGCTTTTCCTTGTAGGGCCCTGCCGCCGCCCGCGAGACCGCCCGGCCGGTCTTGGGCGAGACGTAGGCCAGATCCTCGGTGGCGCCAGTGGCGGCGCATTTTTCGAGGTCGAGACCGAAGCCCAGCTCCTGCAGGAGCCCGAGTTCCAGCCGGACATAGATGGCGGGCCAACCCTCGTGCCCGAGCACGGTCAGGAAGGCGTGGAACCCCTCGAAAATCGCCGGATGCGGTTCGCGCTCGGGCAGCGCGGCATCGACCACGGCGCAGGCCGACGAAAGTCCCGCCAGCTCGACGGCGCTGTCGAGTACCCGCGCCGAATGGGCCTCGCGCAACTCGCCACTGAAATTGCCGAGTTGTTCGGCGGTTCGCGCCCGCCAACCGGCTTCGACCAGGTTGCCGATCTGCCAGGTCGGCCGCACCTTGCGGGATACGCCGCCGGGAACGAAGCCGGCGTGCCGACCATGCTCGCGCGTCAGCAGCGACACCACGAGGCCAGTCTCGCCGTGCGGCCGTGCGGCAAGCACGATGCCGTCGTCGTTCCAGTCCATGCGCCCGATATACGGAACGTGGTCGATCTGCGCTAGAGTAAGCCATGAAGAGAATTCGGCGACGTTCGCTCCTAGGCGCAGCTGCGTTGGCCGCGGCTCTGCCGACACGCATCTTTGCCCAGACCTCGACCCTGATGCGGCCGCGCCTCCTGCAGGGCGTGCAAGCCGGCGATTTCTCCGCCGACGGCGCCGTCATCTGGAGCCGCTCCGACCGGCCGGCGCGCATGTTCGTCGAGCACGCCACGACCGACCTGTTCGACGACGCATACCGCATCGAAGGGCCGCTGGCGCTGGAGGCCACCGACTTCACCTCGCGCATGCGCATCACGGGCATGAAGCCCGGCCAAACCGTGCACTATCGCGTGACCTATCTCGACCTCGACGGCGGTGCGGCGATGAGCGCGCCCTCCGCCGGCCGCTTCCGCACGCCACCCGCGGGCAACAGCGACGTGAGCTTCGTGTGGTCGGCCGACACGGTGGGCCAGGGTTTCGGCATCAATCCCGACAGCGGCGGCATGACGATCTACGAGGCGATGCGCAAGCTCACACCCGACTTCTTCGTCCATAGCGGCGATACGATCTATGCCGACAACCCGCTCCAAGCCGAGCGCAAGCTGCCCGACGGCAAGATCTGGCGGAACACCGTGACCGAGGCTAAGTCGAAGGTCGCCGAGACGCTGGAGGAGTTCCGCGGCAACCACCGTTATAATTTTCTCGACGATAACCTCCGCGCCTTCAATTCAGAGGTGCCCATCCTGGCGCAGTGGGACGATCACGAGGTGATCGACAACTGGTACTGGGAGAAAGAGCTCGACGGCGACCCACGCTACAAGGAGAAGAGCGTGCGCGTGCTAGCGACCCGCGCCGAGCGCGCCTTCCGCGAATATCTGCCGATCGGCCAGGGCCGTCGACGACCCCCTGCGCCTCTACCAGCGGCTTTCCTACGGCCCTCGGCTCGACGTCTTTCGCATCGACATGCGCAGCTACCGCAATCCCAACGGCGACAACCGCGAGACGATTGCCACGGCTTTTCTCGGCACCGCGCAGCTAGCCCGGCTGAAACAGGCGCTCAAATCGTCGCGGGCCACTTGGAAAATCGTTGCCGCCGACATGCCGCTCGGCCTCGTGGTGTGGAACGACTTCCGCGCCAAGACCGGCTCGGAGGCGGTCGCCAACGGCGATGACGGTCCGTCGCTCGGCCGCGAACTGGAAATCGCCGACCTGCTGGCCTTCATCAAGTGCGAGGACATCCGCAACGTCGCCTGGATCACCGGCGACGTGCACTACGCCGCCACGCACTACTACGATCCCAACAAGGCCGCGTTCCAGGATTTCGTACCGTTCTACGAGTTCGTGGCCGGCCCGCTCTGCGCCGGCGGCTTCGGACCCAATGCGCTCGACCGCACCTTCGGCCCGCAGGTCATGTTGCAGAAAACCCCGCCCGCCGGACGCTTCAACACCGCCCCGTCGGGCGGGTCATGCAATTTCGGCCATGTGAGGATCGATGGCCGCAGCGGCGCCATGACCGTGACACACCGGGACATTGCCGGCACCGTCATGCATACGACGGAGCTCGTGCCTACTTAGGCTCGTACTCGAGACCGATCGTGCGGTAGTGTGAGGGGTCTTCGGCCCAGCGCTCGCTCACCTTGACGTGCAGGAAGAGATGCACGGGTCGTTCGAGCATTTCGGCGAGCTCATGTCGCGCCCGCGCGCCGATCTGCTTGATGCGCGCGCCGCCCTTGCCGAGGAAGATCGCGCGCTGGCCCTCGCGCTGGACGTGGATGATCTGTTCGATGCGTACGCCGCCGTCCTTGCGCTCTTCCCACTTCTCGGTCTCGACCGCGGCTTCGTAGGGAAGTTCCTGATGAAGCTGCAGGAACACTTGTTCACGGGTCACTTCGGCCGCAAGCAGGCGCAGCGGCAGGTCGGCCGCCTGGTCCTCAGGATAGAGGAACGGACCCATCGGCAGGGTCGCGGCGACCGTCGAGAGCACGTCGTTGATGCCGTCGCTCTTGAGCGCGCTCACCATGAAGGTGCGCTCGAACGGCAGCAGCACATTCAGCTCGGCCGTCAGCGTCAGCAGCTTTTCGCGCGGCACGAGGTCGATCTTGTTCAGGACCAGATAACGCGGCGCCTTGCTCGTCTTCAGCCGCTCGACGATGGCGCGCGTCTCCTCGCCGACACCGCGTTCGGCATCGACCATCAGCGCGATCACATCGGCATCCTGTGCGCCCTGCCAGGCGGCGGCGACCATGGCGCGCTCGAGCCGGCGCTTGGCCACGCGAAAAATACCCGGCGTATCGACCAGCACGACCTGCGCACGCGTGCCATCGGTCAAATCAGCCATGGCAATGCCGATCACCCGCATGCGCGTGGTCTGCACCTTGGGCGAGACGATGCTGACCTTGGAGCCGACCAGTGCATTGACCAGCGTCGATTTGCCGGCATTGGGCGCGCCGACGATGGCGACGAAGCCCGCGCGCGTCTTGAGTTCGCTCATGCGCCACCCAGCCGGTCGACCAAGGCAAGTGCGGCCAGCCGTTCGGCCTCGCGCTTGCTGCCGCCCCTTCCCTGCTCCGGTGGCTGGCCCTTCACCGCGACTTCAACGACGAACACCGGCGCATGCGGTGGGCCCTCTCGGCCGACCTCGCGATAGGCGGGCAACGGCAGGTGCCGGCCCTGGGCCCATTCCTGCAACGTCGTCTTGGGATCGCGTGGCGCGGTGAGCTGAGCGCTGAGGCGCGCGTCGAACAGCCGCTCGATGACAATGGCGGCCGCGACGAAGCCGGCATCGAGGAAAATCGCGCCGAGCAGGGCTTCGAAGGCATCGGCCAGGATGGCGGGCTTGACGTCCTCGGTGCTGCGCTCCGACGTGCCGAGAGCGAGATAGGCGCCGAGCCCGATCGCCTCGGCCACTTCGGCCAGCGTCGGCGCACTCACCAGCGCGTTATGGCGGCGCGCCAGTTCGCCTTCGCGTTCGTCGGGAAAGCGACGCAGCAGCAGATCGGCGATGGCCAGCGACAGCACGCGATCGCCGAGGAACTCCAGTCGTTCGTTGCCGTTGGGAAAGCGGTTCTTGAGGTCGGGCTGACCGTCGAGCGCGCTGCGGTGGGTCAGGGCTTCGGCCGCGAGGTCGGCCTGCCTGAAGCTGTGGCCCACGCTGGCGGCCAACGCGGCCAGATCGACCGTGCGCGTTCTCAGTGTATCGCCATGAAGAAACGGCTGAAGCGGATCGCCCCAGGCCATTTCCAGGGCTCGAGCCAACCCGCCACCGCGGGATCGTGCGAGAAGAAGATGAATTCGGCGCGCCCGACCAGGTTCTCGAACGGTACGTACCATCCGAGCTGCTCGCGCGGGCGCCCGAAGCCGTTGCCGTCGCGCAGATAAAGCTGCGTGCGGCTGTCCAGCGAATCATCGCGGTTGTCGCCCATGACGAAGAAGTTGCCCGCCGGCACGACGAAATCCGGCGTGTTGTCGGAGGTCGAACCACCATCGCTCTTCAGCACCGTATAGCGCCGATTGTTGGGCAGCAACTCGCTGAAAAGCGTGCCCTTCTTGTAGCCGCCGGTGGCGCTCTGCACGTAATCGCCGATACCCAGGCGCTCGACCGGCTTGCCGTTGATGTTGAGGACGCCAGCCATCACCTGGATGCGATCGCCCGGCATGCCGACGATGCGCTTGATGTAGTCGGTGCGGTTGACGCCCTGGCCCTGGTCGCCGGGATACTTGAAGACCGCCACATCGCCACGCTCGGGCATCTGGCCCCAGATGCGGCCGGAGAAGAAGCCCATGGAGAACGGAAAGGAGTGGCGGCTGTAGCCGTAGGAATATTTCGACACGAACAGGTAGTCGCCGACCAGCAGGGTCGGGATCATGGAGCCGCTCGGGATATTGAACGGCTCGATCGCGAAGGTGCGCACGACGAGCGCAATCAGGACGGCATAGACCACCGTGCGGATGGTCTCGCTCCATTCGCCCGATTTATCCTGTCCACGCTTGCGCCGTTCAGCCACGTTCGTCATCGCCATACCGGTTGAAACGAGCCGCGCGTATAGCAGGGGGCGGCGGCCCTGTCTCGCATCGAGCGTGCGCCGGAACAGTCATTTCACGGCCATTCCGATGCGATCCAGCCGCTCGAAGCCGGACCAGTAGATGAAATTCGCACGCCCGATTATGTCGGCAATCGAGACATACCAGCCATTCGGCTTGCCAGTCCGGCTGTCGAGCGAATCGTCGCGGTTGTCGCCCAGCACGAAATAGGACCCGGCTGCATCGACGCCGACGGCAAGCTGGACGCCTTCCATCCCATTGCCGAGGCCAGGACGCTTGCGACGATCGCCAACGCGAATACCGGCCCCAGCACCGCGGCGACTGTGATGCCAATCGCCTTGCCATAGCGCGATGGCTGCGGACCCGCGACCGACGGCGGCTTCATGCCTTGGCAATCGCCGAAATGATCACGATCGCCTGGGCGAGCGGATACTCGTCGGTCAGCGTAAGATCGATCTGCGCCGTCATGCCGGCGGGTGTGATCGACTCGAGTTGCGCCAGCGCTCCGCCGGTCAGGGTAAGCGTCGGCTTGCCGCCCCTCATGTTGATCACGCCCATGTCGCGCATGAAGACACCACGGCGAAACCCGGTGCCCAGCGCCTTCGAGCAGGCCTCCTTGGCGGCGAAGCGCTTGGCGTAGCTGCCGGCGCGCGTCGCGCGGCCTTCGGAGCGCTTGCGCTCTGTTTCGGTGAACACGCGCTGGATGAAGCGCTCGCCAAAGCGTTCCAGCGACTTCTCGATCCGCCTGATGTCCACGAGGTCGTTGCCGATGCCGAGAATCACGCAGCAGCTCCGCGCGCCGCATCCATCAGGCGGCGCATCTCGCGGATCGCCTGTTCCAGCCCGACGAAGATCGCCTCGCCAATCAGGAAGTGCCCGATATTGAGTTCGCGCACGTTGGGAATGGCGGCGATCGGAGCGACATTCTCGTAGTTGAGGCCGTGACCGGCATGGCATTCCAGGCCGAGCTTCTCGCAGAAGACCGCCGCTTTTTGCAGGCGCACCAGCTCGGCGCGCTGCGCCTCGCCTTCGATTTCGCAGTAGCGCCCGGTATGCAGCTCGACGACCGGCGCGCCGAGCGACACGGCCGCCTCAAGCTGGCGCGGGTCGGCCTCGATGAACAGCGAGACGCGGATGCCGGCGTCGCGCAGCCGCGAGACCATCGGCTTCAGGTGATTGTGCTGGCCGACCGCGTCGAGCCCGCCCTCGGTGGTCCGCTCCTCGCGCTTCTCGGGCACGATACAGGCGGCGTGAGGACGGTGCTTGAGGGCGATCGCCACCATCTCCTCGGTCGCGGCCATCTCGAAATTGAGCGGCAGCTTGATGTTGTCCATCAGGCGGGCGATGTCGTCGTCGACGATGTGACGGCGATCCTCGCGCAGATGCGCGGTGATGCCGTCAGCGCCGGCCGCAGCGGCGAGCTGGGCTGCCCGCAAGGGATCGGGCGTCGGCGTGCCGCGCGCGTTGCGCACCGTGGCGACGTGATCGATGTTCACTCCCAGACGCAGCTTCGACGACGCAGCGGACATAGGCGAGACTTTCGAGAGGAGGGTTGCGGGAACTAGTTGCGCGCGCGTTCGACGGCGTTGATCGCGGGCGTGGCGCGCAGTGCTGCCGTGATGTCGGCGAGGTGCTTGACGTCGGAGACCTCGACATCGATCACCATGTCGAAGAAATCCATCGAGCGGTTGACGATGCGCAGGTTCGAGATGTTGCCTTCGTGGCGGGCGATCACCGTCGACAGACTCGACAGGCTGCCCGGCTGATTGGCCACCGTGACCTTGAGTCGGCCGGTATAGGCGCCACCGCTTTCGTTGACCGAATCCCAGCCGACGTCGATCCAGCGGTCCTGCGAATCGGCGAAGCTCTCCAGCGTAGTGCAGTCGATGGTGTGGATGGTCACGCCCTTGCCGGTGGTGATGATGCCGACGATGCGGTCGCCCGGCAGCGGATGGCAGCAGCGCGCGAAATGCACGGCCATGCCAGGAATCAGCCCGCGGATCGTGATCTGGCCGCCATTGGCCTTGAGCCGCTCCTTGTCCGCCGACTTGGCGCCCTTGGCGCGGGCGCGAGAGATCGGCACGACGTCGGCACCGGCCTTGCGCTGCTGCTTGAGACCCGGATAGACGGCGGTCAGCACCTCCCGTGCGCCAACCAGGCCGGTGCCGACCGTGGCGATCAGGTCGTCGGTGTTGGCGTGCTTGAAATTGGCCTTCACGCCATCGAGGCCCTTTTCCGTGACCTCGTAGCCTTCCTCGTGGAAGGCCTTGTCGAGCAGCGACTTGCCGAGCTGGATGTACTGCTCGCGCTGGCGCGTGCGGATGAAGCGGCGAATCGCGGCCTTGGCCTTGCCGGTGACGACGAAGCGCTCCCAGGTCGGCGACGGCGTCTGCGCCTTCGACGTCACGATCTCGATCTGGTCGCCGTTCGAGAGCTGCGTCCTGAGCGGCAGCATGCGGCCGTTGATCTTGGCGCCGACGCAGGTGTCGCCGACCTGGCTGTGCACCGCATAGGCAAAATCGATCGGCGTGGCGCCGCGCGGCAGGGCGATCAGCTTGCCCTTGGGCGTGAAGCAGAACACCTGGTCCTGGAACATCTCGAGCTTGGTGTGCTCTAGAAATTCCTCGGCGTTGGGCGCCTTGTCGAGGATGTCGACCAGGCTGCGCAGCCAGGCATATTGCGGCGCGTCGGTCGACGGACCGCCTTCCTTGTAGATCCAGTGGGCGGCGACGCCGCGCTCGGCCTGGTCCTGCATCTCCTCGGTGCGGATCTGGATCTCGATGCGCTGGCCGAGCGGACCTATCACGCCGGTATGCAGCGAGCGATAGCCGTTGGGCTTGGGGACGGAGATGTAGTCCTTGAAGCGCGCCGGCACGACCTGATACTTGCCGTGCAGCAGCCCCAGCGCCTGATAGCAGTCGGGCACACTGTCGACGATGATGCGGAAGGCCATGATGTCGGAGAGCTGCTCGAACGACACGTTCTTCCTCTGCATCTTGCGCCAGATCGAATAGGGCGTCTTCTCGCGGCCGACGACCTCGGCCTTGAGCCCGCCCTCCTTCAGCGTCTTGATCAGCTCGCCCTCGATCTGCGGCACCAGCTGCTCGCCCTGCTCGCGCAGGAAGCCCTGGCGCGCCAGCACCGAGGCGCGCCCGTCGGGATTGAGCTCGGCGAAGGCCAGTTCTTCCAGCTCGCGCTTGACCTTCTCCATGCCGATGCGCGAGGCCAGCGGCGCGTAAAGATCCATGGTCTCGCGCGCGATGCGCTTGCGCCGCGCCGGATCCTTGATGTGATGCAGCGTGCGCATGTTGTGCAGCCGATCGGCGAGCTTCACCAGTAGCACGCGGATGTCCGACGACATCGCCAGCACCAGCTTGCGCAGGTTCTCGGCTTCCTTGGTGCTCTCCGACTGGACTTCCAGCCGCGACAGCTTGGTGACGCCATCGACCAGCCGGGCGATGTCCTCGCCGAACAGGCCGGCGAGTTCGTCGCGCGTAGCGTCGGTGTCCTCCAGCGTGTCGTGCAGCAGGCCGGTCACGATCGAGGCGGTGTCGAGCTTCATCTCCGACAGGATGCCCGCCACCTGGACCGGATGGGAGAAGTAGGGGTCGCCCGAGGCCCGGAGCTGGGTGCCGTGCTTTTTCAGGCCATAGACGTAGGCGCGGTTCAGCATGTCCTCGTCCGCATCGGGATCGTAGGACTGGACGCGCTCAACGAGCTCGAACTGTCGAATCATGGCAATCGCACATTATATGGTGCGATTCGCCCCTAACTCCACGATGTTTGCGCGAATAGCAGGGCTGAGCCCGGCTAAGCCTACTCCGTGACGTCGTCTTCCTCGGCCATCGGCAGGGCCTTGGGCTGGGCCGCTTCGGCGCCGCCCTGGGCCAACGCGGCGGCCAGCTCCTGCTCGAGTTCGGCCATCTCGTTGACCTCTTCCGGCTTGTCGATGTCGGCATGCTTCTGCATGCCAGAGATCAGCGAGTCGCGAAGCACGCCGTGGTCGAGCTTGGTTTCGGCGATCTCGCGCAGCGCCACGACCGGGTTCTTGTCGCGGTCGCGATCGACCAGGATCGCCGCGCCGGCGGAAACGTCGCGCGCCCGCTGGGCGGCGAGCATGACGAGATCGAAGCGGTTGGGCACCTGCACGATGCAGTCTTCGACGGTGACACGCGCCATGTAAATCCTCGGGTTCCGGAGAGCGGCGGGTTATACGCGCTTAGCGGTAAAACGCAAGCCCGGCTACGGTTCCACGCGTTCGGTGAGCTGGCCCGGCGGCAGGGCCGCCAGCAAGTCGCCGATCGCAGCTCCGGTGACGGGATGGCGCCAATCGGGCGCCAGATCGGCCAGAGGCTTCAGCACGAATGCCCTTTCGGTGAGACGCGGATGGGGCAGGATGGCCCTCCTCGGCCCCCCCGGGGCGATTTCGCCGCCATAGTCGATCAAATCGAGGTCGATCTGCCGGGCGGCGTTCAGGGTGCCCCTCCCCCGGCCCAATTCAGCCTCCACGGCGTGGAGCTGAATTAGCAGGGTGTCGGCAGAAAGATTCGTTTCGACTTCGGCCACGCCGTTCACGTACCAGGGCTGATCGGAGGCCGGCACGGGCGCCGAGCGGTACCAGGGGGAAATCCGGACAGGGAGAATATTGCATTGCTTCAAGGCATTAAGTGCAACTTGTAGGGTGGCCACAGGGGACCCATGTAGCGGATGTGGGAGGTTGGCCCCCAGCGCTAGGTAGATCTTTCCAGGAGCCTTTTTCACCCGCTAACCCCTTGTGACAAATGGGGTATTAACTTACACTCGACTTCCGCCCGGACAGCACGTTAGCCTAACCGGCCGTTGAATTTATTAATACGCCCCCTCCGGCGCATATCGCGAAAAAAGGATTATGCCATGAAAGGCAACTTTTACGAGAACGAGCGCGTAGCGCTTTTTATAGATGGCGCGAACCTTTACTCCGCCGCGCGCGCTCTGGGATTCGACATCGACTACCGTCGCCTGCTCAAGGTGTTCCGTGAGAAGGGCCGGCTCGTCCGCGCCTACTACTACACCGCGCTGGTCGAGGATCAGGAGTACTCGCCGATCCGTCCGCTGATCGATTGGCTGGACTACAACGGCTATACCATGGTCACCAAGCCGACCAAGGAATTCACCGATGCCATGGGCCGCCGCAAGATCAAGGGCAACATGGACATCGAGCTCGCCATCGACGTGCTCGAAATGGCCGAGCATCTCGACCACGTGATCCTGTTCTCCGGCGACGGCGACTTCCGCCGCCTCGTCGAGGCCGTGCAGCGCCGCGGCCTGCGCGTCTCGGTGGTGAGCACGATCAAATCCTCGCCGCCGATGGTCGCCGACGAACTGCGCCGCCAGGCCGACGACTTCATCGAGCTCTCGGAACTCGCTGCCCTGATCGCCCGTAACCCGGCCGAGCGTGCGCCGCGTGCAGCCAACATGGCGCCGTCGCTCAACAACCGCGAGCAGGACGAGCACGAGGATGACGCTCCCCAGGAGCAGCTGATCCGCTCGGCTTAAACGCGGTTCGCCTCAGTATAGGCGAGTGACCGCGCCTTTCGTCGAACCGCCACGAGATTGCCCGCGATGCCCCAGGCTCGCGGGCTTTCTACGTGAGCTCCGCGCCAAGTTTCCCGACTGGCACAACGCGCCGGTAAAGTCCTTTGGTAACCTCGACGCCCGCATGCTGATTGTCGGCCTGGCGCCCGGCATGAAGGGCGCCAACCGCACCGGCCGGCCGTTCACCGGCGACTACGCGGGTGACCTCCTCTACTCGACGCTGGCGAAGTACGGCTTCTCCAAGGGCACCTTCAAGGCCGACCCCAAGGACGGCCTCGAGCTGGTCGATGCCCGCATCGCCAACGCCGTGCGCTGCCTGCCGCCGGAGAACAAGCCCCTGCCCGCCGAGTTCGCGGCCTGCCGCCCGTTCCTGCAGTCCGAGCTGCCGGCAATGCCCAACCTCGAAATCATCCTGGCGCTGGGCAAGGGCGCGCACGACCAGGTGCTGCGCGCGCTCAACGTGAAGCCCGCCAGCAAGTACCCGTTCATCCATGCCCGGCTACACGACCTGCCCAACGGCCTGAAGCTCGCCGACAGCTATCATTGCTCGCGCTACAATACGAACACCGGCCGGCTGACCACCGAAATGTTCCACAACGTCTTCGCCGGCATTCGCCGCGTGCTCGTGCCCCGATGAGCCCGTTCGCCAACCGCGCACTGGTCGACGCGGCGCGGCTACACTATGGGCAACCGCACCGCGGCTATCACGACACCGAACATCTCGACGAGCTGATCGCACTTGCCGGCAAGCACGTGCCCGACCTCGACGATCCGGAGCAACTGGCACTCCTGTTCCACGACGCCGTCTACGTGCCGGGCGCGCCGCCTGGCGACAACGAGAAATTATCTGCCCTGCTGATGCGCGCGACAGCCGCGACCCTCGGCCTGCGCGACATCGATCTCGACCGCGCCGCCCGCATCGTCGAGGCTACGCGGCACGCCGAGCCGCCGCCGCCGGAAGCCGCCCGCGTCTGCGATCTCGATCTGTGGCGGCTGGCGGCACCCTGGGAGGAATTCCAGCGCCATACGCGGGGCATCCGGCACGAGAACCTGCACCTGTTCGCCGACGAAACAGCCTCCTGGAAGGCCCGCGCCAATTTCCTGGCGGGCATACTGCGGCCGTTCCTCTACGCCACGCCCTACTTCCGCGAACGTTTCGAGGTGGCGGCGCGCGACAACCTCACGCGATCGATCGCTCAATCGCCGTATTGACCTCGGCGGAGCCCGGCGAGACGCGGCTGCCGAAGGTCTCGAGCAGCTCACCGTCCTTGCCGATCAGGTACTTGTGGAAGTTCCACTTGGGCAGCGCCTCGTCGCCGAGCTTGCCGGCGATCCACTTGTAGAGCGGATGCGCATTCGCCCCGATCACCTTCTCCTTCGAGGCGAGCGGAAACTTCACACCGTACATGCTGTCGCAGAACTTGGCGATCTCGCCCTCGCTGCGCGGCTCCTGGGCGCCGAAATCGTTGCACGGCACGCCCAGCACCACGAGGCCCTTGGGCCCGTAGGTCTCGTGCAGCTTCTCAAGGTCGGTGTATTGCGGCGTCAGCCCGCAATACGAGGCGACATTGACGACCAGCACCGGTTTGCCAGCAAAGCTCTTCATCGGCAGCGGCTTACCGTCGATCGTCTTCAGCGAAAAATCGTGGGCGTTCATTTCAGTTCCCCTCTACTTCGTCATCGTAGCGCTGTTCCAGCCAGGGATCGCCGTAATTGTGATAGCCGCGCACTTCCCAGAAGCCCGGCTTGTCGAGCACCGAGAATTCCACGCGCTTGATCCACTTGGCGCTCTTCCAGAAATAGAGCTTCGGCATCACCACGCGCAGCGGCCCGCCATGCTCGACGCTGATCGGCTCGCCGTTCCAGCTCCAGGCCAGCATCACGTCGGCGGCCGAGAAATCCTCGATCGGCACGTTGGTGGTGTAGGTGTCGTAGGAGTGGAAGATGACGTATTTTGCCTCGGCCTTGGGCTTCACCAGGGCGAGCAGGTCACGCGCGCTCACGCCCTCCCATTTGTTGTCGTAGCGCGACCACGCGGTCACGCAATGGATGTCGCTGGTCAGCCTAGTCTTGGGCAGGTCGGTGAACTCACCCCACTTCAGGGTCACGGGGTTCTCGACCTCGCCGTCGACGAACAGCCGCCACGCATGGGTGGGAATCTCCGGCTTCACGCCGAGATCGAGCACCGGCCAGTTCTCGACCCGACGCTGCCCCGGCGGCAGGCGCTGGGAATGGGCGGCGGTCTTGCCCGTCAGCAGGCGGCCGTCCTCGGCCCACTTCTGCTTGCTGTCTATAAGCTTGCTCTTGATCTTGCCGATCAGGGTGACGTCGTCGTCTGACATTGGTGCCTCAGATGGCCCTCTAGATGGAACGCCCGGTCTTTTCCCAATATGGGGCGCGCAGCTTGCGTTTGAAGATCTTGCCCGAATCTTCGCGCGGCAGGGCGGAACTGAACTCGACGACCCGGGGCACCTTGTAGCGCGCCACGCGCTCGCCAAGATAGGCCCGCACGGCCATCGCATCGATCGCCTCGCCGGCGATCGGCTCGACATGGGCGCAGATCTGCTCGCCGAACTCCTCGTCGGGGATGCCGAAGACCGCGCAGTCGCGCACGCCCGGCATCTGGATCAGCACCGATTCGATCTCGGCCGGGTAGATGTTGACGCCGCCCGAGATGATCATGTCGCGCTTGCGGTCGCACAGGAAGACGTAGCCGTCGGCATCCTGGTAGCCGACATCGCCCACGGTCACGAGATCGTCGAGCGCCACCTCGCGGCGCTTGGCGTCGTCGTTGTTGTAGGTGAACTCCGCGAGATGGGGCCCGCGCAGGTAAATCTCGCCGATCTCGCCCTGCTTCACGTCGCGGCCCTGCTCGTCGACGATGCGCAGCGTGGCGCCGGGAATGACATGGCCGGCCGTGCCGGGCCTGGCGACCGCCTCGGCCGAATTGTGCCAGACCACGATGCCGGTCTCGGTGGCGCCGTAGTATTCGTTGATGACCGGTCCCCACCACTCGATCATCTGGCGCTTGACCGCCGGCGCACAGGGCGCCGCGCCATGCGTGACCCAGCGCAGCGACGACACGTCGTATCGGCCGCGCACCTCCTCGGGCAGGCGCAGCAGGCGCACCAGCATGGTCGGCACGATGTGCATGTGGCTGACCCGATGCCGATCGATCAGGCGCAGCATGTCCTCGGCATCGAAGCGCGGCTGCAGCACGACATGCAGCACGAGCCGCGCGCTGCCCATGCCGTAGGCGGCGGGCGCGGAGTGATACATCGGCCCGTTCATCAGCACGACGATCGAGGGATCGGCGACGATGCCCCAGTAGCGCCCGACCTCCTGCGCCGCGGCCTGCTGCATCTCGGGCGTCGACGGCCGGCGCCGCACGCCCTTGGGCCGGCCGGTAGTGCCCGAAGTGTAGATCATGCTGCCGCGCGACGCCTTGGGCGGCGCCGTATTGGGCGTGCTGCGCGCAAGCAACGCGTCCCAGGTCTCGACGCCGGCCAGCGCCGCGCGCTTCTCCGCCGGCACGCCATAGGCCGCCGCGATCTCATCGGGCGTCGGCACAACGAGCACCTTCACGCCGGCTGGAATGCCGGGCGCAATCTGCGCCAGCAGGTCGGCATGGATCACCAGCGCCTTGGCGCTGGAGTCGGCCAGGATGTAGCCCGCCTCCTCCGGCGTGAAATGCCAGTTGATCGGCACGGCATAGACGCCGAGCTGGCTCGCCGCCATGTTGAGCTCGAAGGTCGCGAAGTCGTTGCGCAGCATCAGGGCGACGCTGTCGTCCTCGTCGACGCCCATCGCTGCGAGGCCACCGGCGGCGCGCGCAGCATTGGTCTGGATATCGGCCCAGCTGCGGAAGCGTTCGCCCGCCGTGACGCCCGCGCTCATTTCTTCTTCCCCGTCTTTTTCACGGGTGCGGGTATGGGCGCGCCCGCGACCTTCACCATCAGGAAGCCGTGGAAGTCGGCGAGGGTGCGGTAATCCGGACCATGCTTCAGCATGCCCGATTGATGCAGCATGACCAGGCCGTGCGTCGCCGCCCACATCGACCAGCCGAACAGCACGGGATCGACCGCAATCATCCCGGCCTCGGCAAGCTGCTCGGCGCCGCGCGTGATGTACTGGGCGGCGCGCCTGGATTGCGCCTCGAGCTCGGCATGGCTCTCGTCGAGCGGCACGTCGATATCGAACATGATGCGATAGGCGTGCGGGTTCTTGAAGGCGAACTGCAGGTAGGCCTCGCCGCTGCGCCGCGCCCGCTCGAGCGGCGTGCCCGGCTTGGCCGCCGCCGCCTCGAGCGCATCGGCGAACTTGGCGAAGGCCTGCGCCCGCACCATCGACAGGATGTCGGCCTTGTCCTTGAAGTAGCGGTAGGGCGTCTTGGGGCTGCAGCCCAGCGCCTCGGCGAGCTGGCGCATGGTGACACCCTCGTAGCCGAAGCGCGCGAAACGCTCGGTCGCGACCTTGCACAGCTCGGCGCGGAAGTCGGCGATGTCCTGTTCGGTGAGATAGCGCGGCATGATTCCCATACACAGTGTGTATTGAAGAACGGTCCACGTCAATCGCCAAGCTTGGCCAGCACCGCGGGCAGCCGCTCCGCTAGGCGCTCGTAATCCTCGATCTCGTTGTAGGCGTAGGCCGAGAGCCGGAGCCACATGCCCCCGGCCAGCGGATGCACGGGACTATCCATGCCGGCCGCATACAAAGTCCGCCGCACCGCGACGGCCTCGGACCTCTTCGACTCACGGCTGATCGGCAGGCGAACGCTCGCCATGCTGCCGGCCGTCTCGAAAGAACCGCCGACTTCCGTTTCCAATCGCGCGGCCACCAAGGCGCCCGCCTCCGCGGCGAGGCGCCTGTTGCGCTCCATCAGCGCGGCGCCGCCCAGCCGGGCAAAAAAATCGAGCGCGGCCGGCAGCGCAAGGAAGGCTGTCGGGTCCACGGTCCCCGTCCAGTCGAACTCGCTGGTGAAGCCCTCACCATAGCCATGCGAAATGGTCACGGGATGAAGCTCTGCCTGACGGTCGCGGCGCGCATGGATGAACCCGCAGCCCTTCGGGGCCGACAGCCACTTGTGACAATTGCTGACGTACCAGTCGGCGTCGAGTGTCGTCAGGTTCAAGGGGACCTGCCCCGGTCCATGCGCCCCATCCACCAGAACGGGAACATCGGCGGCGTGGCAAAGCCGGATGATGCCCTCGATCGGCAGCACCAGGCCGCTGGGCGACGTGATGTGGTCGATGACGGCGAGCCGGGTCCGCTTGGTAATCGCCTTCTCGATGTTCTTCAGAATTGCCGCCGCTTCCGTCCGAGGAAAGGGCACGTCGGCCACCACGACGCTGGCGCCCGCGCGCTCCGCGACGTGACCGATCGTATTGCGCACGGCGTTGTAGACGTGGCTCACGTGAAGGATTTCATCGCCCGCCTGAAGCCGCAGCGAGCGCAGGACGGCATTGCAGCCCGTCGTCGCGTTGGGGACGAAGGCCACGTCCTCCGCTTCGACGCCGAGGAAGCGGGCCAGTATCGCGGCCGCCTCCCGGAGCGCCGGCGGCAGCTCGAGGGCGAAGAAGCGAGTGGGCTGCGCCTCCATCCGCTTGCGCCAGCTATCCTGCGCCGCCAGCACCACGCGCGGCGTCGCGCCGAAAGAGCCGTGATTGACGGTCAGGAAGCCCGGATCGAGGTCCCATTCATGCCGGATGGCCGCGCCAAGAGCGTTGGACAACACTGCGGATACTCCGGCCCTAAGCCGACTCGGCGAAGAGCTCGCGGCCGATCAGCATGCGGCGGATCTCGCTGGTGCCGGCGCCGATCTCGTAGAGCTTGGCGTCGCGCAGCAGGCGGCCGGTTGGATAGTCGTTGATGTAGCCGTTGCCGCCCAGGAGCTGGATGGCGTCGAGCGCCACCTGCGTCGCCTTCTCGGCGGCGTAGAGGATGGCGCCGGCGGAATCCTTGCGCGTAGTCTGGCCGCGGTCGCAGGCCTTGGCCACGGCATACACATAGGCCTTGCAGGCGTTCATCGTGGTGTACATGTCGGCGAGCTTGCCCTGCACGAGCTGGAACGAGCCGATCGGCTCGCCGAACTGGTGGCGCTGGTGGACATAGGGCACGACGATGTCCATCGCCGACTGCATGATGCCGAGCGGTCCCGCCGCCAGCACCGCGCGCTCGTAGTCGAGCCCGCTCATCAGCACGTTGACGCCCTTGCCCACCGGGCCGAGCACGTTATCCTCGGGGATCTCGCAATCCTCGAACACCAGCTCGCCGGTCGAGGAACCGCGCATGCCCATCTTGTCGAGCTTCTGGGCGACCTTGAAGCCTTTGCGGTCGGTCTCGACGATGAAGGTGGTGATGCCGCGCGCGCCGGCAGCGGGATCGGTCTTGGCATAGACCACGACAACCTGGGCATCGGGGCTGTTGGTGATCCACATCTTGGTGCCGTTCAGCACGTAGCGGTCGCCCTTCTTGTCGGCGCGCAGCTTCATCGACACGACGTCGGAGCCCGCCCCCGATTCGCTCATGGCGAGGCTGCCGACATGCTCGCCCGACACCAGCTTCGGCAGGAAGCGCTTCTTCTGCTCGTCGCTGCCGTTGCGGCTGATCTGGTTGATGCAGAGATTGGAGTGCGCGCCGTAGCTCAAGCCCACTGCGGCCGAGCCGCGGCTCAGCTCCTCGACGGCCACGACATGCTCGAGATAGCCGAGACCGGCGCCGCCATACTCCTCGGCGACGGTGATGCCATGCAGGCCGAGCGCCCCCATCTTGGGCCACAACTCGCGCGGGAAGCGGTCGGACTTATCGATCTCCGCGGCGATCGGCGCCACCTCCGCCGCGGCGAAGCGCTGGACCTGGTCGCGCAGCTCGTCGGCGGTCTCGCCGAGGCCGAAGTCGAACGGCGGCATCGCATTGGGGATCATGGGGATGATTGGCCTGTTTTGAGGGCTAGGGAACGGGCGCGAGAACGACGTTCAGCCGCAGCAGCTTCCATTCGTCGCCGGCGAGGACGAAGTCCATCTCGAAATTGACGCGCGTCGGCTCCGTCGCGAAGAAGCCCTTCACCGTCAGCTTGCCGTCGCCATCGACCGTCGGCTCCTGGTCGTAGATCGGCGGCATCGCCGCCACGATGTCGAGGTCGATCGGCTTTTCGTTGAACTGCCGGAAAACCTCCTTCAACTTCTCCGGCGGAAACTGCTGGAGGAACGACTTGGACAGCCTGGCATGGAAGACGGCGTAGTTGCCGGTGACATTGGCGTCGTTGAACGACAGCAGCGAGGACTTCACCCAGCGCCTCGAGCGGCCGCATGGCCGGCGCAATGCTATGGGCATGGCTCGCCGATGCCGCAAGCAGCAGCACCAGCGACGCCGTGATTCGAGTGATCGCGGACATTGGACGTTCCCCCCGTTCCCACGATACCCCGCCGGCGCAATAGCAACATCCGGCTGGATTTCCTACGGTAGGACGATTTAGGGGGGTCGGACGGGGAATCGGGAAAATTGCCTTTTAGGCCGATGCCATCGGCAACGAAGGTTTCCCGACCCGTCGGGAAGTTTCGGGAAAAACGCCCCTAAAATAGGAAAATCGTCGCCAGCCCGAGGAAAGCGAGGAAGCCCACCACGTCGGTGACGGTGGTCAGGAACACCGTCGACGACACCGCCGGATCGACGCCGAACTTGCGCAGGCCGAGCGGGATCAGCGTGCCGGCGAGTGCGGCGGCCAGCAGATTGCAGACCATGGCGGCGGCGATCACCGCGCCCAGCCGCCAGTCGTGATACCAGGTCATCACGGCGGCCCCCATGATGACGGCGAAGATCATGCCGTTGAGGCCGCCGACGGCCGCCTCCTTGGCGACGAAGCGCAGCGCATTGGCCGGCGTCAGCTCGCCCATGGCCAGTGCGCGCACCGCGACCGTGACGGTCTGCGTGCCGGCATTGCCGCCCATCGAGGCCACGATCGGCATCAGCACGGCCAACGCCACGATCTTCTCGATGGCGCCCTCGAACTGGCCGATCACCAGCGAGGCGATCACCGCCGTGACGAGATTGACGCCCAGCCACCACGCCCGCTGCTGGGCGGTGCGCACGGTGCCGGCGTGCATGTCGTCGACGCCGACGCCGCCCATCTTCAGGAGGTCCTCGCTCGCCTCCTCGTCGATCACGTCGACCACATCGTCGACCATGATCACGCCGAGCAACCGGCGGTCGTCGTCGATGACCGGGCAGGACACCAGATTCTGGTCGCGGAAGAGATGCGCCACCTCCTCCTGCGGCGCCGTCACCGGCACGGCAAGAATGTCGGGATCGACGAGGTCGAGGATCGGCACCGGACGCTTGGCGCGCAGCATGCGGCCGAGCGGCACCGAGCCGCGCAGCTGGCCCGCTAAGTCGATGACGAAGATATCGTAGACGTCGTCGGGCAAATCTGTCGCCTCGCGGCAGTAGTCGATCACCTGGCCGACGGTCCAGTTGTCCAGGACCTTGACCAGCGAGCGCTGCATGAGGCGGCCCGCGGTGTCCTCCGGATAGGCCAGCGCACTTTCGATGTCGGCACGCTCGTCGGCCGGCAGCGCGTCCAGGATCTCGCGCCGCTCCGCCTCCGGCATGTCCTCGAGCAGGCTGGCCGCGTCATCGGCCTCGAGTTGGTGGGCGGCGGCGGCGATTTCCTTGCTGTCGAGCTGGTCGAAAACGTCGTCGCGGACCTCCTCGTCGAGCTCGGTCAGCGCCTCGGGGTCGAGATCACGCTTGAGGATGTCGACGAGCTGGTCGCGCTGCGGCTCGCTCACCTGCTCGAGCACGTCGGCCTGCCAGGCCGGGCCGAGGCCCGACAGCAGCGCCCTGACATCCTCGGTGCGGCCTTCGGCGAGTCCCTCCTCGATGCGCCGGACGAGGTCCGGCGTCACTTCGTCGAGGGCGTTCGTCGGCGGGTTCACCCGCGCGCCCCCGCCCTCAACTCCGCCTGCCGCTGGGCTTCGACGACGGCCAGCGCCGTCATGTTGAGGATGCCGCGAGCCGTCACCGACGGCGTCAGCACATGCGCCGGCAGTGCCGTGCCGAGCAGCACCGGCCCGATATGCAGGCCGTCGGCCGCGACCTTGAGCAGGTTGAAGGCGATGTTGGCGGCATCGAGCGACGGGCAGACGACGAGATTGGCCCCGTCCTTGAGACGGCTCGACGTCGGAAAGACGTTGCCGCGCAGCACTGTATCGAGCGCTGCATCGCCGTGCATTTCGCCGTCGACTTCGAGGTTTGGCGCCTGCTGATGCAGGATCTCCACCGCCCTGGCCATCTTGCGCGCCGAGGGATGATCGGAACTGCCGAAGCTCGAATGCGACAGCAGCGCCACCTTGGGCTGGATGCCGAAACGCAGGACCTCGTCGGCGGCCAGCAGCGTGATGTCGGCCACGGTCTCGGCGTCGGGATCGTCGTTCACATAGGTGTCGGCGATGAACAGCGAGCGCGTCGGCATGGCGAGCAGGCTGAGGCCGGCCATGTGCCGCACACCCTCACGCATGCCGATGACGTCTCGGACATGGTTGAAGTGGGTGCGGAAGCGGCCGTAGGCGCCGGCGATCATGGCGTCGGCGTCGCCCAGTTTCACGGCAAGCGCGGCAATCAGGGTCGGGCTGGAGCGCACGAGGTTGCGCGCCGTGGGCTCGGTGACGCCGCTGCGCTCCATCAGCGCATGGTAGGCGCTCCAATAGCGGTCGTAGCGCGGATCGTTGGAGGGATCGATCAGCTCGGCATCGATGCCGGGGCGGAAGCGCAAGCCCAGACGCTCGGCCCGCCGCTTGATGATCTCCGGCCGGCCGATCAGGATCGGCAAGGCGATGCGCTCGTCGATGACGATCTGCGCGGCGCGCAGCACGCGATCGTCCTCGCCGGCGCTGAAGATCACCCGCTTGGGTGCGTTGCGCGCCTGTTCGAGCACCGGACGCATGACCAGGCCCGACTTGAAGACGAACTGGCTGAGGTTCTGGCGATAGGCGTCGAAATCGGCGATCGGCCGCGTGGCGACGCCTGAGTCCATCGCAGCCTTGGCCACCGCCGGCGCCAGCTCGACGATCAGGCGCGGATCGAACGGCTTGGGGATGATCTGGGTGGGACCGAAGCCGCCAACCTGCTCGCCGAAGGCGCGGGCCACGACTTCCGACGGCTCCTTGCGCGCAAGCTCGGCCAGCGCCCGCACGCAGGCGATCTTCATCTCGTCGTTCACGGTCTTGGCGCCGACATCGAGGGCGCCGCGAAAGATATAGGGGAAGCAGTGGACGTTGTTGACCTGGTTGGGATAGTCGCTGCGGCCCGTCGCCATGATGGCGTCGTCGCGCACCGCCTTGACCTCCTCGGGCATGATCTCGGGCGTGGGATTGGCGAGCGCGAAGATCAGCGGCCTCTTGGCCATCTTCGCCACCATGTCGCGCTTCAGCACGCCGCCGGCCGACAGGCCGAGGAAGATGTCGGCGTCGCCGATCACTTCGCTCAGCGTGCGCGCCTGGGTGTCGCGCGCATAACGCTCCTTCCACGGGTCCATCAGCTCGTTGCGGCCCTTCCAGACCACGCCGGCGATGTCGGTGACCCACATGTTCTCGCGCGGCAGGCCGAGCTTCTCGAGCAGGCCGAGGCACGACAACGCCGCCGCCCCCGCGCCCGACGCCACCAGCTTCACCTTGGAGATATCCTTGCCGACCAGGGCGAGGCCGTTCAGCAAGGCGGCGCCGACGATGATCGAGGTGCCGTGCTGGTCGTCGTGGAACACCGGGATCGACATGCGCTCGCGCAGCTTCTGCTCGACGTAGAAACATTCCGGCGCCTTGATGTCCTCGAGGTTGATGCCGCCGAAAGTCGGCTCCAGCGCCGCCACCATGTCGACGAGCTTGTCCTGGTCGAGTTCGGCCAGCTCGAGATCGAAGACGTCGATACCGGCGAATTTCTTGAAGAGGACGCCCTTGCCTTCCATCACCGGCTTGGCGGCGAGCGGCCCGATGGCGCCGAGACCGAGCACCGCCGTGCCGTTGGTCACCACGGCGACCAGGTTGGCGCGCGCCGTGAGTTCGGCCGCCATCGCGGGATCGCGCACGATCTCCTCGCACGCCGCCGCCACGCCGGGCGAATAGGCGAGCGAGAGGTCGCGCTGGGTGGCCAGCGGCTTGGTGGGAACGACTTCGATCTTCCCCGGCCGCGGCAGGCGATGGTAACGGAGCGCGCTCTCGGTCAATTCATCCGCCAAGATCGCCTCCCGCCTGCGCCTACAAAAAGGGCCGCCAGTTGGACGACACCAACGGGCGGCTTACCTGACAATCCTTTTCGATCGAACCGGCGAGTTGGTGCGGCCAAGAAGACTCGAACTTCCACGCCTCGCGGCACTAGCACCTCAAGCTAGCGCGTCTACCAATTCCGCCATGGCCGCGCCGGTTCGATGGGGCGGGGGATACCAAATCGACCCTCCAGTGGCAAGGCGAAGCGGCCCCGCCATTGCGCATTGCCCCGGAACCGCCGAATTTACCTCCATGACAGGCCCGCAACGCCCGGAATGGCGCATTTCCGACTCGCCCGTGCCCTACGCGGAGGCACTGGCGACGATGGAGACGCGCGTGGCCGACATCCATGCCGGCCGCGCATCGGAACTCGTGTGGCTGCTGGAGCACCCGCCGCTCTATACCGCCGGCACCAGTTCGAAATCTGCCGATCTTCTGCAGCCGCTGCGCTTTCCCGTCCATGTCGCCGGCCGCGGCGGGCAATACACCTATCACGGCCCCGGCCAGCGCGTAGCGTATGTGATGCTCGACCTGCGCAACCGAAAACAGGACGTCCGCCGCTTCGTTTTCGATCTGGAGGAGTGGACCATCCGCGCCCTCGCCCGCTTCAACGTCCGGGCCGAGCGACGCGCCGGCCGCGTGGGCGTCTGGGTCACCCGGCTGTCGCGCGAGGACAAGATCGCGGCCATCGGCATTTGCATCCGGCACTGGGTGTCGTTCCACGGCATCTCGATCAACGTCGAGCCCGATCTTTCGCACTATGACGGCATCGTGCCCTGCGGCATCGCCGAGCACGGCGTGACGTCGCTGGTCGATCTCGGCCTGCCGGTGACGATGGCCGATCTCGATGTCGCGCTGGCCGAGACGTTCGATGAGGTTATGGGCGAGGCTACTCGGTCGGCAGCAGCGTAAAGCCGGCCGGCAGGATGTCGAGATCGACCGGATCGACGTCGACCGCCTCGACCTGTGCCAGGCTCGGCCCGCGCTGGCAGGCTTCAATCATCTGCCCAACCACCGTCTCCTCGCCAACGATCAGCGCCTCGACCGAGCCGTCGCGGCGATTGCGCACCCAGCCGGTGAGGCCAAGACGCCGCGCCGTGATCATCGTCCAGTCGCGATAGCCGACACCCTGCACGCGACCCGTAATCGTTAGGCGAGCCTGCAGCGCCATCAGGCGAATTCGAGGATCTTCTGGTCGACACGCAGGCTGTCGCCGGAATTGGCATGCAGCGTCTTGACCGTGCCGTCGCGCGTGGCGCGCAGCACGTTCTCCATCTTCATCGCCTCGACTACGGCCAACGCCTCGCCCGACTTGACCTCCTGGCCTTCCTTGACCGCCAGCGAGGCGAGCAGGCCGGGCATCGGCGACAGCAGGAACTTCGACGTGTCGGGCGCCGCCTTGATCGGCATTAGGGCGTAGAGCTCGGCCTGGCGCGGCCTCAGAACCAGGGCATCGGCCTGGCCGCCCGCGTGATTGAGCCGCCAGCCGCCAGCCAAAGCATCGACTTGGACCACGATCGGCTGGACGTCGACCTTGGCACGCACCATCGGCTCGCCGGGCGACCAGTCGGTCTCGATCTCCATCCGCCGGCCGTCGACCTCAATCAGAAAATCGCAATCGCCACCGGAGATCGTGAGCGCGACGGGATGGCGATTGAGCATGACGACGCGCTGGTCCTGCACCAGCGACGCATGGGCGGAGAGCTTGCCCGGTGCTGCCGCCGCGCGTTGGACGGAGATGCGATCGACCACGGCGGCGACCGCCGCGAGCACGGCGGGATCGCGCGGCGGCAGATACGCGGTCGAGAAGCCGCCCTTGAACTCCTCGGCGATGAAGTTGGTCGTGAGGTTGCCGGCGACGAAGCGTGGATGGGCCATCAACGCGGCCAAGAACGGCACGTTGTGCGAGACGCCGCGGACATAGAACTCGTCGAGCGCGCGGCGCATGCGGTCGATCGCGGCGTTGCGCGTCTTGCCGTAGGCGCAGAGCTTGGCGATCATCGGATCGTAGAACATCGAGATCTCGCCGCCCTCGTAGACGCCCGAATCGACGCGCACGTCGGGGCCGGGCGGCGGCTCGCGGTACTTCACGAGACGTCCGGTCGAAGGCAGGAAGTTGCGAAACGGGTCCTCGGCATAGACGCGCGCCTCGACCGCCCAGCCCTCGAGCTTCACGTCCTTCTGCGCGAACGGCAGCTTCTCGCCGGCGGCGATGCGGATCATCAGCTCGACGAGATCGAGGCCGGTGATCAGCTCGGTTACCGGATGCTCGACCTGCAGGCGGGTGTTCATCTCGAGGAAGTAGAACTTGCGGTGCTTGTCGACGATGAACTCGACGGTGCCGGCGCTCTTGTATTTGACCGCCTTGGCCAGCGCCACCGCCTGCTCGCCCATCGCCTTGCGCGTCTTGGCGTCGAGGAACGGACTGGGCGCCTCCTCGATCACCTTCTGGTGGCGGCGCTGGATCGAGCACTCGCGCTCCCAGAGATAGATGCAGTTGCCGCTGCCATCGGCGATGAGCTGGATCTCGATGTGGCGCGGCTCCTCGACGTATTTCTCGATGAATACGCGGTCGTCGGCGAACGACGCCTTGGCCTCGTTGGTCGCCGAGCCGAAGCCTTCGCGGGTCTCGGCGTCGTTATAGGCGATGCGCATGCCCTTGCCGCCGCCGCCGGCCGAGGCCTTGATCATCACCGGATAGCCGACCTTCTGGGCGATCTTGACCGCCGCCTCGGCATTGGAGATCGCCGCGAGATAGCCCGGCACGGTGCTGACGCCGGCCTTTTGTGCCAGCTTCTTCGATTCGATCTTGTCGCCCATGGCGTAGATCGCGTGCGCATCGGGACCGATGAAGGCGATGCCGGCTTTGGCCAGCGCCTTCTGGAATTCCTGCTTCTCGGAGAGAAAGCCGTAGCCGGGATGAACGGCCTGGGCGCCAGTCTTCTTGCAGGCATCGACGATCTTGTCGATCAGCAGGTAGGACTGCGCCGAGGGCGGCGGGCCGATGAAGACCTTCTCGTCCGCCTCGCGCACATGCAGCGCATCGGCGTCGGCCTCGGAATAGACCGCCACGGTCTTGATGCCCATGCGCTTGCAGGTGCGGATGACGCGGCAGGCGATCTCGCCACGGTTGGCGATCAGGATCTTGTCGAACGGCGGCTTCGACGGCGCGGTGGCCTTCTTCTTCACGGCGGTCTTGTTCTTGGCGACCATCTAATCTTCCTCGTCCTTGTCGCGGTCGAACAGGCCCATCGCCCAGGCGGTGTGGCCCGCGATCACCGGCAGCCAGGCGATCAAGACCCACATCCACCACGGATAACCGGGGGTCACGAGAAAGTTGACCGGAATGAGGATCAGCAACGCCAGCAACGCCACGAAAACGTGCTTGCGGACGCCACGGCCCCGGTTGATGCGTGAAGCAGCGTTCATGGTCAGAGCGGAATGTTGCCGTGCTTGCGCCAAGGGTTCTCGAGCTTCTTGGTCTCGAGTGTGGCCAGCGCGCGGCAGATCCGCCGGCGCGTGCCGTGCGGCATGATCACGTCGTCTATGAAGCCGCGGTTGGCCGCCACGAACGGGTTGGCGAACTTCTCGCGGTACTCGTCGGTGCGCGCCGCGATCTTCTTGGCGTCGCCGATGTCGGAGCGGAAGATGATTTCCACCGCACCCTTGGCACCCATCACGGCGATCTCGGCCCCCGGCCAGGCATAGTTCACGTCGCCGCGCAGGTGCTTGGAGGCCATGACGTCGTAGGCGCCGCCATAGGCCTTGCGCGTGATCAGCGTCACCTTGGGCACCGTGGCCTCAGCATAGGCGTAGAGCAGCTTGGCGCCGTGCTTGATGATGGCGCCGAATTCCTGCGCCGTGCCCGGCAGGAAGCCCGGTACGTCGACGAAGGTGACGATGGGAATGTTGAAGGCGTCGCAGAAGCGCACAAAGCGCGCGCCCTTGCGCGAGCTGTCGATGTCGAGGCAACCCGCCAGCACCATCGGCTGGTTGGCTACGAACCCGACGGTGCGGCCGGCCATGCGGCCGAAGCCCACGACGATGTTGCCGGCCCATTCCGGCGACAGCTCGAAGAAATCGCCCTCGTCGACGACCTTCAGGATCAGCTCCTTGATGTCGTAGGGCTTGTTGGGATTGGCCGGCACCAGCGTGTCGAGCGAGGGATCGTCGCGGTCGACGGGATCGAGCGTGGCGCGGACCGGCGCCTTCTCGCGGTTGTTGGCCGGCAGGAAATCGACGAAGCGACGGAGTTGCAGCAGCGCCTCGATATCGTTCTCGAAGGCGAGGTCGGAGACGCCGGATTTCTGCGTATGTGTCAGCGCGCCGCCCAGTTCTTCCTGCGTCACGGTCTCGTGCGTCACGGTCTTCACGACGTCCGGACCGGTGACGAACATGTAGGAGCTGTCCTTCACCATGAAGATGAAGTCGGTCATTGCCGGCGAATAGACCGCGCCGCCGGCGCAGGGCCCCATGACCATCGAGATCTGCGGGATGACGCCCGAAGCGCTGACGTTGCGCTGGAAGACATCGGCATAGCCCGCCAGCGAATCGACACCTTCCTGGATGCGCGCGCCGCCTGAATCGTTGAGGCCAAGCACGGGAGCCCCGACCTTCATGGCGATGTCCATCACCTTGCAGATCTTGGCGGCATGTGCTCCCGAGAGCGCGCCGCCGAACACGGTGAAATCCTGGCTGAAGACATAGACCAGGCGGCCGTTGATGGTGCCGTGGCCGGTGACCACGCCGTCGCCCGGCACCTTCTGGTTCTCCATGCCGAAATCCGTCGAGCGATGCTCGACGAACATGTCGTATTCCTCGAACGAGCCGGGATCGAGCAGCGCATCGAGGCGCTCACGGGCGGTGAGCTTGCCCTTGGCGTGCTGCGCATCGACACGGCGCTGGCCGCCGCCCAGACGGGCAGCCGCACGCCGGCGCTCGAGTTCAACCAACATGTCCTGCATGACGTCTCTCCGGACCGTTTCCGGCCGCTACCATAGTCAATCAGGCCTAGCGCAGGAAACGCTTCTCGTTGTCCTTGACCGCCTTCATGCCTTGCAGGTCGAAAATCGCATCGACCGTGGGGATCTTGGATTCGACGCCGTGGATGCCGCCGTCCTTGCGGATCTGGGCGAAGGTCGCCCGCATGGCGCCGACCGAGGCGCGGATGGCGTGGTTACCCCAGATCAGCAGGCCGATCTTCTTGAGCTCGCGCACGCGGGCCACCGTCATCTGCGGATAGGCGGTCGGCACCAGCGCGATCGGCA
Source organism: Asaia bogorensis (assembly GCA_945905835.1). Lineage (GTDB taxonomy): Bacteria > Pseudomonadota > Alphaproteobacteria > Reyranellales > Reyranellaceae > Reyranella. Next base: position 31,541 of record CAMDQJ010000020.1, read on the forward strand.
CCTTGCCGTCCCACGCCTTGACGAAGGCCTCGATCTCGTCGGGCGTCTTCTGCTTGGAGTGCACGAGCACCAGGTCAGCGCCGGCCGCCTCGTAGGCGCGCGCCCGCTTCAGCGCCTCCTCCTGACCCAGCCCGGCGATCAGCGCCTCGGTGCGCGCGACCAAAATAAGGTCGGGATCGCGCCGCGCGGTGCGCGCCGCCTCGATCTTGCCCTGGAACTCCTCGATGCGGACCATCTCCTGCCGGCCGTCAGCGATCAGGCTGGTGACCTTGGGGAAGCTCTTGTCCTCCATGACGATCGCCGCCGCACCGGCCGCCTCGTATTGCTGGATAGCGTAAAGCACATTGATGGCGTTGCCGAAGCCGGTGTCGATGTCGGCCACGACGGGCAGCTTCGAGCGTTCGGCCATGGCGCGCACCATGTCGAGGTGCTGCGTCATCGACACCATGCTGACATCGGGCAGGCCGTACATGGCCGAGAGCTCGAATCCCGAGGCCCAGATGGCGTCGAAGCCGGCCTCGGCCACCAGCATGGCCGAGAGCGGTGAGTGCCCTGCCATGGCTTCGACCAAGCCGCTCTTCGCCATCACCTGACGCAGTTTCGTCCCCGCTCCCATGTTCATTCCTTTCAGTTGCGCAACAGCCACAGAAAGCGCGTGCAGGCTTCGATGTCCTTGCGCACGCCTTCACGCTGCTTCATTGCCGTCGGATCGTCGCCCCATCGCTCGATCTGGTAAAGCTCGTCGACTTGTGCGGCGGCAAACGCCCCGTCGGCGTCGAGCCGGCCTTCCGCAACCGCAAGCGCGATCACGACCGAGCCGGACGTGTGCGTGAGATTGTAGAGCGCCGACAGCGCAAGATTGTCGTAGGTGTCCACCGCATCGCGCAGCTGGGCCACCGAGTCGACCGGCTGTTCGACAAAGGTCATGCCGTTGGCGACGGCAAGGGGTGCGCGGTGGCGTTCCGCCGCCCAGTCAAGCAGTGGTTGCCAGGCATCGTGCTGCAGCTTCACCAGGCTGGGCGGCGTGGTGGCGCGATAGCATAAAAGGTCAGAGCCGGCGTATTTCGCGGTGTCGGCGACGACCTGGACGCGCTGCGGCGTGACGCGGTCGAGGCCGGTCGCGGCCAGACGCGTCAGCGGTAGATGGGCCGCATTGATTTCCATCTTGTCGGGCACGCCGTTCCACTCGCCGGCGATCGCTTCGGCGAGCGTGCGTGTCGGCACGACCAGCATCGCCTTGGCCGGCGTCTTCATCGGCTTGCCGTCGAGCAGAATGCGGAAGCCGCTATCGACCCCGTCGACGCCGGTTTCCTTGTAAAAGCGCTTCATCGTTTCGAGTGCCTCACCGGGGAGTGGCTGGCGCCGGCGTGCGGCGCACCGTGCGGTCGCGCAGATCGGCCGATGGCGTCGGCATCTGGGCTCGCAGGCCGGGCCGCAGGCCCTCGACGCGCGGCGCGACGGTGGCACAGGGATTGGTGCCGGCCTGCCGCGTCGCCACGCCGATCTGGGCGGTGAGGCTCGGCACCGTGCCGCCCGGGATAATCAGCCGCGTCAAACCTGGTTCGAGCGCGCCGGAGGTGTTGCGGTCGCTGCCACCCTTGACACGCAGCGGCGAGGCGAGCGCCAAGTTCTGGTTGTCGCGCGCCTCGGGCGCCAGGATGAACTCCCAGGCTTCGGCGCGCAGATGGACGAAGCCGCCGCCCACCATCGTCGCGCGTGGCGTGTCGACGACGAGGCGGCGCAGGTTGGCGACGCCGCCGCTCACCTCGAAGCGTCCCGCCACGCAGTTGAACGGCACACCGCCATCGCTGCTGCCGCCCAGCAGACGCAGTGTCTCGGAGGGAAAGCCCTGCAGCGAGTCCTGCGGCCAGGCACCCTTGGCCATGACGACGTCGATCGAGCCGGTCGCCGAGTTCAGCGCATCGCGGGTCGTGCGTCCTCCGCCACGCAGGCGCAGGTCGATGTCGCCCACGGCATCGCGCAAGCCGAGATTGAGGCCGAGCAGGGTCGAGAGATCCTCGAACGACACCCGGTTGGCCGTCGCGGTCAGCGTCGCCTGGCCGACTCGCCCGGTGGGATCGTAAACCAGATCGAAGCCGGCCGAGCCGCCGCCCACTGTCGCCGCGGCGCGGAAGGCGAAGCGGGCCTCGGACGAGGCCAGCGTTACCGAGGCGTTCTGCACCTTGCCCTGCAGCCCGACGACTTCGCCGACGCGCGCCGTGAGCGAAAGGTTGGAGCGGCCGAGCCAGCTTGCCGAGAACGGCAGGCTGGGAACCAGGCGGCGCGGCGCGGCTGGCGTAGCCGGCTGGGCGGCAAGCGGTGTATCGGCCGCCGCAGCCTTGAAGTCGCCGACGTCGAGCTTGGCTACGTCGATGTTGATGGTCGCGGTCGGTGCGCCATGGCGATCGACGCGGAACAGCGCCTCACCGGCGAGTTCGGTCGAGCCGACTTTGAGGGTCGGCACCTCTACCTTGAGGCCGTTGCGCTGCGTCGCTGCCTTGGCGTTGAACGCGTACGGACCGCCGCTCGGCAGCGAGATGTGCATGTAAGGGCCGAAGGCTGCGAGATCCGGCCCCTCGGCCGTCACCTGGACGTTGGTGCCCTTGACGCCGACGCTGCCCTTGATGGCGATCTTGCCGCCGCCCAGCGTGCCCGAGACGTCGATATTGCCGGGCAGGCCGCGCAGCCAGCCGTCGAAGGTGCCGGCGGGGCCCGAAAGCTCCAGAGGCGCCGCCTGGGGTGCGGCAAGCTTGGCTTCGAGCAGCAGGGGCTGGTTGGCGGCTGGGGATTTGAGCGTACCTGAGGCGATCTCCAGCACGGTCGGTGGCCGGCCGATGCCCTCGCGGATGGTGAGGACGGAGTCCTTGACCTCGATGACGTTGATCCAGGGAAAGGCCGGGTTGGCGCGCAGGCGCAGCGACCGGTTCTCGCCGGGATGCGGGCCCGAGCCGTCGGGCGGCGGCAGCATTTCGAGGTTGCTGTCGCCCACGTCGTTGCGCTCGACCAGGATGTCGGCGCCTTCCAGCAGCATGCGGCCGACGCGGACTTCGCCCAGCAGCAGCGACACCGGATCAAGGAACAGCGTGATCTTGCGCACGCGCGCGAGCTCGGGCCGCATGCCCCAGCTCGCATTGGTAAGCGTGAGACCTTCAGCGACCATGGCGGGCTGGGTGCTGAGGCGGATGGTGAGCGGCACCTTGGCCGATAGCTCGCGGCCCGTGACCTTACGGATCTGCTCGGTCAGCCGCGCCTGATAGCTGGAAAGGTCGCGGGTGGCCGCCCACAGCACGCCGCCGACCGCGGCCAGCGGTATCGCTACCGCAGCCACCAGGGCCAGCCGCCGCCAGGGAATCCGCATGCCGCCCGATTCTCGCTCAATCGTCGTCGGTAGAGAAGCCGAATGCCTCAACAGTCCGGCGGAAGTGAGGCGGCGGCTCGGCCTCTAGCTTCAGCTCGCCCCGGACCGGGTGCGGCAGGTTGAGCCGCCGGGCGTGCAGATGCAGCCGCCGGGTGTCGGCGACGGTGTCGAGGACCGAGGCCTCGCCGCCATACTTGCCGTCGCCCAGGATCGGGCAGCCCATCTCGGCGCAGTGGACGCGGAGCTGATGGGTGCGGCCGGTCTTGGGCCACAGCGCCAGCAGCGAGGCGTGCTTCAGCGCCCTGTCCAAAACCTTGAAATGGGTGATGGCGCGCAGGCCCTCTTCCTCGTCGACCTGCATCAGCTCGCGGTCGCGGCCGGCCATCTTCTTGGCCAGTGGCAGGTCGATGATGCCCGTGGCCTTGGCCGGCACGCCGACCACGACGGCCCAGTAGAGCTTCTCGGTCTCGCGATCGCGGAAGGATTCGGAGAGCTTCTTGGCCGCCATGCCGGTACGGGCGATCAGCAGCAGGCCCGAAGTGTCCTTGTCGAGGCGATGGACCAACCGCGGCCGCTCCTCGTAGCCGAAGCGCAGGGCGTCCAGAAGGCCGTCGATGTGGCGCTCGGTGCCGGTGCCGCCCTGCACCGCCAGGCCGGGCGGCTTGTTGAGCGCGATCACCTGGTCGTCGCGGTGGATGACCATGCGCTGGATTTCCTCGACGTCCCGCTCGGAGCGGACGATCGCGGCCTTCGACGGCGTAGCAGGAGCGACGGTGACGCCGGGCGGCAGGCGCACCGTCTGGCCGGGCTCAACCCGGTCCTTGCCCTCCGCCCGCTTGCCGTCGATCCGGACCTGGCCGGTGCGCAAGAGCTTCTGCAGGGCGCCGTGGCTCAGCGCCGGGAAATGCCGCTGGAACCAGCGGTCCAGGCGCAGGTCGGCCTCGGCGTCGGTGACGACGCGCTGCTGGACAGTACCCTTGTCCGGGCCCTTGGCGGGACTGCTGTCGCTCATGGTGCGCAACCTAAGGGACAAGCTAAACAGGGTCCATGGAGCAGGTCGCCTTCGACACGCTGACCTTCGACCACCCAGCCGCATCGAAGCCGGCGCGGGTGTCGGCCAGCCTGCATCTGCCAGAGGCGGCGGGACCGGCGCCCTGCATGGTCATCCTGACCAGCAGCGCCGGCGTGCAGCGCCATCGCGAGCATTTCTATGCCCAGGCGCTGAACGAGGCCGGCGTCGCTGCCCTGATCGTCGACAGTTTCACCGGCCGCGGCGTGCGCCGCACCGTCGCCGACCAGACCCTGGTCTCCGGCGCCCAGATGGAAGGCGACGCCTTTGCCGCCCTCGCACTCCTGCGCGCCGATTCGCGCATCGATCCGCAGCGCATTGGCATCATGGGCGTATCCAAGGGCGGCGTCGCCACACTCAATGCGGCGATCGCCGTGCGCCAGCGCTGGCGCGGCGGCTTCCCGCACCTCTTCGATCTCCATATCGCGATTTGCCCCGGCGCCACCGCGCAGCATCGCGATGCGACGACGCACGGCCGGCCGATCTATTTCATGCTGGCCGCCCGCGACGACTACACGCCGGCGGCGCTCGCCATCGAATATGCCGAGCGCATGCGTGCGGCCGGCAACGGCGCCATCAAGGTCAAGGTTTATGGCAGCGCCCATCATGGCTGGGAGTCGATCGGTCCGGTGTTCGACATCAAGGACGCCGAGAACTGGTCGTGCTGCCGCAACTGGATCGAGGACGACGGCCGGCACTTCGTCGTGGCCGCAGGCCGCACCATGACCGAGCCCGAATACCAGGCCTGGGCACGCCTCCACTGCGTCACCAGGGGCGCCCGCGCGGGCGGCGGCACGCCCGAGCTCAGGAGCCGCGCGACCGCGGATCTACTGTGCTTTTTGAGCAACAGCGGCTTTGCCCCTCAATGGACGGCGGAGTCCGGCGCGCGTATATCCTAGCGACATGTTTTCCCGCGTTTTCGCCTCTGTCCTAGCGCTCTTCCTGACCTGTTCCTTCGCCCATGCCGACGACATCGTCTGGCTGGACGGCAAGAGCCTCACGACGCGCGCCGACGCGCTGCTGAAGGTCCTCAGGGCGGCGGGCGATCACGGTCTCGATCCCGCCTGGTACAACGTCGCCGACATCGAGAAGGCCGACGTGCGGAGCGAGAAGCTGCTCACCGACGCGCTGGTGACTTACGCCAGCGACGTCTCGACCGGCCGCGTGCGCGCCAACCGGGTCGACAAGGAAATCAATATCGAGCAGCGCAAGATCGATCGCACCGACCTTCTCAAGGCCGCATCCGATGCCAGCGATTTTCCGGCATGGCTCGCTGCCCTGCCGCCCAAGGGCGACTACATCGCCTTGCAGAAGGCGCTGGCGGCCTGGCGTGAGAAACGCGCGGCCAACAATGGCAAGGGGGGCGAATACACGCCGCTACCTGCCGGCATTGCGCTAAAGTCCGGCATGATCGACGAGCGCGTGCCGATCCTGCGCAAGCGCCTAGCCGAGCTCGACATGAAGGTCCCCGATCCGGGCGCCGTCGCCAATCTCTATGACGAACCGCTAGTCGCCGTGATGAAGTCCTACCAGGAAACCAAGGGCCTCACCGTCGACGGCGTTCTGGGCGACAGGAGCCGGCATTCGCTCAACATCACGGTCGACGAGCGCATCGAGCAGATCGCGGCCAACCTCGAGCGCCGGCGCTGGCTGCCCGAGGATCTCGGCAGCCGCTACGTCTATGTGAACGCCGGCGACTACTCGATGATCTATGTCGAGGACGGCAAGCGCGTGTTCGAGAGCCTGGTGATCGTCGGCACGCCCAAGGATCCGACGCCCGAGATCTCCTCGACCATGCGCGGCTTCCAGACCAATCCCTACTGGACCGTGCCGCAGTCGATCGCTGGCGAGGAATACCTGCCGTTGCTGCGCCGCGACCCCTATGCGCTGGCTGCGTCAAGCTTCAAGATCTTCTCGAGCTGGAGCGAGGACATCGAGCTCGATCCGGCAACGGTCGACTGGAACGCCATCCATCCCAAGGCCTTCCCCTACCGCATCCGCCAGGACGCCGGCGCCACAAATGTGCTGGGCTAAATCTTCTTCCCGTTCGCCAAAAAATACGGAATCTACCTGCACGACACGGCCAACCGCTGGCTGTTCACCGAGGGCAGCCGCAACTTCAGCCACGGCTGCATCCGCCTTCAGAACCCGCTGGATTTCGTCGAGCTGCTGTTCAAGGGCCGCACCGGCTTCAGCAAGGAGCGCGTGCGCCAGGTGATCGGTTCCGGCCAGCAGTCGCACTACGCCTTCCCCGAGCCGGTGATGCTGCATGTCACCTACCGCACGGTGAGCGCCGACGCCGAGGGCGTGCCGACCTTCCGCGACGACGTCTACGGCCGCGACCATCGGGTCGTGAAGGCGATGGCGGCGGCGGGGATCTAGCGCTTCTTCTCGCGCAGCTTCTTCCAGTATTCCAGGCGCTTCAGGATCTCGCGCTCGAAGCCGCGCTCGACGGGCTGATAGAATTCCTCGCGCGCCATGCCGTGGGGGAAATAGTTCTGGCCGGAGAAGCCGTCCTCGGCATTGTGGTCGTACTCATAGCCCTTGCCGTAGCCGATATCCTTCATGAGCTTGGTCGGCGCATTGAGGATGTGCAGCGGCGGCGTCAGCGAGCCGTGGGTCTTGGCGGCGCGCTTGGCGGCGCCGTAGGCGGTGTAGCCGGAATTCGATTTGGGCGCGGTGCCGAGATAAATGACAGCCTGCGCAATCGCCAATTCGCCCTCGGGTGAGCCGAGGCGGTCGTAGGTGTCCCAGGCGGCGAGCGTTTGCGTCAGCGCCTGCGGGTCGGCCATGCCGATATCTTCCACGGCGAAACGAACCAGCCGGCGGGCGATGTATTTGGGGTCCTCGCCGCCGTCGAGCATGCGGGCGAACCAGTAGAGCGCCGCATCGACGTCGGAGCCGCGCAGTGACTTGTGCAACGCGCTGATCAGGTTGTAGTGGGCTTCCTGCGCCTTGTCGTAGAGCGGCGCACGCTTCTGCAGCAGCGTCGCCAGCCGTTCGACGGGCACCGGGCCCTTGTCCTTCAGCTGTGCCAGTTGTTCGGCAAGACCGATCAGGTAGCGGCCGTCGCCATCGGCCATGGCGAACAACGCCTGGCGGCCGGTCTCATCGATCGGCAGTTTTTTGCCGAGCGCCGTCTCGACCCTCGCCAGCACGGCGCCCAGCGCCGCATCGTCGAGCCGGCGCAGCACCAGCACCTGGCAGCGCGACAGCAGCGCGCCGTTCAGCTCGAACGACGGGTTCTCGGTGGTGGCGCCGATCAGCGTCACCGTGCCATCCTCGACGTAAGGCAAAAACCCGTCCTGCTGGGCACGGTTGAAGCGGTGGATCTCGTCGACGAACAGCAGCGTGCCCTTGCCGTCCTTGCGGCGCTGGCGGCCAGCGTCGAAGATGCGGCGCAGGTCGGCGACACCTGAGAACACCGCCGACAGCGGCTCGAAATGCAGGTCGGTCTGCTCGGCCAGCAGTCGGGCGATCGTGGTCTTGCCGCAGCCCGGCGGCCCCCACAGGATCAGCGAGCTGAGCTTCTTGGCCGCCAGCATGCGGCCGAGCGGCCCTTCCGGACCCAGCAAATGATCCTGGCCGAGAATATCGGCGAGCGACTTCGGCCGCAGGCGTTCGGCGAGCGGCGTCGGGGCGAGCGAGGCGAAAAGCTCGGCGGGCATGTTATGAGTGGGGGCTCAGCGGAACTGCATGGTGGAGACCATGCCTTCGCGGGCGATGCTGACATTGGCGACCCCTGCGGCGATGCGCTTGCGCAGGTCGGCGACGCTCTTCACCTTCTGGCCGTTGACCGCCAGGATCATGTCGCCCGGCCGCACGAAGCGGCTGGCGAAGGTGCCGGGCAGGACGTCGAGCACGACGACGCCGGGCCGCCATTCGGCCAGGCCCATCTCCTCGGCGACGGCCGGCGACATGTTGGCGATCACCGCGCCTGTCAGCGGCTGGCGGCCATCGAGCGTGGTGCGCTCGCGCGGCGGGTCCTCGGGCGGTGCGGCCAACGGCATGTTCAGGGTCACTTCCTTGCCGCCACGGATCACCTTGACCGGCACGGTCGCATCGACCGCCAGGGTGGCGAGGCGGAAGCGCAGTGCCGCTTCGTCGTCGATCGGCTGATCGTTGATCGCCACGATGACGTCGTTGCGCTTCAGCCCGACCCTGGCGCCCGGGCCCTCGGCGAACACCTCCTTGACGATCAAACCGGCCGGCCGCAGCAGGCCGAGACTGGAGGCGAGGTCGGGCGTCATGCGCTGCATACTGATGCCGAGCCACGGCCGGATGATGCGGCCGCCAGCCTCACCAATCGAGGCAAGCCGCGCCACGATGTTGGAGGGTGTGGCGAAGCCGATGCCGACCGAGCCGCCGCTCTGCGAATAGATCGCGGTGTTGATGCCGATCAGCCGGCCGTCGAGCGTGACCAGCGCGCCGCCGGAATTGCCGGGATTGATGGCGGCATCGGTCTGGATGAAGAAGCTCGAATCGTTGATCCCGCCGGCGCTGCGCGCCACCGCCGAGACGATGCCGCTGGTCACCGTCTGACTGAGCCCGAAGGGATTGCCGATCGCCAGCACGAGGTCGCCGACCTCGACGGAGTCGGAATCGCGCAACTCGAGGAAGGGCAATTTCTCGCCGGCGCCGTCGATGCGCAGCAAGGCGAGGTCGTAGCGCTCGTCGTGGGTCAAGACCTTGGCGGCGAACTCGCGGCGGTCGGCCAGCACGACGCGGATCTCGTCGGCGCCCTTCACGACATGGGCGTTGGTGACGATCAGCCCGTCGGCCTTGAGGATCACGCCCGAGCCCAGCGCGTTCTGCACACGGTCGGCCTGCGGAATGCTGCCCGGGAAGGGAAACGCATAACGTCTCTGGCCGCCCTTGATCGTCATCGCCGTGTAGATGTTGACCACGGCCGGCGAGACACGCTTGACGATGGGTGCGAAGGAAAACGGCAGGTCGGCCCGCGAGGTCGGCAGAGGCTGGGCGGCCGCCCCGCCACAGCCGGCGAGAGCCGCGACAACGCCCAAAAGCAAACGCCAGATCATCCGCCTGCCCCTCCTGAAGCATTGAATTTGTGGGCCAGCCGCCGTCAATTCAAGCCACGTCCCTGAGGAGTGGCACATCGATTGCAGAGACCCTGTGCAACAGGGAGCTTCGCATGAAACTGACGCGCCGTACCGTTCTCACCGGCTCCGCCGCCATTCTGGCCGCCACCGCCGTGCAGGCGAGCCCCGGCTGGCCGACCAAGGGCGCCATAAAGCTTATCGCTACCTTCCCGCCCGGCGGCACCGCCGACACCATCTCGCGCATCCTGGCGCCCAAGCTCAGCGCCGCGCTGGGCACGCAGGTGATCGTCGAGAACAAGCCCGGCGCCGGCGGCACCATCGGCTCGGACCTCTGCGCCAAGGCGCCGGCCGACGGCTACACGCTGGTGATCTCGCACGCCTCGCCGCTTGGCATCGCGCCCGGCATCTATCCCAAGCTACCCTACGACGTGGTCAAGGACTTCACCCACGTCACCCTGATCGGTCACACGCCCAACGTCCTGATCGTGCCGGCCGACTCGCCCTACAAGACGCTGGCCGACTACA
>CAMDQJ010000021.1 GCA_945905835.1 Asaia bogorensis
GCCCGCCGATCTGGAAGCGGCTGCCGCCCAGAGCCGAGATCAAAAAGCCGCCGATGATCGCCGTGTAGAGACCGCGCTCGGGCGAGGCGCCGGAGGCGATGGCGATCGCCATCGACAGCGGCAGCGCCACGATGGCGACGGTGATGGCAGCCAGCACGTCGGCGCGGAAAGCGGCGAATCCGTAGCCCTCGCGCAACACCGTGACGAGCTTCGGCATGAACTGCTCGGCGAAGCTCGGGCGTTCGATCAATGGTGCGGAGGGAGTCTCGACGGTCATTCAACCATAATATTGTGTATAATTCGGTTTCGACTATACAACGACTCGCGCAGCCTTAGAAACCGCCGGCCCGGCAATACAATTAGGTTTAGCTAGTTGGCGCTGCGGTTCCTCTGCATAGTCCGTTCCAAGGTCCATGACGAACGAGACCTAACTAGGGAGGAACGTAGAGATGAAGCGCAGAATTCTGATCGGCAGTCTGGCTGCAACGGCGGTCGCGGCGCCCTTCGTGCGGGCAAATGCCCAGGCATCGCTCACCTTGAACGGTGCGGTGCAGTTCAACGACGACCATGCCTTCAACAAGGCGCTGCTCAAGTTCGAAGAGCTGGTGAAGAAGTACTACGGCAAGCCGATCAACTTCGTGCTCCACCGCAATTCCTCGCTCGGCCTCGAGAAGCAGTATTTCGAGTACATGGCGCAGGGCAAGGCGGTCGACTACGGCATCGTCTCGCCGGCCCATATGTCGACCTTTTCCAAGGCCGCACCCTTCATCGACGCGCCGTTCCTGTTCCGCGACCTCGCCCACTGGAACAAGGTGCTCGATGCCGACCTCCTGAAGCCGGTGGCCGACGAGATCGCGCAGAAGGCGGAAGTGATGCTGATCGGCTATGCCGGCGGCGGCACGCGCAACATCTTCGTCAACAAGCCGGTCTCGACCCTGGCCGAAATCAAGGGCCTGAAGGTCCGCGTGCAGGGTGCGCCGATCTGGTCGAAGACCTTCGCCGCAGCCGGCATGTCGCCCACCGTCATCGCCTACAACGAGGTCTACAACGCCATCCAGAACAACGTCATCGCCGCCGGCGAGAACGAGGCGGCGGGCGTCGAGACGATGAAATTCTACGAAGTGGCGCCCAATCTCGCCATGACCGAGCACGCCATCACCATCCGGCCGATCTGCTTCGCCGGCAAGACCTTCAAGACCCTGCCCAAGGATCTGCAGGACGCCGTGATCAAGGCCGGCAAGGAAGCCGGCGCCCACGGCCGCCAGATCGAAAGCTCCGAGGACGAACAGAAGCTGGTGGCGATGGAAAAGGCCGGCAAGCTGAAGCGCATTCCGTTCAAGGACCGCGCAGCGATGAAGAAGCTGGTCGACCCGGTAATGGAAACCTATGCCAAGGAAATCGGCGCCGACGGCATCTTCTCCAAGATCGTGGCGACGAGCTGAAATAGCGCCGCACGGCGGGCCCGCTGCCCGCCGTGCTTTCTTCCAGCGTCCTGTTTCCCACGGTTGTTGAATGTCGCTTTCAGTCGCTCCGCCGCCCGCCAGCCGGTGGCGCCGGTTCACGGCCGCCTATGCCCAGGTGCTCACCGCCACGCTGGCCTTCTCGGTGGCGATCCTGGTCTTTCCCGTCACCCTCCAGGTCGTCTCGCGCTACACCGACCTGATCCCGGCCTATATCTGGACCGAGGAGATGGCGCGCTTCCTGTTCATCTGGCTGATCATGATCGGCGCCATGGTCGGCGTGCGCGAAGCCGCGCATTTTGAGGTCGATGTCTGGCCACAACTGAAGCCGCGCGGCGAGGCCGCCGTGCGCATCGCCGCCCGCCTCGGCATCCTCGCGATGTCGCTGATCTTCGTGTTCGGCGGCATCGAGTTCACGCGTTTCGCCTGGTACCGCACATCGGAGCTGGCCGACCTGCCGCTCTGGATGATCCATATCGCCTGGCCGACGGCGGGCGTTACCTGGATCGTCTTCCTCGGCGAGCAGTTCGTCGACGAGGCCCGAATCGTGCTGGGAAGGACGCCGTCATGAGCGGCTCGATCTTCACCTCGGGCGAGGCCGCGGCGCTCCTGTTCGGCGTCTTCTTCTTCCTGCTGGTGCTGCGCGTGCCAGTGGCCTTCGCGCTCGGGCTGGCCTGCCTGCCGCTCTTCTACCTCGAGCCGCGGCTCGGCACGATGATGCTCGCCCAGGAAACCTTCAACGCCTACAACTCCTTCATCCTGCTCGCCGTGCCGTTCTTCCTGCTGACGGCCAACCTGATGAGCGTGGGCGGCATCACCGACCGGCTGGTCACGCTGTCGCGCGCCCTGGTCGGCAGCTGGCCGGGATCGCTCGCCCAGATCAACGTCGTGCTGTCGGTGTTCTTCGCCGGTATTTCCGGCTCCTCGACGGCCGATGCCGCGAGCCAGAGCAAGATCTTCATCGATGCCCAGACCAAGGAGGGCTACGACCTCTCCTTCTCGATCGCCATCACCGCCGTCTCGGCCGTGCTCGCCGTCATCATCCCGCCCTCGATCCTGATGATCGTCTGGGGCGGGCTGATCTCGACCTCGATCGGCGCGCTCTATCTCGCCGGCGTCGTCCCCGGCCTGCTGATCGCCGGCGCCCAGATGGCCACCGTGCACGTCTATGCCGTGCGGCGCGGCTATCCGACCTATCCGCGCTCCTCCTTCCGCCAGCTTCTGTGCGCGGTCTGGATATCGATCCCGGCGCTGATGACGCCCTTCATCATCGTCGGCGGTATCCTGCTGGGCTGGTTCACCGCCACCGAATCGGCCTGCGTGGCGGTGCTCTATTCGGTGGTGCTGTCGGTCTTCGTCTATCGCGAGATGGGCGCGCGCGGGCTCTACAATGCCCTGCTCGACACCGGGCGGCTGGCCGCCGTGGCGCTGTTCTGCATCGGCACCGCCAGCGCCTTCGGCTGGCTGCTCGCCTACTACAAGATTCCGCAGGAACTGCTGGCCAATGTCACAACCTGGGGCCTGGGCCCGATCGGCGTCGGCATGTTCATCGCCTTCGTCTTCCTGGTGGTCGGCTGCTTCCTCGACGCCATCCCCGCCATCATCATCGTCGGCACCGTACTCGAGCCGCTGGCCAAGTCGGTCGACATGCATCCCGTCCATTTCGCCATCGTCTCGATCGTGTCGCTGGCCTTCGGCCTGGTGACGCCGCCCTACGGGCTCTGCCTGATGATCTCCTGCGCCGTGGCCGGCGTGCGGCTGCGCTATGCGCTGAAGGACACGATGATCATGCTGGTGCCGATGATCCTGGTGCTGGCGGCAATGATCGTGTGGCCCGAGATCGCCCTCTTCCTGCCACGCCTGATCGCGCCGGAGCTGCTCAAGTAATCAAAAGCCGCCGGCCACCGACCGCTCGCCCTGCGTCTTGCGAATGCGGTGAAAGCCCTCGACGGTACGGCCGATGATATCGGCCACCGGCAGCACCTCGTGGATCAACCCGACGGTCTGGCCGGCCAGTGCCAGCGAAGCTTCCATGTCGCCGCCGAAATAGACATCTCGCACATTGCCAAACAGCGAGCGGTCGAAGCTGCCGGCGCGGTCGATCTCCTTGGCGCGCTCGGTCTTGAGCGCGCGCACGCAGGGGCTCGACTTGCGGTTCAGCATCACCGTGCCGGTGGCGTCGGCATCGACGATGGCCTGCTTGTAGTTGGCGTGCACCGGGCTCTCGGCCGAACTGACGAAGCGCGTGCCCATCTGGATGCCCTCGGCGCCCAGCGCAAAGGCCGCCGCCATGCCGCGGCCGTCGCAGATGCCGCCGGCCGCGATCAGCGGCACGTCGGTGCGCTCGCGCACCGCCTGCAGCAGCACCAGCGTCGAGACGTCATCGGGGTTCTTGAAACCGCCACCCTCGCCGCCTTCGACGATCAGCCCGTCGACACCGGCATCGACCGCCTTCATCGCCGAGGAAAGATTGGGAATCACATGATAGACGATCAGGCCCGCGGCCTTCAGCGTCGGCAGGAGTTTCGCCGGCGAGCCGGCCGAGGTGGTGACGAACTTCACGCCTGACTTGGCCACCAGGTCGACGACGCGCGGTTCCTTGATGAACAGGATCGGCAGGTTGACGCCAAACGGCTTGTCGGTGAGCTCGCGCATCTTGGCGATCTCGGCGAGACAGGCATCGACCTCGCCGCTCGAGGTTTCGATGATGCCGAGGCCGCCGGCATTGGACACCGCCGAGGCGAGCGGGCTGCGGGCGATCCAGCCCATCGGCGCTTGCACGATCGGGTACTTCACGCCGGTATGGGCGAGCACGCGGTTCATTCAACTCGTCTCCTAAGGCAGCGCGCGCGCCCGTTCGTAGGCGGTGGTGAAGTTGGGCGGCGTGTCGGCGCGGCAGGTCGGCGCGCGCTTGGGGTCGGGGTCCTCGATGAACTCGTCGCGCAGCCGGCCGGCGCAGGGATCCTGGCTGACCACGCCATGGCCCTGCGAGCGGAAGGTGACGTGGCGGGCGCTGCTGAGATGGCGCGCTGCCTCGCGGCCCCAGGCGGGCGGCGTCAGCCAGTCGTAGGCGCCGCTCACCAGCAGGGCCGGCACGGTGCTCTTCACCGGCTGGCGCTCCGCCGCCGGCGCCGCCGGCACGCGCCACACCGGGCAGAAGGCCGGCGACTTGCTCTGCTGCGCCGTCATGCCGTAGATGCCGGCCGCCTCGATGGCGCGGCGGCGGGCGCCCTGGTCGACCAGCGCCCAGGTCTCGCGGCATTCGATCGAGTTGAACAGGCCGTCGAACTGCTGGGCGTTCTGCTCGAGAAGGCCGCCCTCGTCGGTTTCGAGGCTTTCGGCGAAGAGTTTCAGCAGGCGCAGCTCGCCGCGGCGGGCTTCGGCGGCGGCCTCGGGAATCAGCGCCACCTCGCCCTCGCGCATCATGTGTAGCAGCACCATCAGGGTCTTCGGCCCGTCGAGCTTTACGGCGTGCGGCCCATCCTCGAGCTGAAGCGTCAGCGCCAGTGGCGTGCGCTGCGCCTGCTCGACCAGCGCCTCGACAGTGCCACGCAGTTCGGGATGCCGCTGGCGGCAAAGGGAATCGGCGGCGCAGTCGCTATAAAGCTGCTCGAAGGCGCGGCGCACGATCTCGGGCTCGTTCTGCTCGCCGTTGACCTGCGGCGGGTAGACGCCGTCGAGCACGGCGGAGCGCACCAGCTCGGGATGGCGGCGCAGGATTTCCAGCCCCCAGCGCGTGCCGTAGGACACGCCGTAGAGGTTGATCTTCGACAGCGAGAAGGCTTGTGCGAGATCGGCAACGTCGTCGGCCAGCGCCGGCGTGGTGTACATCGCGAGGTCGACCTTGCGGCGCTCGAGCGAGGCCCGGCAGCGCTGCAGGATCTCGCGCTCCTGCGTTTCGGTGACGGCGCGGCGGCGCGCCTTGGCGGGCTCGGAGGTGCGCGGATCGAAGCAGTCGAGGTTGGGCGAGGCGCCGCCGGCACCGCGCTGGCTGACGATGATGACGTCGCGACGACGCCGCAGCGCCGCCGTCTCGTTCCACCAGTTGGCTTCGGACAAGGCGTCGGCGCCGGCGGTCGAGGCGGCCAGCGGCGCATCGCCCGGCCCGCCCGAGAGATAGATCACCGGATCGGCCACGGCGGCGCGCTTGGCCTTCAGGATGGCGACCTTCAGCCGGACTTCGCGGCCTTCGGGCAGGGAGCGGTTTTCCGGCACGATCAGCACGAAACATTCGACGCGGTCGCCGCGCGGCGGCTTGAACGGGCAGCGCTCGCGTTCCAGCCGCGGCTCGGCCAGGGCGATTCCGCCAACCAGCAGCGCGGCTGACGCGAGCGCGATGGATCGGAGGAAGCAGGTCATGGGCCTGTTGTGCCACATCGAAGTTCATGGCGGCATGACAGAATTTCAATGCATTGTCGCAGGCCGCGCGCTTGCCCGCGCAGGGGGCGTGCCTCAGGTTACCGGCCATGAATCAGACCCTCACCCCCCGCTCCTACTGGACTGCTGTCTGGTGCGGTTTTCTCGTGCTGGCCATCGGCCTCGGCATCCGCCAGAGCTTCGGCATCTTCCTCAAGCCGATCTCGGCCGAGATGAATGTTGGCCGCGAGCTGTTCTCGTTCGGCACCGCCCTTTCCATGCTGCTGATGGGCGCCGTGGCACCCTTCTCCGGCCGGCTGGCCGACCGTTTCGGCTCGGCGCTGACCATCGCCGGCGGCGGCGCGATCTATGTGCTGGGCATGATCGTGACGGCCGTCATGCATGACGGTTTCATGTTGATCCTGGGCAACGTCCTGGTCGGCATCGGCCTCTCAGCCGCCACCTTCGGGCCGGTGCTGGGCGTCATCCTGCGCGTGGCGCCACCTGAAAAGCAGGCGCTGGCGGTCGGCATCTGCTCGGCCGGCGGCTCGTTCGGCCAGTTCTTCATCGTGCCGCTGGCCGCCGTCCTGCAGAGCTATTTCGGCGACTGGCGGCCGACCATGTGGGCGCTGACGGCGCTCGCACTGCTGATCATCCTGCTGCCGATCGGGCTCAACGACCGCAAGGAGATCGCCGCCGGCAAGCGCGGCAGCGGCGGTTCGCAGACCGGCGGCCAGGCTCTTTCCGAAGCCTTCGCCCAGCGCAGCTACGTGCTGCTGGTGGTCGGCTATTTCGTCTGCGGTTTCCACGTCACCTTCGTCGGCGGTCACCTGCCGGCCTATATCTCCGACAAGGGCATTGGCCTCTCGCTGTTCGGCATCGAGCTGACGCCGGTCGAGCTCGGCGGCTGGGCGA
Source organism: Asaia bogorensis (assembly GCA_945905835.1). GTDB lineage: Bacteria > Pseudomonadota > Alphaproteobacteria > Reyranellales > Reyranellaceae > Reyranella. Next base: position 6,732 of record CAMDQJ010000021.1, read on the forward strand.
TCGGCATGGTCGGCCTGTTCAACATCGCCGGCGCCATCCTGTGGAGCTCGCTGGGCGGCAAGTACAAGCGCAAGAACCTCCTGTCGTTGCTCTACCTGCTGCGCTCGCTGGTTTTCCTGGGCTTCGTGATCGCGCCCTTGTCGGCGGCCTCGGTGCTGATCTTTGCCGCAGCACTTGGCTTCCTGTGGCTGGGCACCGTGCCGCTCACGACCTCGCTGGTCGGCTTCATCTTCGGGCCGGTGCACGTCACCATGCTGAACGGCATCGTGTTCTTCGGCCACCAGCTCGGCAGCTTCGTCGGCGGCTGGGGCGGCGGTCGGCTGTTCGACCTGCAGGGCAACTACGACATGATGTGGTGGATCTCGATCGCGCTCGGCCTGATCTCGGCCGCCCTGCATTACCCGATCGTCGAAGTACGCCTGCCGCGCGCCGCCGCAACGGCGCAACCGGCATGACAGGCTGGCGAACCGCCGCCCTGTGGGGGGCGGTCGCCTTGCTGGTCACCGTCACCGCAACGACGTTCGTGCTGTGGGGCGTGAACGGGCCGGCGTATCTGGTCGATTTGATCGCGGCGTATTGCCTCTAGGCTACAGCACGAACTTCGACAGATCGGCGTTCTTCGCCAGCACGCCGACATGCTCGCGCACGTAGGCCGCGTCGATCTCGATCGCCTTGCCGGGCGTGTCGGAGGCGGCGAAGCTGATGTCCTCCAGCAGCTTCTCCATCACCGTGTGCAGCCGGCGGGCGCCGATGTTCTCGACCGTCTCGTTGATACTGGCCGACAGCCGCGCCAGCTCGTCGATCGCCTCGTCGCTGAACGTAAGGTCGACCTTCTCCGTCGCCATCAAAGCCTTGTACTGCTTGACCAGACTGGCTTCCGGCTCCGTCAGGATGCGACGGAAATCCTCCTGATTGAGCGAAGCAAGGCTGACGCGGATCGGCAGGCGGCCCTGCAATTCCGGCAGCATATCGGACGGCTTGGCGAGGTGGAACGCGCCGGAGCAGATGAACAGCACATGGTCGGTCTTCACCGGCCCGTGCTTGGTGTTCACCGTCGTGCCCTCGATCAGCGGCAGCAGGTCGCGCTGCACGCCCTCGCGGCTGACATCGCCACCGCCGCGGAACTCGCTGCGCGCCGTGATCTTGTCGATCTCGTCGATGAAGACGATGCCGTTCTGCTCGACCGACTCGCGCGCTTCGCGCACGACCTTCTCCTGGTCCAGAAGCTTGTCGCTCTCCTCGCGCAGCAGCGTCTCGTAGGACTCGGCCACGGTGAGCTTGCGCTTCTTGGTGCGCCCGCCGAAGGCCTTGCCCAGCATGTCGCCGATATTCATCATGCCGACCGAGGCGCCGGGCTGGCCCGGCACCTCGAACTGCATCGGCCCGCCCGAATCGGCGACATCGACCTCGATCTCACGGTCGTTCAATTCGCCGTCGCGCAGCTTGTGGCGGAAGCGCTGGCGCGTTTCCTGGCTGGCGTTGGGGCCGCACAGGGCATCGAGCACGCGGTCTTCCGCCGCCAGCTCGGCCTTGGCCTTCACATCCTTGCGCAGGCGCTCGCGCGCCATGTCCATGGCGGTTTCCATCAGGTCGCGCGCGATCTGCTCGACATCGCGGCCGACATAGCCGACCTCGGTGAACTTGGTCGCCTCGACCTTGAGGAACGGAGCGTTGGCGAGCTTGGCCAGGCGGCGGGCGATCTCGGTCTTGCCGCAGCCGGTGGGCCCGATCATCAGGATGTTCTTGGGGATCACTTCCTCGCGCAGGCCCTCGGGCAGCTGCAGGCGGCGCCAGCGGTTGCGCAGCGCGATCGCCACGGCGCGCTTGGCGTCTTGCTGGCCGACGATGTGCTTGTCGAGTTCGGAGACGATCTCGCGGGGGGAAAAATCAGCCATACGCTACTTTCACAGTTTCTCGATGATGAGGTTGCGGTTGGTGTAGACGCAGATGTCGGCGGCGATGCCCATCGATTTGCGGGCGATCGCTTCGGCATCCATGCCGTCGACATCGATCAGGGCGCGCGCCGCGGCCAGCGCGTAGTTGCCGCCCGAGCCGATGGCCATGATACCGCCTTCCGGCTCGAGCACGTCGCCCGAACCCGAGAGGATCAACGACACGTCCTTGTCGGCCACCAGCATCATCGCCTCGAGGCGGCGCAGGTAGCGGTCGGTGCGCCAGTCCTTGGCGAGTTCGATGCAGGCGCGCATCAACTGCCCGGGCGAGCGCTCGAGCTTGGCTTCGAGGCGTTCGAACAGGGTGAAGGCATCGGCCGTCGAGCCGGCAAAGCCGCCGACGATCGAGCTGTTGCCGAGGCGGCGGACCTTCTTGGCGTTGCCCTTGACGATGGTCTGGCCCATCGAGACCTGACCGTCGCCGGCCATGACGACCTCGCCGCCCTTGCGGACGGACAGGATGGTAGTGGCGTGCCAGCCGGGGGTGGAGGTGGTTTCAATGTGTGGAGACATGGGCGGTAAATAGTCATTTATCGCCATAAATCAATGCGGGCCTCCGGAGGGCTGGGTAGGGTCCCAGAATGTCGAAGCGGATCGACAAATCATGGCTGGTTTTCGCCAGCATCGAGAATTTCGAGCGCGACCGCTGCGTCGATCTCTTTTCGCGTCCGGATGGCAGCTACGGATTCGAGGAATTCCGGCGCGACCCCGAGGACGCGGGTGCGTGGACGCCGGTCCAGTATTACTCGGGGCCGGTCTACGCATCGCAGGAGGCCGCGCGGGAAGCCGCGAGGCGTGCCGTGAAGTGGCTGGCGGAAGTCATCAAGCTCAAATGAACCGTGCTAACCTAGCCGCATGAGCGATCAGGATCCCGTCATTGTCGTCGGCGCCGGCATCGTCGGCACCGCCACGGCGCGCGCCCTGCAGCGGGCCGGCCACAGCGTCACTCTGCTGGACAGCGCCGAGCCCGGCCGGGCGACGTCCTACGGCAACGCCGGTTTCATCGCCATCGACCACCTGCTGCCGCTTGCCCGGCCGTCGACGCTGAAGCGCATCCCGCAGATGCTGATGGACCGCAACGGGCCGCTCACCGTCCATCCGCCCAGCCTGCCGTGGCTGCTGCCGTGGATGGCGCGCTTTGCGATGGCCGCCTACAGCACGGCGGAGGTCAAGAAAGGCATCGATTCCTTCGGCGTGCTGATGGCCGAGGCCAATATCGCCTGGAAGGCCGAAATCCAGGCCTCGGGGCTGGGCGAGCTGTTCCGTTCCAAGGGCGCGCTCTATGTCTACGAGAGCGAGGCGTCGTTCGCCGCGAGCGGCGAAGAGCGCGAGTTGCAGAAGGCCAAGGGCACGGTGTTCGAGGTCGTCACCGGCGATCGCGCCCGCGAGCTGGCGCCGGGCCTCAGCAGCCATATCGTGCGCGGCGTCTACTATCCCGACGGCATGCACACCACGAACCCCTATCGCGTCGTGGCGACGCTCGCCGAGCGTTTCACCGCCGACGGCGGCAGCGTGGTGCGCGGCCGCGTGCGCGGCTTCGGCCGCGACGGTAACCGGGTCACCTCGGTGCAACTGACTGATTCGGAGTTACCGGCGAAGGCCGTGGTGATCGCCGCCGGCCGCGCCTCGGGCGAGCTGACGCGGTTGCTCGGCTTCAATGCGCCGCTGGTCGCCGAGCGCGGCTATCACGTCATGCTGGCGCCGGACAATGTACGCTTCGACCTGCCGGTGAGCCCGGCCGGCCGCGGCTTCTTCGTCACGCCGATGGAAGAAGGCCTGCGCGTCGCCGGCACGGTGGAGCTCGCCGCCCCGCACCAGCCGCCGTCGTGGCACCGCGCCGACCTGCTGGTGAAGCACCTCAAGGACATCTTCCCCGGCGTCGGCGGCGCCGAGCGCAGTCGCTGGATCGGCGAGCGGCCGAGCCTGCCCGACTTCCGCCCCGCCATCGGCCGCGCGCCGCGACTGGCCAATGTCTATTGCGGCTACGGCCATCAGCATGTCGGCCTGACCCTGGCAACAGCGACCGGCCGGCTGATCGCGCGCCAGATGGAGGGCGAGACGTTCCCGGAGGAGCTGAAGGCCTGCGATCCCGGCCGCTTCGGCTGACAGCGATGGACGATCTCGACCGCTGGCGGCGTCACAGTCCGATGACCGATCCCGGAAGCCAGACCTCCCGCTTCGACGGCCTGCCTCGCGAGATCGGCGCGCTCTGCCGTGTCGTGCAGGGTGTGCTGCTTCACTCGGACTGGATTGCCGCCTACGGCCTGCCCGCGTCGCATCTCGGTCCGGGCGCGCGCGATACGCTGCCGCTGTCACGGCGCCTGGTGCAGATCGCCGACGCCGATGCCCGGCCGCTCACCGTCGCGCGCGCGGCGAACGTCCGGGCGATCGGCACCTGCCGCGACTATGCGCTGATGCTGTGTGGCATCCTGCGGCAGCAAGAGATTCCCGCCCGCATCCGCTGCGGGTTCGCGGCCTATCTCGTCGCCGACCGCTGGGAGGATCACTGGATTTGCGAATACCGGCTGCCCGGGGAGAGCCGCTGGCGGTAGGCTGACGCACAGATCGACGATCTCCTGAGGCAGCGCCTCGCCATCCAGTTCGACACCACCGACCTGCCGCCGAACAGGTTTGTGGCCGCCGGCGATGCCTGGCGCCTCTGCCGCACGGCGCAAGCTGATCCCGCCAAATTCGGTCACGGAACCGCCCAGGGACTTTGGTTCATGCGCGTCAATGTCGTGCGCGACCACTTCGCCCTGAACGAGTCGGAGACTTCCGTCTGGGATTCCTGGCGCCAGGACTCACGGAAGCTGGTGTCCGACGCGGACAAGGCTGCGACCGACCTCATTGCCCGCGATCCCGGGCAAGCCAAGGTCGACGTCGCGCCGCCCTGGCTGGCCTAGGCGCGGCCTCGTGCGCCTGCGATCCGGGGCGGTTCGGCTAAGCCCCTGGCTTCGTTGCGCGGGCCTGCCGGGAGAGCTAGCGTTGCCGACTTCGTGACCTAGGAGGCAAGCATGAGTGCTCATCGCAGCCCCGCGGAAGTCCGCGCCGGTCTCAAGCACCCCATCATCGACGCCGACGGCCACTGGATCGAGTACAACCCGGTCTTCGCCGAGCGCATGCGCAAGGTGGCGGGCGACAAGGCGGGCGACGGCTTCATCGCCTCCCAGCAGCGCGTGCCCGAAACGCTCAACCTCTCGGTCGCCGAGCGCAAGAAGCGCGGCATCGCCATGGAGGGCTACTGGGGCCGCCAGACGACCAACACGCGCGACCGCGCGACGGCGATGATGCCGCGCATGCTCTACGACCGGCTCGATGAGCTCGGCATCGACTTCGGCATCATCTTCCCGACGTCGGGCCTCGGCATTCCGCGGCTCCAGGACGACGCAACGCGGCGCGCGGTGGTGCGCGGCTTCAATATCGTGACGGCCGAATATTTTGACAAGCTGGGCGATCGGCTGACGCCGGCCGCAATCATCCCGATGTTCACGCCCGAGGAGGCGATCGAGGAGCTCGAGTTCGTCACCAAGCAGCTCGGCGCCAAGGTCGGCATGTTCGGCGGCGCCTTCGGGCGCAAGATGCCGATCGCCGGAAACATCGATCCCAACCTCGCCCGCTTCACCGTGACCTACGAGCGGCTGGGCATCGACAGCGACTACGACTACGACCCGGTCTGGCAGCGGTGCCGCGAGCTCGGCATGGCGCCCAGCTTCCATGCCGGCGGCCGCGGCTTTGGGCTGCGCAACTCGCCCAGCAACTTCACCTACAACCACATCGGCCATTTCGCCGCCGCCGGCCATTCGATCGCCAAGGCGCTGTTCCTGGGCGGCGTGACGCGGCGCTTCCCCGACCTCAACTTCGCCTTCCTCGAAGGCGGCGCGGGCTGGGGCTGCCAGCTCTTTGCCGACCTGATCGAGCATTGGGAGCGGCGTGGCGCCAAAGGCATCGCCTACATGGATCCCAGGAAGCTCGACCGGGCGCTGCTGCGAAGCCTGGTCGACAAGTACGGCTACGGCGACATCGCGGCCGAGCTCGAGCGGCGCGACGGCTGGCCCGCCGCCGAGGAGGACGAGCCGACCGGCGGCGTGGCGGAGCTCGACGACTTCGCCGCCTGCAAGATCACCGCCAAGCAGGATTGGCTCGACCTCTACGCCAAGCCCTACTATTTCGGCTGCGAGGCCGACGACCGCATGACCGCGACGGCGTTCGGCCGCGCCAACCCGTTCGGCGCGCGCATCAACGCGATCTTCAGCTCCGACATCGGCCATTTCGACGTGCCGGACATGCTGAGCCCGGTGCCCGAGGCCCATGAGATGGTCGAGGACGGACTGATGACCTCGGAAGATTTCCGCGACTTCACCTTCGCCAATGCGGTGCGCCTGTGGGGCACCCAGAACCCGCGCTTCTTCGAGGGCACGCGGGTAGCCAGGGAGGCGGCGGCGGTGCTGAACGTCGCGCCGGTACGCGCCGCTGCCGCCGCCGAGTAGCCTCAGCCGCCGTACTGCAGCAGAATCTCGCCGTTGACCTTGAGCCAGGCCTGCGGCGCCTCGATCGGGCCGTCGCACAGCTGGCGCGCCAGCGCCCAGAAACGCGGACCGTGATTGTGGTGCACCAGGTGCGCCACCTCGTGCGCCACCAGGTAGTCCAGCACCTCGGGCGGCGCGAACACCAGCCGCCAGGAAAACGACATGGTGCCGTCGGGCCCGCAGCTGCCCCAGCGCGAACGGGTGTCGCGCACGGTGAGGCGCTTGACCCGCCGCTCGACCCGCTCGGCCTTGGCATGGACCAGCGGCACGAGGCGCGTGCGCATCTCGGCCGTCAGCCAGTCCTTCAGCCGGCGCGGCAGATGCTCGGGCTTGCCGGCGACATGGATTTCTTCGCCCTCGCGCCACACCGTGCCGCGCGCGTCGGCGCGGTGGCGGATGCGGTGCGGGGCGCCGAACAACGGCACCTCGGCGCCGTCGATGAACGGCCGGCGTTGAGGCAGGCGCTTCAGGCGGGCCGCGATCCAGCCGGCCTGGGCATGGGCGAAATCGACGGCAGTGGCGCGCGCCATGCGCAGCGGCGCGGTCAGCACGACGCGGCGGCGCGCCGGGTCGACACGCAGCGACGCCCGTCGCGCGCGCGGGCTGCGGATGAACGTCACGGGCAGGATGTCGCCGGCATGCGGAACGGCCAATTGCTCCGGCGCCGGCACCGGGCGCGACCGCGCGAACGACATGAGGAGGGATGAAAGCGTCATGAGCCTGGTGAGTCTAACCCATCCGTCGCCCCGAGCGTAGCCGAGGGGCGTTCTCTCTATCGTCGGCAGAAAATCGTGGAGAGAAGGTCCCTCGACTACGCTCGGGACGACGAGGATGCACGGCTCGACGTCGAGCACCGCGCCGCCTAACATGGCATATGGCTTGCTGCCGTTGGCCGCAGCACGGGGGAGGCATCGCATGTCGAAGGTTCGGTTCTGGTCGTTGTTGACGATCACGATGAGCGTCCTGTTCGCGGCACTTCCGGCGACAGCTCAGTCGGTGTTACGCGTGGCGCCCGAGACGCTCTCCCGCGTGCTCGATCCGCATTTCACCACGTCCTTCACGACGCGCGACCTGGGCTATCTCGTCTACGACACGCTGTTCGCGGTCGACGACAAATTCGAGCCCAAGCCGCAGATGGTCGGCAGCTACACGATCAGCGCCGACAAGCTCACCTACACCTTCGTGCTGCGCGACAGCCTGAAATGGCACGACGGCGCGCCGGTGACGGCGGCCGACTGCGTCGCCTCGATCCGCCGCTGGGCGTCGCGCGATTCGATGGGCCAGACGCTGACGAAATTCATCGCCACGCTCGAGGCGGCCGATGCCAAGACCATCAAGCTGGTACTGAAGGAGCCTTACGGGCTGGTGCTCGACAGCCTCGGCAAGATCGGCGCGCCGGTGCCCTTTATGATGCCCGAGCGCATCGCCAGGACGCCGGGCAGCGAACAGGTCAAGGACATCATCGGCTCGGGTCCCTACAAGTTCCGCGCCGACCTGCACGAGCCCGGCGTCAAGATCGTCCTGGACAAGTTTGCCGACTACAAGCCGCGCCTCGAGCCGCCGGTCTGGGCCTCGGGCGCCAAGACCGCCTGGATCGAGCGCATCGAGATGCTGGGCATGCCCGACCCGCAGACCCAGGTGAGCGCGCTCATCAAGGGCGAGGTCGACTATCTCGAGCGCGTGCCGGCCGATCTCGTGCCGCTGTTCGATTCGAAGTCCAACGCCCACGCCGAGATCGTGAGCAGGTTCGGCTTCCAGGCGATCATGCGCATGAACCACCTGCAGCCGCCCTTCGACAACGTGAAAGTGCGGCAGGCCATCGCCAAGGCGATCGACCGCAACATGTATGCCGGCGTCGTGGCGGGCGATCCCAAGCTCGCGACCGACTGCGCGGCGATCTTCGGCTGCGGCATGCCGCTCGAAAGCAAGGACGGCATTCCCACGCGCGACGTGGCCGCCGCCAAGGCGCTCCTGAAGGAGGCCAATGTCGATTTCGACAAGCCGCTGGTCATGCTGCATGTCGCCAATGCGCCGGGCATCGCGGCACTCGGCAATGTCACGCGCCAGGCGCTGGTCGATCTCGGCTTCAAGGTCGACATGGTGTCGATGGACTTTCAAACCTTCGCGACGCGCCGGCTCAACACCAAGGCGGTGGGCGAAGGCGGCTGGAACCTCGCCCACACCACCAACACCGTGCCCGACCAGGGCAATCCCATGAGCAATCCGTTCCTGGTAGCGAGCGGCCCGCCGGCCTCGGCCTGGGGCTGGCCGAGCGATCCCGAGATCGAGGCGCTGCGGCTTAAATTCGCCACGGCACCCGACCCTGCGGCGCGCAAGACGATCGCCACGCAGATCCAGGTGCGCGCCTACGAGCAGGTGCTCTACCTGCCGCTGGCGCAATTCACTGCGCCGTCGGCGTGGCGCAACAATCTCGAGGGCGTGCTGAAGTCGCCCGTCATGCTGCTCTACAACATCGAGAAGAAGTGATGGCAGGAACCATGGCACGGGCTGTTTCCGACGATTACCTGCGGCGCATTCCCAAGGCTGAACTGCACTGCCATCTCTCCGGCACCCTGCGCGCCACGACGGTGGCCGACCTCGCCAAGCGCTACGGCATCGAGCTGCCACGGCCGGTGGAGAAGCTCTACCAGTGGCCGGATTTTTATGGCTTTCTCGACGTGCTGCGACTCACGTCGCTGGTGCTGCGCGAGCCGCGGGATTTTACGCGGGCGGTCTATGAATACTGCGAGAACGCCAAGCGCGACGGCAACCTCAGGCACGTCGAGTTCTTCTTCAACCCGGACTACTTCTATCCCAACGGCATCGACTATCCGACGATGGTCGACGCCATGATCGAGGGCATTCACAAGGTCAAAAAAGACTTCGGTATCTCGGTCCTGCTGATCTGCTGCATCGACCGCTCGACCAACACGCCGGCGCAGGCCGTCGAGATCGTCGAGACGGCGATCGCCCATCCGCGCAAGGAGGTCGTGGGCATCGGCCTCGACGGCGCCGAGCGCGCCGGCCCGCCCGCCACCTTCGCCCAGGCCTATGCTCTCGCCCGCCGCGCCGGGCTGAAGCGCACGGCGCATTGCTGCGAGGACAACCAGACTCTCGTCGAGGCGCCGCCGACCAACTACCTGATCTGCCGCGACGTGCTGCGCTGCGACCGCATCGACCACGGCTACAACATGCTGGCCTCGGACTTCGTGATGGCCGAGGCCAAGCGCGACGGGCTCTATTTCACGCCCTGCGCCTGGACGAGCCTGGTGGCCAACCGGCCCAAGCGCCCGGTGCGAATCAAGCGCATGGTCGATGCCGGCTTGAACGTCACCATCAACACCGACGACCCGGCGATGTTCGAGACCAATCTCGGCCACGGTTTTATGACGCTGTTCGAGTCGAACGGCTGGGGGCCCGAGACGGCGCGCATGTTCAGCCTGAATTCGGTCGAGGCCTCGTGGCTGTCCGAAAGCGACAAGGCGGCCCTGCGGCGATCCTTCCGAAAAGAGATCGCCGCCCTCGACAAGGAGTTCGGCTACGAGACGGCGGCGCCGACGGTCTAGCGGCTATTCCGCCGCGACGCCGAGCCCAATCGGGCAGGACACGCCCGTGCCGCCCAACCCGCAATAACCGCCGGGATTCTTGGCGAGATACTGCTGGTGATAGTCCTCGGCATAGAAGAATTCCGGGGCGTCGATGATTTCCGTGGTGATCGTGCCCATGCCGCTCTTGCCCAGCTCGCGCTGGAAGACGTCGCGCGAGGCCTCGGCCTTTTTCTTCTGCTCAGGTGAGAAGGTATAGACGCCGGAGCGGTACTGCGTGCCGACATCGTTGCCCTGGCGCATGCCCTGGGTCGGGTCGTGGCTCTCCCAGAAGACTTTCAGCAGTGCCTCGTAGGAGGTCTTTTTCGGGTCGAACCACACCATCACCACCTCGTTGTGGCCGGTATGGCCCGAGCAGACCTCTTCATAGGTCGGGTTGGGCGTGAGACCGGCGGCATAGCCGACGGCGGTGGAATAGACGCCGGGGAGCTTCCAAAACATGCGCTCGGCGCCCCAGAAGCAGCCCAGGCCGAACATCGCCATCTCCAGGCCGGCCGGGAATGGCGGCTGGAGGCGGTTGCCGTTGACGTAGTGGTCGGCGGGAACGGCGAATGCCGGCTCGGCGCGGCCCGGCAGGGCCCGGTCGGCGGTCGGCATTTCGATCTTCTTGCGCAGGATCTGCCACATGGCACGGCTCCTTCCAATTTAACCCACCCCAATATGGCCCCGGCGGGCTCCGGCGCAAAGCGGCGCTCGCGCAGGCGTGATATGTTGTCGGCCTACTGGGCTACTTCCCGAAGGGACGCACCGTGGGGGCGATCGGCACCGCGATCGTGCTGGTCATCTCCTCGCTTTGGATCATCCTGTTCGAGCTGGGCATCAAGCTTTACTGACGGTCGCTGCGTCCGGCTGATAGCCTTCGCCGCGGGGAGGACAACGCGGCATGGCCGAACCGGTCAGCGTCCCTTTATGGCTGTTCCTGCCGATCGTGGCCTTCGCGCTGTGGTCGCTGCTCGACCGCCTGCTGATTCCGAGCGGCCGCTGGTTCCTGCGGCGCCGCCTCAACCGGCTGATCGACAGGGTCAACCGCCGCCTCGACATCGAAATCCGGCCGTTCCAGCTCACCAAGCGGCAGGCGCTGATCGACCGGCTGGTCTACGGCCCGCAGGTGGTGGCCGCCGCCAACGACCACGCGCGGGAAAACAACATCCCGCGCGAAGTGGCGATGAACGAGGTCTATCGCTACGCCCGCGAGATCGTCCCGACCTTCAACGCCTATGTCTATTTCCGCGTCGGCTACTCGATCGCCCGCGCCATCGCGCGCTTTCTCTATCGCGTGCGGCTGGGCTTCGCCGACGAGCACACGCTGGCGGGCGTCGCGCCCAACACCACCGTGGTGTTTGTCATGAACCACCGCAGCAACATGGACTACGTGCTGGTGGCCTTCCTCGCCGCCGAGCGCACGGCCTTGAGCTACGCCGTCGGCGAATGGGCGCGCATCTGGCCGCTGCAGCAATTGATTCGCTCGATGGGCGCCTATTTCGTGCGGCGCAATTCCAACAGCCCGATCTATCGCCGCGTGCTCGAGCGCTACGTCCACATGGCGACCGATGCCGGCGTCGCCCAGGCGATGTACCCCGAGGGCGGCCTGTCGCGCGACGGCAAGTTGCGCGAGCCCAGGCTCGGCCTGTTCGACTACATGCTGAAATCCTTCGATCCCAAGGGCGCCAACGACATCGTGTTCATCCCGGTGGCGCTCAACTACGACCGCGTGCTGGAAGACCGCACGCTATTGCGCTCGCTCCACAAGGAGCTGCCGCGGCGCAGCACTTGGTTCGCCTTGCGCACGACGCTCAGCTTCTGGTCTGGCCAGGTGGGCCTGATGCTGCGCGGCAAATGGTACCGCTTCGGCTATGCCTGCGTAAATTTCGGGCCGCCGGTTTCGGCCAAGGCCTGGCTGGCGGCCAACGCCACGGCAACGGGCGGCGACCTGCGCTTCCTCGACAAGGACGCCCGCTTCGAGGCGATCGGCCGGCTGGCGCGCGACGTCATGGCCGAGATCGCGCGCCTGGTGCCGGTGCTGCCGGTCGCTTCGGTGGCGACCGTGCCGCTCGACGCCCAGGGCCCGCTCGATGAACTGGAAGTGAAGGCGCGCACCCAGGACCTGATGGAACATTTCGAGCGGCGCGGCGCTAAGCTTTATGTGCCAAGAGGTGACCGCGACTATGCGATTTCGGTGGGCTTGCGCATGCTGACGCTGCGCCATCTCGTCGAAGAGACTGCCGACGGCCTCTTCGCGGCAAGGCCGGACGAACGGCCGGTGCTGGCCTACTACGCCAACTCGATCGCCCATCTGCGATGAACCTGTCCCTGCACAGACTCGAGGCGCTGCTGCGCAGCATCGTGCTGTCGGCCTTCTACGGCTTCTTCAGCAACCGGCTGTCGACCTCGGCCGCCGCCATCGCCTTCTATACGATGTTCGCGCTGGGCCCGGTGCTGATTTTCAGCATCACCATCGCCGAGCCCTTCGTCGGCCGCGCGCTGGCGCAGCAGGCGATCTTCGAGGCCATCGGCACCGTCATCAAGCCCGAGCAGCTCGAAGCCATCCGGCAATTCGCCTCGGAGACCCTGTTCCGCGGCGCCAATATCGCGGCGATCATCGGCACGCTGGTGCTGCTCTATACCGGCACGCGCGTGTTCGTCGAGCTCGACGAAGGCATCAACGCCATCTGGCGCCGCATCATTCCCAGCCACCTCGAAGTCCATCCGGTGCTGGCCAGCATCCAGTCGCGCCTGCTGGCGTTGGCGCTGATGATCGTGCTGGGCGTACTCCTGATCGCCGTGATCCTGGCCAGCGTCATCCTCTCGGCCTATGCCGGCGTGCTGGAGAAGTTTCCCGTGCTCGGCGACTATATCGGGCCGGCGCTGTCGAACACGCTGCACTACGGCATCCTCACCAGCTTCTTCACGCTGATCTACAAATGGCTGCCGGCCGGCGGCGTGCCGTGGAAATTCGCCCTGGTCAGTGGTGCTGTGAACTCGCTGCTGTTCGCCGCCGGCAACCGCGCGTTGGTCTATTACTTCGAGGTGACGCAGCTCACCTCGGCCTTCGGTGCCACGGCGGGCTTCGCCGCCATCATGGTCTGGATGTACTGGACCTCGCTTACCATCCTGATCGGCGCGCAGGTCGGCCGCTCGACGCGCGATGCTCTGGAAGCAGAGAAATCCGGCGCACGTCAGATGATCGAGGACGATCTCGACAACGGGTAGCTGGGGGCGCGCGACTCCAGTCGCGCGTCTTCGCTTGTCTCGGGGACATGATCGCGCCACTGGAGTGGCGCGCCCCCAGCGTTAGATCATCGCGGCAAGCACGCGGTCGGGCGGCTTGTGGCCGTCGGCGAAGGTCTTGATGTTTATCAGCACCTTCTCGCCCATCTCGATGCGGCCCTCGAGCGTCGCCGAGCCCATGTGCGGCAACAGCACGACATTGTCGAGCTCGAGCAACTTGGGATTGACCTGCGGCTCGCGTTCGTAGACGTCGAGGCCGACGCCGGCCAGCTCGCCGGCCTTCAGCATGCGCACCATGGCATTCTCGTCGATGACCTCGCCGCGCGCCGTATTGACGATGATCGCCGAGGGTTTCATCAGCTTCAGCCGCCTGGCCGACAGCAGATGAAACGTCGTCGGCGTGTGCGGGCAGTTGACCGACACGATGTCCATGCGTGCCAGCATCTGGTCGAGGCTCTCCCAGTAGGTCGCCTCGAGCTCGCGCTCGATCTCGGCATGGACGCGCTTGCGGTTGTGATAGTGGATAGCGAGACCGAAGCCGCGGGCGCGCTGCGCCAGCGCGCGGCCGATGCGGCCCATGCCGACGATGCCCATGCGCTTGCCCTGCAGGCGGGCGCCCAGCATCGAGGTCGGGCTCCAGCCCGTCCACTTACCCTCGCGGACCAGCCGTTCGCCCGCACCCATGCGGCGCGCGGTGGCCAGCACCAGCGCCATCGACATGTCGGCGGTATCTTCGGTCAGCACGCCCGGCGTGTTGGTGACGACGATGCCGCGCTGGCGGGCCGAAGCGAGATCGATGTGATCGACGCCAGTGCCGAAGGAGGCGATCAGCTTGAGCCTGGGGCCGGCCTGCGCCAGCACACGGCTGTCGATGCGGTCGGTGACGGTCGGCACGAGCACGGCGGCGGCCTTCATCGCCTCGACAAGCTGAGCGGAGGTCATCGGCTTGTCGTCGACGCTCAAGCGCGTGTCGAACAGCTCCATCAGCCGGGTTTCGATCGGATCGGGCAGTTTCCGCGTCACGATCACGAGCGGCTTTTTCTTGGAACTGGTGGGCATGAGTTCGCTTAGCAAAGCCTATCGCGTCTTGTCCAGCCAACAGCCCGACCGCCTCGCGCGACGAAAAACCGGGTCTTATCAATAGTTTGTCGCATGATCTTGTGAAATCGGCTATAAAGCCGGTGAATGCAATTTCGACCGTTCCCGGTGCTCAAAGCAGCCTTCGTGGCATTGGCAGTGCTTTGCCTGCCGGCGATTGGGCCCTTCGACGGGACAGCCCACGCCACCGATACGGCCGCCAATGCACAGCGCCGCGGCTCGGGCCTGCCGATTCCCCGCTTTGCCTCGCTGCGCTCCGACGAGGTCAATGTCCGCACCGGCCCCGGCACGCGCTATCCCGTCGACTGGGTGTTCAAGCGCAAGGGCATGCCGGTGGAGATCGTCGCGGAGTACGAGAACTGGCGCAAAGTGCGCGACTGGCAAGGCGCCAGCGGCTGGGTCCACCAGAGTCTTTTGGCTGGCAAGCGCAGCTTCCTGATCGCGTCCAAGGCGGCGGACGTGCACAAGACGCCCGCCCCGGCGGCGCCGGTGGTGGCCAAGCTCGAGCCCGAGGTCATGGGCGAAATCCGCTCCTGCGCCGGCGAATGGTGCCGCGTGAAGGTTGGCGGCGTCAGTGGCTGGATCGAACGCACCGATCTGTGGGGCGTCTATAAGTCCGAGCCGATCAACTAGCCGTCCCCATCGACCGCGCGTAGAACGGCCGCGACCGTGACCCACGCAGCCAGTGCCCCGATTTCCCAAGCCGACCGCATGTCGCCCGCAGCGATGGCGCTTGCCCTCGTCCTGCATGCCGCGACGGCGGCGGCGCTGTGGTGGATCTCGCCCCTGCGCCCCTACATGCCGACCGACGAGGCCATCGAGGTGACGATCGAGCGCGGCGGCGCCGCCCCGGAGGAGGCGACAAAGGCGGCACCCCCCGCCGAGCAACCGCCGCAGCAGCAGACACTGGCCATGCCGCAGCCTTCTCCTCAGGCACCGCCGACCCCCGATCCACCACCGGAACCGCCGCGACCGCCGGTCGAGCAAGCAGTGCCACCGCCCGAGCCTGCGGTGCCGCCTCCCACGGCGATGGATTTCCCCAAGCCGGCTCCGCCGCCCCCGCCCCCGCCGCAGCCCCAGGCGCAGCCACCGCGACCGCCACCGCCGCGCCCGCCGGCCGACAACCAAGCCACGGCACCGCAGCCCTCACCGCTGCATAATCTGGCCGATGTGCTGATCGGGCCGGGTGGCGGCGGCCAGACCGAATATTTTACGCAGCTCGCACGGCGCCTGGTGCAGTACCGCCACTACCCGAAGAGCTCGCGCGACGCCCACGAGGAAGGCCGCGTCGTCATGCGCATCGTGATCGCGCGCGATGGCCGTCTGCTCGACGCACGGATCGAACGTTCCAGTAGCTTTCCCGCGATCGACGCCGCCGCGCTCGAGACCATCCGCCGCGCAGCGCCGTTCCCGCCGCTGCCACTCAACATCCCGGGCGAACGCACGACGTTCCTCGTGCCGATAAATTACGGGCTGCGCGACCCCCGCGTGCGCTGAGGCTCAGGCGAAGTCGGTGGCCAGCGCCTGACGCACCGCCCGCGGCATCACCGCCATATGGCCGTAGTTTGGATGATCGAAGCCGACGATCGCGTCGCCCGTGCCGCTGCGAAAAGCCGCGACCTGGGCCGGCGTGAACGGAAAGTGGATGAATTGCACCGATGACGCCTTGCCGTCGTCGCGCGTGCGGTCCTGGTCATTGGCGGCCACGCCCCTGGCCGTTTCGGCGCCGATGCGAATGAAGGCACGATGCTCGACACCCCCCAGGGTCGCCAGAACGCGGGCACGCTGCACCGGATCGTCGATCTCGAACATGACAGTGGCCACCAGTTCGGCGCCCTGCGGGATCAGCGGATTGTAGGCCGCGAGCTCGTCGGCAAGCTGCTCGGCGCCGCCCTTCTCGATGAAGAGCATCTCGTGCACCTGGTGCAGCATTGTATCGAACGATTCGAAGTAGAACGTCGCGAACGGGCCGACCTCGAGCCGGCGGTTCTGCTTCAGCTCGCTGGTGCGGCGCCGGCGATCGGCGCGGACCTTGGCGTATTCGGCCAGCGGCAGGATGTCGGCGGCTTCGATCTTTCGCGATGCCATGACGTTACTCCACGAGCCCGTAGGCACGGGCCAAAAGCTCGATCGGATGGCTGGCCCGCGACGGCCTGGGTTTCTGATCGCCAGCGGTCATTTCCATGACCTGCATCAAATGTTCGGCCGCCAAGGGGCATTCCGAAGCGACGAACGCGCTGTCGTTCTTGAGTGCGGCCTGCGCCGCGGGCTTGCCGACCTTCACGGCTATTTCGAAATTCTCGGCGCGGGCGCCCCAGACGCCGCCATGGCCGCTGCAGCGCTCGATCACCGAGACCTTCATGCTGGGCACCAGACGCAGCATTTCCGCACCCTTGGCACCCATGTTCTGCGCCCGCGCGTGGCAGGCGAGATGGACGCTGACGCCGCCCTCGAGCGGCGACAGGCCGGGCGCCAGGCCGTGCTTCTTGGAAATATCGACGACGTATTCCGAAAGATCGAACGTCGCCGCCGAAAGGCGGGCGATGTTGGCGTCGCCCGGCAGGATCAGCGGCCATTCGAATTTCAGCATCAGGGCGCACGAAGGCGTCAGCGCAACGATATCGTAGCCCTTGTCGACCCACGCCAGCAGCGCGTCCGACACCGATTTGGCGGCCTTGGCGACGGCTTCGATGTCGCCCAGCTCGAGCTTGGGCATGCCACAGCAGGCCGGATGCACGACCTCGGTCTCGACGCCGTTCTTGGCCAGTACCGCGCGCGCCGCCGAGCCGATGTCGGTGTTGTTGAAGTTCACGAAGCAGGTGGCATAGAGCACGGCCTTGCGCTTGCCGAAGGCAGGTGCTGCCTCGTTGGGCGTCGCGTCCTCGCGATGGGCGCGGATCTCGAAGGTCTCGCCGGCATAGCGCGGCAGGCGCGCGCCGTGATGGATGCCGGCCTTCCGCTCCAAGACGTTGCGCGTCAGCTTGTTGTTTTCGTCGGTCACCCAGTTGGTGATACCGGCATTGAGGTTGCCGAGGCGGCCCATGCGATCGGTCTCGGCGAGCTGTCTGGCGACGAAATCGACGCCCTTCTTCTTCGCCTGCACCGCGCGGTGGCGCAGCATGAGGTGAGGAAAATCGACGTTAAAGGAATGCGGCGGCACGTAGGGACACTTGGTCATGAAGCACATGTCGCAAAGCGTGCAGGCTTCCTCGACCTTGGCGTAGTCGCCCTTGTTCACGGCGTCGAGTTCGCCGGTGGCACTGTTGTCGATCAGATCGAACAGCTGCGGGAAGGAATCGCATAAATTGAAGCAGCGGCGGCAGCCGTGGCAGATGTCGAAGACGCGCGTCATTTCCTTTTCGAGCGTGGCTTCATCCCAGAACCAGGGATTGCGCCAGTCGATGGCATGGCGGGTTGGAGCTTCGAGGCTGCCTTCGCGCATTTCAAATTCGCTTTGCGTCAGGGGAAGAAAAGGGGGGACCCGCTGGGTCCCCCTCGTCAGGCCTCGAGAGGCTTACGCCATCGTGTCGAGGGCCTTCTGAAAGCGGCCGGCGTGGCTCTTCTCAGCCTTGGCCAGCGTCTCGAACCAGTCGGCGATCTCGGAGAAACCTTCCTGGCGGGCGGTGCGCGCCATGCCCGGGTACATGTCGGTGTACTCGTGGGTCTCGCCGGCAATCGCGGCCTTCAGGTTGTTGTCGGTGGCGCCGATCGGCAGGCCGGTGGCCGGGTCGCCCGAAGCCTCGAGGAATTCGAGATGGCCGTGCGCGTGGCCGGTCTCGCCCTCGGCGGTCGAGCGGAACACGACGGCGACGTCGTTGAGGCCTTCGACATCGGCCTTTTGTGCGAAGTAGAGATAGCGGCGGTTCGCCTGGCTCTCGCCAGCGAACGCGTCTTTGAGATTTCCTTCAGTCTTCGAACCTTTGAGAACGGCCATGTTTTTCTCCCGTTTATGCCCCCCCGGATATAGGGTTCCGACCGAGGCGGCGTCAAGACAGTCTAGAATAATTCTAAATACTAAGAACGAGTCGCAGCGCCGCCTTTGAGCGGCGGCAATTCAGCGTCGAACCCGGACGATGACGTCGACGCGTGACACTTTCGTGCCCTTGGGCGGGCTCGGCAGCCCGGCGATCGTCACGCGATCCGACGGGAAATCGTGCAATTGGCCATCGGTCTCGACGAAGAAATGATGATGGTGGCCGGTGTTGGTGTCGAAATAGGACCGCCCCGGCGCCACCACGACCTCGCGCAGCAGCCCGGCGTCGCGGAATTGGTTCAACGTGTTGTAGACGGTGGCCAGCGACACGCCCGTGCGCGCCGCCCGCACTTCGGCATGCAGCTCCTCGGCCGTGACATGGCGCGACGCCCCGTCGAACAGCAGGCGCGCCAGAGCCACCCGCTGGCGGGTCGGGCGCAGGCCGACTTTGCGCAGTCGGCCGGTAAAATCGGGGTCTGTTACAGGCATGCTATGCGCCCTATGTAAGGGGTCGGTCGGGGCGTGAAAAGGGCGTGTTGGCGCGATTCGGCGGGTTTGCGCATCGCAGCTTGCGTCCCTATTCTGCCGCCAATCCCAGTTTCGGGCCGCTGCGGGACGGTGAGTGGTGAGCGAGAAGAAGCACAGTTATACCTTCGAAGACCTGATCGAATGCGCCAAAGGGCACCTGTTCGGCCCGGGCAACGCCCAGCTGCCGATGCCGCCGATGCTGATGCTCGACCGCATCGTGAAGATCGACGACATCGGCGGTCTTTATGGCAAGGGCGAGATCGTGGCCGAATTCGACATCAAGCAGGACCTCTGGTTTTTCCCCTGCCACTTCGTGGGCGACCCGGTGATGCCCGGCTGCCTGCCGCTCGATGCGCTGTGGCAGATGCTCGGTTTCTTCCTCGGCTGGATGAAGGCGCCGGGCCGCGGCCGGGCGCTGGGCGTCGGCGAGGTCAAGTTCACCGGCATGGTCGTGCCGACGGTGAAGAAGCTTACCTACCACGTCCATCTCAAGCGCGTGATCCTGCGCAAGCTGGTGCTGGGAATCGCCGACGGCATCGTCCATGCCGACGGCAAGCAGATCTACGAAGCGAGCGGCCTCAAGGTCGGTCTGTTCCAGGACGCGGCGAGCGCCACCGCAGCAGCGGCAGGGTGAGATGAAACGAGTCGTCGTCACCGGCCTCGGAGTCGTTTCCTCGATTGGCAACAATGTCGCCGAGGTGACGCAGTCGTTGCGGGACGGCAAGTCGGGTATCGCGTTCGTGCCGCAATATCGCGAGCTCGGGTTCCGCAGCCAGGTCGCCGGCACGCTGAAGCTGAACGTCGACGAGCTGGTCGACCGCCGCCTGCGCCGCTTCATGGGCGACGGCGCGGCCTATGCCTACCTCGCCATGAAGGAGGCGATCGAGGACGCCGGCCTCACCGAGGCGGAAATCTCCAACGCCCGCACCGGCGTGGTCGCAGGCTCGGGCGGGCCGACCACCGGCGCCATCGTGCAGGCGGCCATTACCACCAAGGAGAAGGGCCCCAAGCGCGTCGGCCCGTTCGTGGTGCCCAAGGCGATGTCGAGCACCGTCTCGGCCAATCTCGCCACCGCCTACAAGATCAAGGGGCTCAGCTACTCGATCAGCTCGGCCTGCTCGACGTCGGCGCATTGCATCGGCAACGCCGTGCAATGCATCCAGCTCGGCAAGGCCGACCGCATGTTCGCCGGCGGCGGCGAGGAACTCGACTGGACGCTGTCGGTGCTGTTCGACGCCATGGGCGCCCTGTCGTCGAAGTACAACGACACGCCCGAGCGGGCGAGCCGCGCCTACGACAAGGATCGCGACGGTTTCGTGATCTCGGGCGGCGGCGGCATCGTGGTGCTGGAAGACCTCGAGGTCGCCAAGGCGCGCGGCGCCAAGATCTACGCCGAAGTGATCGGCTACGGCGCCACCTCCGACGGCGCCGACATGGTGGCGCCTTCGGGTGAAGGCGCGATCCGCTGCATGAAGCTCGCCATGGACGGCTTCCCGGGGGCGGCGCGGCGCAACCGATCGGTCGACTATATCAACAGCCACGGTACCTCGACACCGGTGGGCGACATCACCGAGCTCGACGCCATTCGTGCGGCCTTCGGCGACAACAAGCTGCCGACGGTCAGCTCGACCAAGTCGTTGACCGGCCACAGCCAGGGCGCCACCGGCGCGCACGAGGCGATCTATTCTCTGCTGATGCTGAAGAACGACTTCGTGGCTGCCTCGGCCAACATCGAGAATCTCGATCCTGCCGCCGAGGGCTATCCGATCGCCCGCCAGCGCATTGACAAGGCGGGGCTCGAGACCATGATGTCCAACAGCTTCGGTTTCGGCGGCACCAACGCCTGTCTTCTGTTCTCTCGCTACGATCACTGAGGGAAAACGACGGATGCCGATGAGCAGCGATCGTTCCCTCTCCGCCGCGCCGGACGCTTCCGGCGGCGTCAGCGCCCCGTCACCGACATCGGACCATCCGATTTCCAAGGCCGTCATCCTGCCGTCGGTGCCCAAGATGATGGCCGGCAAGCGCGGCCTGATCATGGGTGTGGCCAACGAGCGCTCGATCGCCTGGGGCATCGCCCAGGCGCTGCATGCCGCCGGTGCGGAGCTGGCTTTCACCTTTCAGGGCGCGGCCTTCGGCAAGCGCGTGCTGCCGATGGTCGAGAGGCTCGGCGCCAAGATCGTCGTCGAAGCCGACGTCGAGAACGACGCCAGCCTCGATGCCCTGTTCGCCCGCCTGAAGAAGGACTGGGGCAAGATCGACTTCGTGGTCCACGCCATCGCCTTCTCCGATAAGGAGGAGCTGAAGGGCCGTTACGTCGACACGACGCGCGCCAACTTCCAGCGCAGCCTCACCATATCCTGCTACTCCTTCACCGACATCGCCCGCCGGGCGCTGCCGCTGATGGCCGAGGGTGGCAGCCTGATCACGCTGACCTACGAGGGCGCGGTGCGGGTGATGCCGTCCTACAACGTCATGGGCGTGGCCAAGGCGGCACTCGAGGCCAGCGTGCGCTATCTCGCGGCCGATCTCGGCCCGCAGGGCGTGCGCGTCAACGCCATCTCGGCCGGTCCGATGCGCACCCTCGCGGGCGCCGTGATCGGCTCGGCCCGCTACGTCTACCGCCTGTCGCGCGAGGCCTCGCCGCTTCGCCGCAACATGGAGCTGACCGACATCGGCGGTGCAGCGCTCTATTATCTTTCGGATTTGAGCGCGGGCGTCACCGGCACGGTCCACTATGTTGATGCTGGCTATCACGCCATGGGCATGCCGCCGCAGGGCGCGGTCGGCAACGGGAATGGCAACGGCGACGGCAAATAGCCTCGGCTGGGGGCGCGCGACTCCTCAGGCGGAGTAACCTCCGCCTTGTGTCGCGCGATCTTCCGAGTGATCAACAAAAACGCGCCACTGCGAGCGGAGCAACCTCCGCTTAGGAGTGGCGCGCGCCCAGCAACTAGCCGATCACGATATCCATCGTCGATGCGAAGGCCCCGGCTTCGACGCCGTTGGCCGGGGCGAGCCGCATTTCGACGCGCTCGCGCTGGCGCGGATCGCGCGCGGCGGCCTTGAAGACGAAGTCGCCGTCATTCTGCGGATCGCCGGCGAGGTAGAATTGGCTGGTGAGCTTGCGGCCGTCGGCCGTGGCGACCTTGAAATGGATGTGCGGCGTGCGGCCGGGATAGGCCACCGGCTTCAGCGTACGGAAGCTGTAGCGGCCGTCGGCGTCGGCGGCGATGCGGCCATAGCCCTGGAAGGCGCTGTCGCGGCGCTCGCGGCCACCCTGCCGCGGATAATCGTAGAGGCCGCGCCAGTCGCTCTGCCAGATTTCGACCGTGGCGCCGCCGAGCTTGCGGCCGCCGCTGTCGAGCACGCGGCCGTCGAGATGCAGCACGGTGCCCATCGCCTTGGCTGGAGCGCCGCGAACCTGGACAAGGTCGTTGTCGGTGTCGGCGGGATGCGCCACGGGATAGAACGGGCCTTCGGTCTGGCCCGGCGTCACGGCAAGGCCGGTCGCGCGGACCGCCTGCGCCGGCAAGAGGAGCGCGCCGGCGACCAGGAAACGGCGGGAGAGGGAGTGCTGCATGCAGCCAGCATACACCAATAAAAACGGCGGCCCTGTGGCCGCCGTTTTCGTTATCGGATGCTGACGTTTTAGTCGGCGGCGGGCTGCGGCGCGGCGGCCGGGTCGGCCGGCTTCTGGACGATGTCCTCGCCGGTCACCTGGTCGACGGCCTTCATCGACAGGCGGACCTTGCCGCGGTCGTCGATGCCCAGCACCTTGACCTTGACCTGCTGGCCTTCGCTGATGACATCGCCGACCTTGGCGACACGGCGCGGCGCCAGCTCGGAGATGTGCACGAGGCCGTCGCGCGAGCCCAGGAAGTTCACGAAGGCGCCGAACTCGACGAGCTTCACGACCTTGCCGGTGTAGACGACGCCGATTTCCGGCTCGGCCACGATGCCCTTGATCCAGTCGATGGCCTTCTGGCCAGCCGCGGCGTCGACTGCGGCGACCTTGATGGTGCCATCGTCCTCAATGTCGATCTTGGTGCCGGTGGTCTCGGTGATCTCGCGGATCACCTTGCCGCCGGTGCCGATCACTTCACGGATCTTGTCCTTGGGGATCGTGAACTGCGTGATGCGCGGCGCGGTCGCCGCGACGCTCTCGCGGGCGCCCGTCAGACCCTTGGCCATCTCGCCTAGGATGTGGATACGGCCGTCCTTGGCCTGCGCCAATGCCACCTTCATGATCTCCTCGGTGATCGAGGTGATCTTGATGTCCATCTGCAGCGAGGTGATGCCCCGCTCGGTGCCGGCGACCTTGAAGTCCATGTCGCCCAGATGATCCTCGTCGCCCAGGATGTCCGACAGGACGGCGAAGCGCTCGCCTTCCTTGATCAGGCCCATGGCGATACCGGCCACCGGACGCTCCATCGGAACGCCGGCGTCCATCAGCGACAGCGAGCCGCCGCAGACCGTGGCCATCGAGGAGGAGCCGTTGCTCTCGGTGATCTCCGACACGATGCGGATCGTGTAGGGGAACTTGTCCTTGCCCGGCAGCATCGGGCGCAGCGCGCGGAAGGCGAGCTTGCCGTGGCCGATCTCGCGGCGTCCGGGCGAACCCATGCGGCGCACTTCACCGACCGAATACGGAGGAAAGTTGTAGTGCAGCATGAAGTTCTCGCGGTACTCGCCCTCGAGCGCGTCGATGATTTGCTCGTCTTGGCCGGTGCCCAGGGTGGCCACGACCAGTGCCTGTGTCTCGCCGCGTGTGAACAGCGAGGAGCCGTGGGCGCGCGGCAGGATGCCGACCTCGGCCACGATCGGACGGACCGTCTTGGTGTCGCGGCCGTCGATGCGCTTGCCGGTGTCGAGGATGGCCAGGCGCACGACGTCGGCCTCGAGGTTGCCGAACTGCTCGCCAAAAGCCGCGGTGGCCTCGGCATCGCCTTCGAACAGCTTCTTGGCTTCGGTCTTGACGGTCTTGATGTTGCCCTGACGGACCTGCTTCTTGGTCTCGGCATAGGCTGTGACCAGCTTGGCGCGGGTCTCGGCCTTGAGCTTGTCGGCGACGGTCTTGGAGACGGCCGAGGGCTCGGTGAGCGGCATCGGCTCCTTGGCGGCATGCTCGGCCAGCGAGATGATGGCGTCGATCACCGGCTGGAACGAACGATGGGCTTCCATGACGGCGCCCAACATGATGTCTTCGGAAAGCTCCTTGGCTTCCGATTCGACCATCAGCACGCCTTCCTTTGTGCCGGCGACGACGAGATCCAGCGTGCTGGTCTCGAGCTGGGCCAGCGTCGGATTGACGACGTACTTGCCGTCGATATAGCCGACGCGGGCGCCGCCGATCGGGCCCATGAACGGCACGCCGCTCACGGTGAGCGCGGCCGAAGTGGCGATCATCGCCAGGATGTCGGGATCGTTCTCGAGATCGTGGGCGAGCGTGGTGACAACGACCAGGGTCTCGTTGCGGTAGCTCTCGTGGAACAGCGGACGGATCGGGCGGTCGATCAGGCGCGAGGTGAGCACTTCCTTCTCGGAAGGCCGGCCTTCACGCTTGAAAAAGCCGCCGGGAATCTTGCCGGCGGCGAAAGCCTTCTCCTGGTAGTTCACGGTGAGCGGAAAGAAGTCCAAGCCGGGCTTGGGCTGCTTTTCGAATACGACGGCGGCCAGCACTGTCGTGCCGCCGTAAGTGGCCAGGACCGCGCCATCAGCCTGGCGGGCGATCTTGCCGGTCTCGAGGGTGAGCTTGCGGCCCGCCCAATCCAGTTCCTTGCGGAACACTTTGAACATGTCACTCATTTCCATCTTCCTTTCCTACCGACCGCATGCCCCCGTTTGGCTGCGATCGCCCACCGGCGCCCTTGCGCCGGCAGGACCGGGACAGGCCTTTGCAACAGCCCCTGCCTTCCCGGTTACTGCGAAGTCGCGTCAGCCGGCCGAACAACGGGGACCGGATAACGCGACGCGAAAAGGCCCCGCCGAATGACGGGGCCGGTTGACTAGCGCCGAAGACCCAGGCGCTCGATCAAGCTGTCGTAGCGTTTGCTGTCGCGCGACTTGAGATAGTCGAGCAGACGGCGGCGCTGGCCGACCATCTTCAGCAGGCCACGGCGCGAATGGTGATCCTTCGCGTGGCCTTTGAAATGGTCGGTGAGGTTGACGATGCGTTCAGTAAGGATCGCGACCTGGACTTCCGGCGATCCGGTATCGCCTTCGGCCTGAGCATACGTCTTGATGAGCTCCGCCTTGCGCGCGACTGTAATCGACATCGGGTTCTCCATACTTAAAGGTTGAACACGCGCACCGGCTTGATCGACGTGCCGCCCCCCGGATGAATCTCCGAGCGGACGAGTGCCACAAGCTTGCCGTCTGTTTCGGCGCGACTGAGAGCGCCGGACGGCGGTGCGTCCCGGGTCAAGAGAACAGGCTGGCCTTGGCGCAGCCGGTCCGCTTGGGCTTCCGTCAGGGCCAGCGCCGGGATGTCGTCCAGCGCGGTCGCAACGGGAGCCAAGGCCCCGAAGAGCGGCGGAATATGACCGAGGGCCTCCAGTTTGGGAAGCGAAATAGCCGCCTCTTCCCGGAAGGGGCCGACGGCCGTCCGACGCAATGCCGACAGGTATCCGACCGTCCCCAGGGCGAGCGCCAGATCGCGTCCCAGGGACCGGATATAGGTGCCTTTGCCGCAGCCGACCACGAAATCTGCGTGGTCCGGGTCGGGGCGGTCCAGCAGTTCCAGACGGTCGATGGTCACTTTCCGGGACTTCATGGCGACCGCTTCCCCCGCCCGGGCGAGGTCGTAGGAGCGCTGGCCGTCGATCTTCAGCGCCGAGAAGACGGGAGGGACCTGGTCGATCTCGCCCACGAAGCGGGCAAGGGCAGCCTGGATGGCGTCGTCGGTCGGGCGGACGTCGCTGGTGGCGATGATTTCGCCCTCGGCGTCCTCGGTCGAGCGGGCCTCACCGAAGCAGAGGGTGAAGCGGTATTCCTTCTTGCCGTCCATGATGAACGGCACGGTCTTGGTCGCTTCGCCCAGCGCAATCGGCAGCACGCCACTGGCCAGCGGATCGAGGGTGCCGCCATGGCCCGCCTTATCGGCATTGAACAGCCAGCGCACGCGGCCGACCGCCTTGGTCGAGCCCATGCCAACCGGCTTGTCCAGAACGACCCAGCCGTCGATCTTGTCGCGCTTGCGTTTGCCTGCCATCGACGGCTTTTAGGCACATGCGCCGTTGTGCGCCAGCCGCCGCCTGGGGCAGGCTGCGGCGGTGCAGCCCGCCCTCTTCATCTTATTCTTTCTCTCGGGCGCGGCCGCTCTCATCTATCAGACCGCCTGGCACCGCCTCCTCGGCCTGTTCGCCGGCGCCGACACCATCGCCGCGGCCCTCGTGGTCGGCGCGTTCCTGCTCGGCCTCGGCGTCGGCAGCCTGGCGGCCGGCCTGTTGGCCGACCGGCTGCGCCGCCGCAGCGCCCTGATTGCCTTCGCCGTCTGCGAGGTCGGCATCGCGCTGTTCGCCGTGCTGAGCCCGTGGCTCTACTACGACGTCATCTATCGCGAGCTGCTGCCGATCGCCTCCTCGCGCGCGGTGGTGTTCGCCGTCGTCTTCGCGGGCCTGCTGTGGCCGACCTTCCTGATGGGCTGCTCGCTGCCCTTCCTGTCGAAGGCCGTCGTGCGCCAGATCGAAGGATCGGCGCAGCTAATCGGCCAGCTCTATGGCGTGAACACTCTGGGCGCCGCCACGGGCGCCTTCATCGGCGGCTGGTTCCTGATCGGCACTTTTGGCTTCGATGTCACGATCCAGATCGGCGCGGCGCTCAATTTAGTGGTGGCAGCCGGCGGCCTGTGGCTGGCGCGCCGGCTCGACATGGGCCGCGAGACCACGCCCGCACCACGACAGCGGAGTGCTACGGCCAACGACGGCATCGTCTGGCGCTGGTCGCTGCTGGTTTTCATCAGCGGCTTTCTAATCGTGGCGCTGCAGATCGTCTGGTTCCGGCTGGTCGGCATGTTGCTGCAATCCAATGGCTACAGCTTCTCGCTGGTGCTGTCGGTGTTCCTGCTGGGCGACGCCGCGGGCCTGCTGCTGGGCGCGCGCGTCATCGACCGCATCGCCGATCCGCGGCGCTTCTTCTTCCTGATGCAGGGCACAGCCACGGCGCTGGCGCTGGCCGGCGCCTGGTTCGTGTATCTGGCCATTGGCGCCGGACTTCTACCGTCGACCTTCTCCGACCATGACATCGTGACCGGCAGGGCGGGCGACACAGCGTTGATCGTCCTGCTGGTCGCGATCGTCGTGCTGCCCGCCTCCTTCATCATGGGCTTCTCCTTCCCCGTGGTGCAGAAGGCCGTGCAGCAGGACATCGACCGGCTGGGCAGCCGCGTCGGCTACGTGCAGCTCGCCAACATCGTCGGCAACAGCGCCGGCAGCCTGGTCGCCGGCCTCCTCCTGCTCGACCTGCTGGGAACGCCCGGCGCGCTGAAACTGCTGGTCGCCATCGGCCTCGCCTTCGCCTTGACGCAGATCGCCGGCCGGCGCGGGCCGCGCTGGGCCTGGCTGCCGGCCGGCGTACTGGCGGCGGGCCTCGTGCTGTTTCCCGGTGGCGAGGATTTCTGGCGTCGCCTGCATGGTGTCACCACGGAGCGCACCATCGTGGTCGAGGACAAGACCGGCCTCAGCCTGCTGAAATTCAGCGAGGGCCGCGCCGCCCGGCTCTACATCCAGGGCCATTCGCAAAGCGAACTGCCCTTCAGCACCGTGCACAGCTTCCTCGGCGTCATCGGCCCGCTGACGCACGACGCGCCCCGGCGCATCCTGGTGATCGGCTCCGGCACCGGCGGCACGCCCTACGCCGCCGGCGCCCACCCTAACACCGAGCGGGTGAAGGTGATCGAAATCGTCGAACCGGTGATTGCCACGCTGCGGCGCTACACCGAACAGGGCGGTGCCGCCGGCGTCGACGGCCTCCTCAAGAGTAAAAAGTTCGACGTCGTGATCGCCGACGGCCGCCATGCGCTGGCGCTGGATACGACCAAGTACGACGTCATCGAGGCCGACGCGATCCTGCCCAAGACGGGCCTGTCGGGATTGCTCAATTCCCAGGAATTCTTCCAGCAGGTCCGCGGCAAGCTGGCGCCCGGCGGCATCTACGTGCAATGGGCGCCGACCGACCGGTCGATCCAGACGTTCCGCTCGGTCTTCCCGTACGTGACGATGGTGCATCCGGCGCTGCTGGGCAGCGACCGGCCGATTCCCTACAGCCGCGAAAAGATCCTAACACTTCTGGCGCGGCCCGAGGTCGACGCGCATTTCGCCGCGGCCGGCATCGATCGTGTCGAGCTCCGGCAATGGTTCGCCGACAAGAAGATGGAGCCCCTGAACGGCGGAATACTGGTGCCGACGCGCTCGCCCAACACCGACTTCTTCCCGCGCGACGAGTACTACCTCAATCGTCCTTGACGTCGGGGTCCTCGACATCGCGCGCGACGTCGGGCCGGCGCAACAGGGCGCCGATGCGGTCGGCGGCGTCGAAGCTGCGGTCGAGTTCGAAGCGGATCTCCGGCGCATGGCGGAGCTGGGCGCGTTCGCCGACGCGGGCGCGGAACCACGGGCCGGCGCGGCGCAGGGCGGCCAGCAGGCGCTGGGCATCCTGGCCGCCCAGCGGCATGACGAAGGCGATGGCGTTGCGCAGGTCGGGGCTTGCATCGACCGACGTGACGGTGATCGAGGTGCCGCGCAACTCGGGATCGCGCATCTCGCCGCGCTCGATTAGCTCGGCGATCAGGTGGCGCAGCTCTTCGCCGACGCGCAGCTGGCGCTGGCTATGAGGCCGACCCTCGTGGTCGGAAGAAGAAGTGCGTCGCCGCGGCATCGTCCGATCTCCAGCCTAGAGGGTCGGCCGGACTTCCTCGACGTCGTAACATTCGATGACGTCGCCGACCTTGATGTCGTCGTAGTTTTCGAACGCCATGCCGCACTCAAAACCGTGCTGGACCTCGCGGACTTCGTCCTTGAAGCGGCGCAGCGTCTTCAGCGTGCCCTCGTGGATCACGATATTGTCGCGCAGCAGGCGGACCTTGGCGCCGCGCTTGACCATGCCGTCGGTGACCATGCAGCCCGCGACGTTGCCGGCCTTGGTGACCTTGAAGACTTCGCGGATCTGCGCGTTGCCGATCAGGGTTTCCTTGTAGGTCGGGTCGAGCAGGCCGAGCATCAGGGCCTGCAGGTCCTCGGTGACCTTGTAGATGATGTTGTAGTAGCGGATGTCGACCTTGTCGCGCTTGGCGATTTCGCGCGCCTGCGGATTGGCGCGCACGTTGAAGCCGATGATCAGCGCGCCTGACGCCTTGGCCAGCGTCAGGTCGGCTTCGCTGATGCCGCCGACGCCGCTCAGCACGACGCGGGCCGTGACCTTCTCGGTCGACAGTCGCGAGATGGCTCCCGCCAAGGCCTCGGCAGAACCCTGCACGTCGGCCTTGATGAGGACCGGCAGCTCCTTGGCCGTGCCCTCGCGGATGCCCTTCATCATTTCTTCCAGCGTGCCGCGACCGCCGGCGACCTTGGCAAGCTGGGCCTGACGATCGCGACGCATGCGGAAGTCGGCGATCTCGCGCGCACGCGCTTCGCTTTCGACCACATGGAACTCGTCGCCAGCCTGAGGCGTGCCGTCCAATCCCAAAATCTCGACCGGAACGGAGGGAGCCGCACTCTGGATCGCCACGCCATGATCGTCGATCAGACGGCGCACGCGGCCCCACACGGCGCCGGCAACCAGGACGTCGCCGACCTTGAGCGTGCCGCGCTGGACCAGCACCGTCGCCACCGAGCCGCGGCCGGGATCGAGCTGGGCTTCGATCACGACGCCGTCGGCCATGCGGTCGGGGTTGGCCTTGAGCTCGAGCACTTCGGCCTGCAGCAGGATCGCTTCCTCGAGCTTGTCGAGGTTGGTCTTCTTGGTGGCCGAGACCTCGATCGCCTGGATTTCGCCGCCCAGTTGCTCGACCTGCACTTCGTACTGCAGCAGCTCGGTGCGCACCTTGTTGGGGTCGGCGCCGTTCTTGTCGATCTTGTTGATCGCCACGATCATCGGCACGCCGGCCGCCTTGGCGTGGGCGATGGCTTCCTGGGTCTGCGGCATGACGCCGTCGTCGGCCGCCACCACCAGCACGACGATGTCCGTCACCTTGGCGCCGCGCGAGCGCATGGCGGTGAAGGCTTCGTGGCCCGGCGTGTCGAGGAAGGTGATCTTCTGGCCTGACGCCAGGGTCACCTGATAGGCGCCGATATGCTGGGTGATGCCGCCCGCTTCATGCGCCGCCACGTCGGTGGCGCGCAAGGCGTCGAGCAGCGAGGTCTTGCCGTGATCGACGTGGCCCATGATCGTGACCACCGGCGGACGCGGCACGCGCACCTCATCGGCATCGACGGTCTCGGCCAGGCCGGTCTCGACGTCGCCTTCGGCGACGCGCTTGAACTTGTGGCCCATCTCCGTCACCACCAGCTCGGCGGTGTCGGCGTCGATCGCCTGGTTGATGGTCGCCATCACGCCCATGCGCATCAGCGTCTTGATGACGTCGGCGCCGCGCTCGGTCATGCGCGCGGCGAGATCCTGTACTGTGATGGTCTCGGGGATCGTGACCTCGCGGTAGACCTTCTGCTGGCCGTCGTCCTCGGTCTCGCGGCGGCGGTCGCGCTCGAGGCGGCGACGCATCTGGGCCGCTGAACGTCCCCTGACGTCGTTCTCGCCCTCGACCGCCTTGGTGACGTCGATCTTGTCGGAACGGCGCTTGGGCGCCTGGCGGCGCGCACCCGGCGGCTGCGGCGGGCGCTTGGCGATGGTCGTCCGCATCGGCGGACGGCGCAGCGCGCCAGCCGGCGACGCACCCGGCGCGCCCATCGGGCGGCGCAGCGGCGTGGCGGCGCCGGCGGGAGCCACACCGGTTTCGATTTCCTGGGCCTGGCGGGCCATCGTTGTCTGTGGTGCCGCGGCAGCCTGGTCGAGGCGCTTCTGCACCAGGACGGCGGCCTTGCGCTTGATCTCGTCCTCGGCCTTCTTGCGCGCCTCTTCCTCGGCCAGACGCTTCCTGTGTTCCTCGTCGGACTTCTTGCGGGCCTCGTCCTCGGCGGCACGGCGCACGGCGTCGACAGCGGCGCGCTGGCGGGCAATCACGGCATCGCGATCGGCGCCGACCAGGGCGCGGGCGCGCGCGTCCTTCTCTTCTTCCGTGAGCGTGCGCAGGACGATGCCGCGGCTGCTGGGACTGTCGCTGCGCGCGGGCGGTGTCGGGGCGGCCGGGCGAGCTACCGGCGCCGCGGCGGTCGCGCCGAGCTTCAGGGTCCGGGCCGTCGCCGCGGCCGGCACTGCTGCCTTCTCAGGCACGGGCGCGGGGCCGGCACCGGGCGGGCGCTTGACCGGCTTCTTGACCTCGACCGTCACGGCGCGCGTGCGGCCATGCGAGAATTTCTGGCGCACCTGTGTGGCATCGGCCTTTGCCGCGGCGCCTGCACGGCCCGCGGTCGAAAGGGTCAGCGGCTGCTTCGTCTTAGCCTGTTCTTCTTTTTGTTCGGTCATATCGGGTGTTGTCCTTGGTCCGCTCCGGCCCGTCAACCGGCGCTATTCGAGCGAAAGCCGCGCCAGCGCGCCGCTCCGCCCGCGATTCTCTGGGTAAAATGCCCGCCCGCGTCGTCGCGCGAGATGGCCACGTAAACCGCCTGGTCGCGCCCGAAGACGCCGCCCAGTGTCTCTGCATCGGCCAGCCGCTCGATCGGCAGCCCGGTCGCCTGGAGCTTCGAAAGGCCATCGCCATCGGCCTCGCTGGCCACCACCAGCAACCCCGCCTGGCGCCGGCCGATCGCCTGCTCGACCTTCGCGAACCCGGCCACAGCGCGGCCGGCCCGGCGGGCCCGGCCGATATAGGCCAAAGCGCTTTCCAGCATCATCCGCTCGATGCGGTCGGCGAGATCGTCACCGACACGCACAGCAGCGCGCGCCGCCTTGGAAAACAGCTTTTTAGCCATCGCCTGCTCGACCATCGCCCGCTCGGCCTTCACCCACATGCCGCGGCCCGGCAGGCAGCGCGCCAGGTCGGGCACGACCTCGCTGTCGGGGCCGACAACGAAACGGATCATCCGCTCCGGCGCGAGCTCTTCACCCGTCACGATGCACGTGCGCACGGGACCGGGCACAACAGCGTCCAGCTCAGCGTTCACGGGCATGATTTCGAGTGCGGCCTGCAACGTGCGCGCCTCCTAGGCCTTCGCCGCGTCGGCGGCGGGAGCCGCCCCATCGGCGTTATCTCCGGCGAACCAATGCTCGCGCGCCTTCATGATGATGGCGTTGGCGGTGTCGTTATCCATGGCGCTCTCGCCCACGATCTCGCGCAACTCGTCGGAGGCGAGGTCGGCGAGATCGTCGCGGGTCTTCACGCCCTTTTCGCCAAGAGCAACCAGCATGGCGAGGTTGAGGCCCTCGACCGCCTGCACTTTCTCGCTGATGCCGAGATCGGCAAGGCGGGCGGCAAGATCGACGTCGCGCTTCTCGATGAACTCGCGGCCGCGGCGCTGCAGCTCGGAGGCGATGTCCTCGTCGAAGCCCTCGACGCCGGCCAGGTCCTCGAGTGCCGCATCGGCCACGTCCTCGACCGAGGCGTAGCCTTCGGCCACGAGCAGATGGGCGATCACGTCGTCGACGTCGAGTAAGAGCTTGAACAGCTCGGTGCGCTCGCGGGTTTCCTTCTGGCGGCGCTCGCTTTCCTCGGCCTCGGTCATGATGTCGATTTCCCAGCCGGTGAGCTGAGAGGCGAGCTTGACGTTCTGGCCACGGCGGCCGATCGCCAGCGAGAGCTGGTCGTCGGGCACCACCACCTCGGTCTTGCCCTTCTCCTCGTCCATCAGCACCTTGCTGACTTCGGCGGGAGCCAGCGCATTGACGATGAAGTTGGCCGGGTCGGACGACCACGGGATGATGTCGACCTTCTCGCCCTGCAGCTCCTGCACGACGGCCTGGACGCGGCTGCCACGCATGCCGACGCAGGCGCCGATCGGATCGATCGAGCTGTCGTGGCTCAGCACCGCGATCTTGGCGCGGCTGCCGGGATCGCGGGCCACGGCCTTGATCTCGATGATGTTGTCGTAGATTTCCGGCACTTCCTGCGTGAACAGCTTGGCCATGAACTGCGGATGGCTTCTGGACAGGAAGATCTGCGGGCCACGCGGCTCCTCGCGGACGTCGAAGATATAGGCGCGGACGCGGTCGTTCACGCGCAGGCTCTCGCGGGGGATCGTCTCGTCGCGGCGGATCACGCCCTCGGCGCGCTGCAGGTCGACGGTGATGTTGCCGTAGTCGACGCGCTTGACCACACCCGACACGATCTCGCCGATCTTGTCCTTGAATTCCTCGTACTGGCGCTTGCGCTCGCTCTCGCGCATGCGCTGCGTGATCACCTGCTTGGCGGTCTGGGCAGCGACGCGGCCGAAATCGATCGGCGGTAGCTCGTCGGTCAAAAAGTCGCCGACCTGGGCCTCGGGATTGCGGCGCTGCGCTTCGGCCAGCGTCACCTGGGTGTTCTCGATCTCGACCGGATCGGCGACCTGCATGTAGCGCATCAGCTTGATCTCGCCGGTCTTGCGGTCGATCTCGGCGCGGATGTCGTGCTCCAGCCCGTACTTGGCGCGGCCGGCCTTCTGGATGGCCTGTTCCATCGCCTCGAGCACTTCCTCGCGCTCGATGCCCTTTTCACGGGCGACCATGTCGGCCACCTGGAGCATCTCCAGACGCGGGATATCGGCTGTCGTTGCCATGTCGATTCTCTCTTTCTTCTTCAGTGAGCCCGATTTGGTGAATTAGGGGCCGCGCTGTCCTGGGCGCGGCGGTGTTCTTCCAAGAGTGCGTTGGTCATTTCGAGCTTGGCCTTGCCGATGGCGCCGAACGGCACCGTGGTCTCGACGCCGTCCTCGAGCCGAAGCTTCACCAGCTCGCCCTCGATGCCGAGCAGCGTACCCTTGAAGCGGCGGCGGCCGGCGATCGGCTCGGCGGTCTCCAGCCGGGCCAGATGACCCGACCAGCGCAGATAATCCTTGGGCCGGGTGAGCGGCCGGTCGATGCCGGGTGAACTCACTTCCAGCGTATAGGGGCTCGAAATCGGATCCTCGACGTCGAGCACCGCAGATAGGGCGCGTGACAGCGTGGCACAATCCTCGACGTCGATGGCCTTGCCGTCGGCGCGGTCGACCATGATCTGCAGCGTGCCGCCGCGGCTCATGTAGACGCGGACCAGCTCGTAGCCCATGCCGACCACGGTCGGGGCAATGACGGCGTCTACTCGACGTTCCAGATCGTTCACTCGGTTCCAATTCGCCAGGTTTTGGGCCGTTGGGATTGCGCCAAATGAAAAGAGCGGGTTTTCGGCCCACTCTTCTTGTTTGGTTCGTCCCGCGAACCCGTTCAGGATGGCGGGGTTATAAGCGCAGTATCGCCGATTATCAAGCGTTTCCGGCAGGTTAGAGAGAGAAATGGCGCTCGGGTTTTATCATGGCTGGTGGGTGGTTTTTTGCGCCTTTATTATCGCTCTCTACGGGTGGGGGCTCGGCTTCTATGGGTTGAGCCTATATCTGGTAGCACTGCTGTCCGGTTAAAAAGAGAACAGATTCAATTGGTTGCCGATGGCGACGTCATCGGAGCTGGGATGATTGGCTGAAAAGGCTTGTTGCAAGGGCATCTTCTCGAAAAGCGTGAGCGAGA
Organism: Asaia bogorensis; assembly: GCA_945905835.1. Taxonomy (GTDB): domain Bacteria; phylum Pseudomonadota; class Alphaproteobacteria; order Reyranellales; family Reyranellaceae; genus Reyranella. The sequence goes on from CAMDQJ010000021.1 coordinate 41,386, forward strand.
ATATCTGTAGCAAAGTGTAGAGCGA
>CAMDQJ010000022.1 GCA_945905835.1 Asaia bogorensis
GAACTCGGGATCGAGAAGCACCACGGGCGCGGCCGATGGCGCAACAACCGGGCCGAAAACTCGCATCAACCAACCCGACGACGGGAACGCAAGATGCAGGGTTTCAAGAGCCGAGGATCTGCCCAACGATTTCTCTCAACCCACGCCGCCGTCTACAACACCTTCAACGTCCAGCGCCATCTGACATCTGCCAAAACGCACCGGGGTTTCGCGCCGCCGCGATGGACGCGTGGCGGACGGCAGTGGCGGTTGCCTGACAATATGCCGGCCGCAGGCCCCTCGTGTTCCTCGTTCGGCAACGTGACAATGCGGGCCGGCATGATGGTCTCGGTATTCGTGCTGGCGATCGTCGGCGTGATCCTGTCGTCGATCGTGCGCCGCATACAGGCCTACCTGCTGCGCTGGCGTCCAGCGCAGCAGATGGCCGCTTGATGCAGGTCTCTTACTTGTCGAGCCAGAACGTGTCGAAGCGCACGACGTCGTAGATGCCGAAGTACTCGTTCGGCCGGTGGCCCTTCACGTAATTGTACCAGCCGTCGTTGATCTTCTCCCAGGAGATCGGCAGCAACGGGGGATCTTCCTCCATGATGGCCTCGGCCTGGTTGATCAGGGCGAGACGCTTCTTGGCGTCGACCTCGCTGTCGATCTGGGGCAACAGGGCGGCGAACTTCGCGTTGTCCCACTTGGAGTAGTTCTGCGGCCCGTCCTTCTTGTACCAGGCATTGAAATAGTCCGACGGATCGAGCAGCGTCGACACGATAGCGCCGACGGCAAGGTCGAACTTGCCGGTCTTGACGTCGTCGAACCACACCGACTCGACGGCGGTGCGGATGTTGGTCTCGACGTTGAGAGTCTGCTGCAGCATCGCCTGGATGGCCTGAGACCACAATTTGAAGCTCGCGACCTCGCGCACGAGATAGTCGAGGCCCTTGATGCCGTTGGCGTAACCGGCGGCGGTCATCAGTGCCTTGGCCTCCTTGATCGAGGCGGTCGTGTCGGGCTGGTAGCCCAGCCGCTTAGAAAGCTCGGCCTTCGGCGTGGCAAAGTCGGAGAACGGATAGATGAAGCCGCCGACCATCATCGGTGCGATGTCCTTGACCACGTCGACCAGCACCGGCTTGTCGAGCACCAGATGGAAGGCGCGTCGCACCCTGGGGTCGTCCATCGGCTTCTTCTTGTTGTTCATCCAGGTGGCTTGGATGACGCTCTGGTAGAAATCGGTGCCAGACATGCCGGCCGTCGCCTTGACCCGGCGCAGCGAGCCGGGATCGAGCAGGCGCGCGTAGTCGACGCGACCCGACAGCAGGCCGGAGCCGAGCTCGGGCGAGAACGGCAGTGCGTGGTAGAACTCGATGCCGTCGAGATAGGGCAGCCCCTTGTTCCAGTAATTCGGGTGTTTCTCCATCACCCAGACTTCGTTCTCGACGCGGCGCTTGCTCTTGAACGGACCGGTGCCAGGGATGTCGACGACGCGGCGCAGGTTGTAGTCGTTATCCTCCAGCGTCTTCTTGCGCACGATGCCGTTCCAGCCGCTGGCTATCGCGCCCATGATGAAGTCGGCCGGACGCGGCGCCGAGAGCTTGAACTGCACGGTGTACTTGTCGGGTGCCACGATCTCGCTGACTGCGGCAAACAGCGTGCTGCGCGGGATGTTGATGCCCGCCGGCGGCTTGGAGATCCGGTCGAAGGTCGCCTTGACGTCCGCCGATGTCAGCTCGGCGCCATCGTGGAACTGCACGTCCTTGCGCAGATGGAAGGTGTAGGTCTTGCCGTCCTTGGAAATCTCCCAGCTATGGGCGAGATCGGGAATGATGGTCTTGCCGCTGTCTCGCGGGTCGCGCCGGACCAGGTTGTCGAACATGCAGCCCTGGCTGCCGAGGCTGTTGATGGTGCCGGACTGATGAAAGTCGAAATGCGGCGGCCGCATGGTGATGCCGTATTTCAATACGCCACCCCGCTTGGGATTGGGCTCCGGTGCGGCAAGCTGGAACTTCGAGCCATCGAATTCGTTGGGGACTCCCTGTCCCCAGGCGTGAAAGGGCAATCCGAACGCGCCTGCAGTGGCGGCGGCACCCTTGACGAAATCACGGCGATTGACGCCTCGACGTCCTGACTTTGAGTCGCGCATTTCTTTTCCTCCCATTGGGTCTTTGTCGACCGCGCACTGTGTGCTTTGATGGTTCGCCCATCGATTGGGCCAAAAAGTACCACGATAAATTCCAGGGAGTCATTGCTTGAATTCAACCCAGCCGGGACCGCGTGTCGTCGGCGGTCCGGCGGCAGTGCCCGCGCGGACGGTCCTGCAGGTCGACAATCTGCAGACGCATTTTTTCACGGCGGTCGGCACCGTGCGCGCGGTCGACGGCGTGTCCTATGAGCTAAAGAGCGGCGAAACGCTGGGCGTCGTGGGCGAATCGGGCTGCGGCAAGAGCGTGTCGGCGCTGTCGATCCTGCGGCTGGTCGCCAATCCGCCGGGCCGCATCGTCGGTGGGGCGATCCGCTTCGAAGGCAAGAACCTGCTCGAACTCAGCGAAACCGAGATGGAGAGCATTCGCGGCAACGAGATCTCGATGATCTTCCAGGAGCCGATGACCTCCCTCAATCCGCTGTACACGATCGGCAGGCAGGTCAGCGAGGCCATCGCGCTGCATCAAGGCCTGTCGCGCGCCGAGGCCATGAACCGGGCCGTCGAGATGCTGCGCCAGGTCTCGATGCCCGAGCCGGAGCGCCGCGTCCATGCCTATCCGCACCAGCTTTCCGGCGGTATGCGCCAACGCGTGATGATCGCCATGGCGCTGTCGTGCAATCCCAAGGTGCTGATCGCCGACGAGCCGACCACGGCGCTCGACGTCACCATCCAGGCGCAGATCCTCGACCTGATGCGCGGACTGCAGGAGCAGTTCGGCACCGCCATCATCCTGATCACCCACGACATGGGCGTGGTCGCCGAGAACGCCGACCGCGTGGTGGTGATGTATGCCGGCCGCAAGGTCGAGGAGGCAAGCGCCGCCGATCTGTTCGACAATCCCGGCCATCCCTACACCAAGGGCCTGCTCGGCTCGATCCCGCATCTCGACACCGCGGCGCGCAGCGATACCCGCCGCACCCGCCTGAACGAGATCAAGGGCATGGTGCCGTCGCTGTTCAACCTGCCGGCGGGCTGCAGCTTCGCGCCGCGCTGCAGCTTCGCCACCGACCAGTGCCGTGTCGAGACACCGGCGCTCACGCAATACCGGCCCGGCCACTGGGTCGCCTGCTGGCACGCCGACAAGCTGCTCGGAGGGGCGGCATGAACGTGGTTCCGCCGGCGCCGCCATTGCTCGAGGTCAAGGACCTCAAGAAGCATTTCCCGATCTACAAGGGCGTGTTCTCGCGCGTTTCCGGCCAAGTCTATGCGGTGGACGGGGTGTCGTTCCAGATCGGCCGCGGCGAGACGCTGGGCCTGGTCGGCGAAAGCGGCTGCGGCAAGTCGACGGTCGGCCGCACGCTGCTCAAGCTGCTGGAGCCGACCGACGGTGAGATCCGCATCGGCGGCGATGACATCACCCATCTCGACGCGCCGGGTATGCTGCCTTACCGGCGGCGCATGCAGATGATCTACCAGGATCCCTATGCTTCGCTCAATCCGCGCATGACGGCCGGCGACATCGTCGGCGAGCCGCTGATCATCCACCAGATCGGCACGCCGCCGGAGCGCCGCGAGCGGACCGCGTCGCTGTTCGAGCGGGTCGGCCTGCGACCCGAGGCGATGAGCTCCTATCCGCACGAATTCTCCGGCGGCCAGCGCCAGCGCATCGGTATCGCCCGCGCGTTGGCGCTCAATCCCGAGCTTATCGTCGGCGACGAGCCGGTGTCGGCGCTCGACGTGTCGATCCAGGCGCAGATCATCAACCTACTGATGGACCTGCAGGACGAGTTCAAGCTCTCCTACCTGTTTGTCGCCCACGATCTGGCGGTGGTCGAACACATCAGCCATCGCGTCGCCGTGATGTATCTCGGCCGCATCGTCGAGATGACGGACAAGACCAGCCTGTTCGAGATGCCGCTTCATCCCTACACCGAGGCGCTGCTGTCGGCCGTGCCGATCCCGAAAGCCAGCTCGCGCGGGCGCAAGCGGGTGATCCTGAAGGGCGACGTGCCGAGCCCGATCAATCCACCGCCGGGCTGCCACTTCCACGCCCGCTGCCCCTACGCCATGCCGCGCTGCCGCGTCGATGTGCCGGTCCTGCGTGAGGTCGTGCCGGGCCATGTCGCCGCCTGCCACCTGCACGACGGCGGCGTGACGTTTCCGCTTCGGGTGACTTCATAGAATCTTTCGCTTTCCTCCCCATTCAGATGGGGAGGTGTCAGCGTCTTGCGCTGACGGAGGGGTCATACGCGTTGCGCTCTTGACCCCTCCGTCGCCGTATGACGGCGCCACCTACCCATATGAATGGGGAGGAAAGCAAAGAGTCTTAAACCGAGCCCCGCAGCCTCGGATCGAGCATGTCGCGGATGCCGTCGCCTAAAAGGTTGAAGGCGAGCACCGTGAGCGTGATCGCGACACCGGGGAACAGCACCAGCCACCATGGCGGCACCAGGCCGGAATTGAGCGCGTCCGACAGCATGTTGCCCCAGGTCGGGGTCGGTGGCGGGATGCCGACGCCGAGGAAGCCGAGCGAGGCTTCGATGACGATGGCGACGCCGAGATGGGTGGTGGCGAGAATCAGGTAGGGTGCCACGCATTGCGGCAGGATGTGGCGGAACATCAGGCGCTTGTGCGAGGCGCCCAGCCCGCGCGCAGCCTCGACATACTGCATTTCCTTGAGCGACATCACGACCGAGCGGATCACCCGGCCGCCGAACGGTATTCGGGTGATGGCGATGGCCACGATCACGGTGCCGAGGCCGCCGCCCAGAGCCATGGCGATGGCCATGGCCAATATCAGGTCGGGAAAGGATTGCAGGAACTCGATGACGCGCTGGCTCGCCATGTCGAAGCGGCCACCGAAATAGCCGCAGGCCAGGCCCCACAGGGCGCCGACCGTGGTGCCGAACAGCACCGCGCCGAAGGCCACCGTGAGCGAGGCCTGGCTGCCGTGAATGACGCGGGAGAGCGTGTCGCGGCCGATCTGGTCGGTGCCGAACCAGTGCGCTTCGCTGGGCGGCTTCTGCATGGAGCGGAAATCCGATTTCAGCGGCGGGTAGGGCGCGATCGCCGGTGCGGCGACCGACATGCCGACGATCAGCGCCGCCACGACCCCCCAGAACGCCGAGAACGGCGCGCGGCGGAAAAAGCGGCTGAGGCCGCGAACGATGGAGAGCGCGGCCGATCGCGCGGAAGGAGCGGCGGGTAGTGCCGGAACTGACACAGTCATCGGTGGCGAATCCTTGGATCGAGCAGGGCGATGGTGATGTCGACCACGATGTTCAGCAACACGAACACCATGGCGTAGAGGAATACCAGGTTTTGCATGACGAAGACGTCGCGTTCGCTCACCGCGGTGAACATTGCATAACCCAGGCCCGGCGTGCCGAATGCGCGCTCGACCGGCACCGAGCCGGCCAGCACCAGACCGAGCAGGACGCCCGACAGGGTAATCACCGGCAGGAGCGCGTTGGGCAGGGCATGCAGCGAGATCACCAGGCGGCCGTTCAGCCCCTTGGCCCGTGCCGTGCGCACATAATCTTCGCGGATCACTTCGAGCAGGCTGGAGCGCGCCATGCGCGCGATATAGGCAGCCTGGCCGAGCCCCAGGACGATCGCCGGGCCGATGATCAATTGCAGGTTGGCCAACGGGTCGGCGAACAGCGAGGCGCCGGCCATCGGTGCGCGGTAGCCGAACCAGAACAGCAGGCCGAGCACGATCAGCATACCGACCCAGAAGCCCGGCACCGCGAGAAACAGGATGCTGAGGAAGCGTGCGACGCTGTCGGAGACGGTATTGGGCCGCAAGGCACTGACGATCGCCACAGGGATGCCGACGAACCACGACAGCACCACCGAGAGAAGCGCGATCTCAGCGGTCAAAGGTCCGCGTCGCAGGATCATGTCGGCGACGCTTTCGGAGCGGAAGAACGAATGGCCCCAATCGCCGCGAATGATGTCCTTTACCCAGGCCAGGTACTGCATCCACAGCGGGTCGCTGAGGCCGAGCTCCTTCATGTAGTTTGCCCGCTGCGCGTCGGTCAGCTTGGTGAAGCCCTCAGGGCCGAAGATGGCGACCAGCGGATCGCCGGGCAGGATGCGCATGACCACGAAGACCATGATCGACACGCCGACCACCGTCAGCGCGCCGAACGCAACGCGTCGGGCGATGTAGCTATACATTGCAGCTCTTTGCCGGGCCGTAGCCCATCGGTCGTCTCCCAGATCTTGCGCCCGTTTCTTGAGCTACGGCGCTTGTTCTTGTCGGCTATCATAGGGCCAGCCCGGCCCAAGCCAAGAGGCGCCATGAACGTTCCGACCCACAAGTTGCTGCTCTCCGCCTTTGCTTTCCGCACCTGGGGCGAGCGCATTACCGCCGCCGTTCCGGCCGGCAGCCTGTCGTTCCTGACCTCGGAGGAGGCCGCCGCCGACGGTGGCGCCAGCGAGGCTGATATCGCCTTTATGACCCGCGAGGTGACGGGAAAATCGAGCAAGGACAACCAGAGCCCGGAGCTGCGCGACTTCGATATCGTGGTGCGCAAGTCGCCAAAGCTGCGCTGGCTGCAGATTCATCCCGCCGGCGCCGAACGGCCCATCTATCGCGAGCTGCGCGGCCGCGGCGTGAAGGTGACGACCGCTTCGGGGGCGACGGCGGTGACGGTGGCGCACAGCACGCTGGGCGCCGTGATCGCGGTCAACCGGCGCTTCCCCCTGCTGGCCGATGCCCAGCGCCGGCATGTCTGGGAGCCCCGGTTGGGCGAGCGCTCGCCGCGCGATCTGAAAGGTCAATGCGCGGTGATCGTCGGTCTGGGCCCGATCGGCCGCAACCTGGCGGCCTTGCTGAAGATGCTGGGCATGACCGTGGTCGGCGTGCATCGCAGCGCCGAACTGGTCGAGCCGTGCGACCGGACCATCGCCTACGGCCAGCTGGGCGAAGTGCTGCCGAAAGCAGACTGGCTGATCCTGTGCTGCCCGGCCTCGCCGCTGACGCGCGGCATCGCCAATGCGGCGGCGTTCGCGGCGATGCCCGCTGGCGCCTGCTTCGTCAATGTCGCGCGCGGCGAGGTTGCCGTGGAGCGCGACGTCATCGAAGCGCTGGCGAGCGGCAAGCTTGCCGGCGCCTATCTCGATGTCTTCGAGCGCGAGCCGCTCGATCCCGCCTCGCCGCTATGGGACATGCCCAACGTCATCGTCTCGCCGCATACCGCCAGCCATTCGCTGGGCCAGAACGAGGCGATCTTCGAGATCTTCCTCGAGAACCTGGCGCGCTGGCGCAGCGGCCAGAAGCTGCGCAACGACGTCGACGATCTGGCTTAGAGGAACACCGCCGGCTTGCCACCGAGCAGGATGTGGCCGACGGCCTCGAAATGCGAGCCGCGCGACTGGATCTGCTGACTGAGCGTATGGATGTCGCGGAAGCGGCGCTCGAAGGGCGTGCCCGGGAAGATGCCGTCGACACCGGCGGCCTTGTAGACGTAGTCGGCGACTTCTATCGCGGCATGGATGGCGTTGGTGCAGCCGAGTCGCACACGGGCGCGGGCGGGGATGTCCATGGGCGCGGCCGGGCTTGCGTTCTCGTGGAGGTCGCCCACGATCTCGAGCAAGTAGGCGCGGGCCGAGGCGAGGCGGGCCTCGTTCTTCGCCACGTCGGATTGCACGGTCGGGCTGTCGGCCATGCGCGCCAGATTGCGCGGCGTCTTGACCTGGGCGAGGTCGACCAGGGCGTCGAGCATGGCGCGGGCGATGCCGATCGCCACGCCGGAGACGCCGACGGCGTAGAGGCCGGCAGGGGTGCAGGAATAGAGCGGGCCGGTCTCGCGGCGCAGGCCGGGATCCTCGCGCTGGCTGGAGAAGGCCTCGGGGATGAAGACGTCGTCGAACCGGTAGGAGTCCGAGGCGGTGCCGCGCAGGCCGATCGTGTTCCAGGTGTCGAGCAGGGTCGCTTGTCCGACCGGGCAGAGCAGGATGCGCTGGGCCGGCCGGCCGAAGCGGTTGAGGCGGAGCTTGCCGTCGGCCTCCTCGACGAAACCATGCGCGCCCATCCAGTTGGCCGAGCGGCAGCCGCTGGCGAAGTCCCAGCGGCCGGCCATGCGGTAGCCGCCCGGCACGGCCTTGGCGCGATGCTCGTTGGGCGGGCCCCAGCTCACGATGGTGCGCGGATCGCCCCAGATGGCGCGCGCCGTGTCGAGTTCGATATAGGCGCCGACCAGGGCCGAGCTGTTGCCGACGAAGATGTTCCAGGCGATCGAGGCGTCGGCCTTGGAGATTTCCTCGACGGCGGCAAAATACTCGCCGGGTGTCACCTCGTCGCCGCCGACCGAGCGCGGCAGCAGCATACGGAAGAGCCGGGCAGCATGTAGGTCCGACAGCAGGCCGCCGGGAATGCGGCGCGTCCGCTCGATCTCGTCGCCGGCGGCGGCGATGGCAGGCGCCAGTGCGCGCGCCCGGTCCACCGGACGGGCAATGGCGTCGACGCGCTCGATACGATCCATAGGCGAGCGTCGGCCGAGCGGGGGGCCGCTGTCAACGGAGGTCACGCGACCAGCGGAATCGTGCCAATATTCGCCATGGGATCGAACAGCGAGGGTGCGATGCGTCTTGGACGTCGGGCGGTGCTGGCTGCGGCTGGAACTTTTGCTTTCACCCCCGGTGCGAGAGCCCAGGATTTCCCGCGCGGCCCGATCCGCATGGTGATCGCGTTTCCGGCGGGAGGGCCCACCGACGTGGTCGGCCGGTTCGTTGCACATCGCATGTCGGAGCTGCTGGGCCAGCAGGTCGTCGTCGAGAACAGGTCGGGCGCCTCCGGCAATATCGGTACCGCCAGCGTCGCCGCCGCCAAGCCGGACGGCCAGACCATCCTCTTCACCGCCTCGACCACGGCGCTGGTGCCGGCGCTCTACGGTGCGTCGCTGCCCTACGATGCCGCCAAGAGCCTGACGGCGATCGCCTATGTCGCCAGCATGCCGCTGATCCTCGTCGTGCCGGCGGACGGCCCTAAGACTACTGCCGAGCTGATCGCCCGGCTGCGCAAGGAGCCTAGCAAGTATTCGTACCCCTCGTCGGGCAATGGCGGGATGATTCATGTCGCCAGCTACCTGTTCGCCAAGCAGGCGGGCGCCGATGTGCTGCACGTGCCTTATCGCGGCTCGGCGCCGGGCATGATGGACACGATCGCCGGCCGGCATGCCTTCCAGATCGACACGCTGGGCACCAGCAAGGGATTCATCGAGTCCGGCAAGTTGCGCGTTCTGGGCGTCGGCACGGAAAAGAGGATGCCGGCTTTGCCCGACGTGCCGACGGTCGAGGAGAGCGCCGGCTTTCCCTACGCGATCAACACCTGGTACGTGGCCTTCGCGCCGGCCGGAACGCCGGCGCCGATTATCGACAAGCTCAACGCCGTCATGAACCAGGCGCTGAAGCATCCCGACATGCTGGTGAAATCGAAGGAGCTGGCGATCGACTGGATCGAGTCGACGCCGGCACAGGCGCAGAAATTCTTCGATGACCAGCGCGCCTTCTGGGATCCCATCGTCAAGGAATCAGGCGCCAAGGCCGAGTAGACAGCTAGCCGCCGCGCTTGCTGCCCCACAGCTCGGCCAGCTCCGGCCGCGTGCGTTCGGCGTCGGCGCCCGAGGGCAGGGCGGCTCGCTTGTCGTCGATCCAGGCAACGATGTCCTTGGCTACGACCGGTCCTTCCTTGTCACGCAGCAGCATGTGATAGCCGTCGCGATAGAAACCGAGATGCGAATCGGGACGCCGCGGCATCAGGGCGATCGCCGAGCGCACCGGGTCCTGGGGTATGAGGCGGTCGCCCAGCCCGTGCAGCATGAGGTAGGGCTTGGCGATGTGGGGCGCTGCCTTCTTGGCTGCATCCATCGCCTCGACCAGGCCATAGCCGAGATCGACGCGGGGATAGCGCAGGATCATCGGGTCCTTGCGCAGCTTTTCCATGGTGCGGGGATTGTCGGTCGGCTGGAAGTCGATCGAGGTCGGGCCGACCGGCAGCCAGGGCACGACATGGGCGAAGAAGGCGAGACCGCCGGTCGCCACCGGACCCAGCGTGTCGCGCGAGCGCAAGGCCGTGGCCAGCAGGATCAGCCCGTCGACATCGGCGCCCTGATCGGCGGCCACCAGCGCAAGCGCGCCGCCCATACTTTCGCCGGCGAGGTAGAACGGTACGCCGGGATGGCGTGCCCGCACCAGACGCGCCACCGCCAAGATATCACCGGCCAGGGTCTGCGTGCCGGCCCAGCGGCCGCGCGTCGGACTCGCGCCAAAGCCGCGCTGGTCCCAGGCGTAGGTGGTGATGCCCGCGGCCGCCCAGATCTCGGCCGGCTCCTCCCAGGCGTTGCGATAGTCACCGAAGCCGTGCACGCCCAGGATCACGGCCCGCGGCGCCCCGTTGGCGGCGGGCCAGACGGCGAAGGGCAGGCTGGTGCCGTCGGCGGCGACATAGCGGCCATCCTCGAGCGCCGGCGCCCGCACCGTCTCGCCCGCCGGAATCACGGTGGGCGCGCAAGATGCGAGCATGACCGCGCCGAGCAGCGCTGCTAGTATCCGACGATAGTTATTGGACAAGGGCATCAGGAGACAGACGTGACCGAACCGTTCGAGACCATCACCGTCGAGTCGGATCGCGTCGCCTGCGACGGTGGCGGCGGCGGCGGCGCGCTGGGACATCCCAAAGTGTATCTCAATCTCGGGCCCGAGGGGCGGGTCGAATGCCCCTATTGCAGCCGTCTCTACGTCCTGCGCGAAGGCGCCCATGTAGACGCTCACGCGCATTGAGGCGACTACCATGAAGCAACTCGGCGAAGGCTGGAACTGGAAGGAGCTCAAGCTTGGGGACTGCTACGTTACCTATGGGCGCACCATTTTCGAGGCCGACCTCCTCAATTTCGTGACGCTTTGCGGCTTTTCCGAGGAGCTGTTCACCAACAAGGAATACATAAAATCGCACGCGCCGATGCGCGGCGGTCATCCGGTTCCCGGCGCGCTGGTCTATTCCTTCGCCGAGGGGCTGGTGATCCCCACCACGCTGCAGGGCTCAGGCCTGGCCTTCCTGTCGATGGGTTTCGACATCAAGGGCCCGACCTATGTGAACGACACGATCCATGTCGAGATCGAGGTCAGCGAGATCAAGCCGACCTCCAAGGATCCCAGCCGCGCGCTGGTGCGCACCACGAATGTCGTGAAGAACCAGAAGGGCGAGACCGTGCAGGTCTATACGCCGCTGCGCATGATGCAGGGCCGCTAGGGATGGCCGCCGAGGGGGCCAAGGTCGCGGTCGAAAAAGAAGGACCGGTCACGATCGTGTCGATCGACCGCTTCGCCGAGGCGCGTAACGCCGTCGATCCCGAAACCGCGATCCTGCTGCGCGAGGCCTTCTTCGCCTTCGACCGCGACGAGGCGCAGTCCGTGGCCATCCTGCCCGGCCGCGACGGCACCTTCTGCGCCGGCTACGATCTAAAGGTCGCGGCTGGCCGTACTGAGCCCGCGCTGCACGATGTCAATGGCCCCGGTCCGATGGGCCCGACGCGCCATCTGCTGTCCAAGCCGGTGGATCGCCGCCGTCGAAGGCTATGCCGTGGCCGGCGGGCTGGAACTGGCGCTGTGGTGCGACATGCGCGTGGCCTCGGCCACCGCAAAGTTCGGCGTGTTCTGCCGGCGCTGGGGCGTGCCGCTGATCGACGGCGGCACGGTCCGTTTGCCGCGCCTGATCGGCCAGAGCCGCGCACTCGACATGATCCTGACCGGCCTTCGCCTGGGGCCTCGCCAACCGGCTGGTACCGGCGGGACAGGCGCTCGCCGAGGCCAAGGAGCTGGCCCTGCAGCTCACCAAATTTCCACAGACCTGCCTGCGTTCCGACCGCCGCTCGGCCTATGAGCAATGGGGCCTCGACTTCCCCGCAGCGCTTGGCAACGAGGCCAGGCTCGGCATGCCGGCGCTGCAGGCTGAATCGCGCTCCGGCGCGGCACGCTTCGCTGCCGGCAAGGGCCGCGGCGGCAGCTTCGGGAACATCTGACATGGCCTTCGACAAGGATCCGCTCGACGTCGCCCTCGACATCAAGCGCCATTTCGCCAAGGTCGCCGCCAGTCGCGAGCGACAGCCGGTGGAGAACATCGGCTATCTGCTGGGCGCCATCATCTGGTGGCTGGTCGTTTTCGTCGCGCTTTTCCTCGTCGGCGTGGCGTGGCTGCCGGCGGCGATCGCGGCGGGCGTACTGTGCTGGTTCTGGCCGATCTTGCTGCAGCTGCGCCTGATCCGCCGATGACGCTGCTGACCGGCGAGGAGATCGCGCAATACCGCGCCGACGGCGCCGTCTGCTTGCGCAATGCCTTTGCCATGGAGTGGATCGAGCGGCTGCGCATGGCGGTCGATGCCGACATGGCCAACCCCGGTCCGATGGTGCGGCTCAACACGCCGCAGGGTGCACCCGGGCTCTTCTTCGTCGATTTCCAGCTCTGGCAGCGTCATGCCGGCGCCCGCGCCTTCGTCTACGACTCGCCCGCCAAGGAGATCGCCGCGTGGCTGATGGGCAGCCGCGAGGTCGTCTACTACCACGATCATCTGCTGGTGAAGGAGCCGGGCACGCAGGAGCGCACGCCCTGGCATCACGACCAGCCCTACTATCCGATCGACGGCGAGCAGATCGTCTCGCTGTGGCTGCCGCTCGACCCGGTCGATCGCGCGACCTGCGTGCAGTACGTCAAAGGCTCGCATCGCTGGGGCCGCTGGTTCCAGCCCAAGTTCTTCAAGCAGGGGGGTGTCGATCTCGCCGTGCAGGACCCACGCTTCGAGCCGCTGCCCGATCTCGACGCCGAGCGCCTCGCCCATGAATTCCTCGCCTGGGACATGGTGCCGGGCGACGTCATCGCCTTCCACGCGCTGACGCTGCACGGCGCCCCGGGCAATCTCTCCACCACCCGCCGCCGCCGCGCCTGGGCGACACGCTGGTGCGGCGACGATGCACGTTACGCCGCGCGCGTCGGCCAGATCTCGCCGCCGATCGACGGACATGGGTTGAAGCCGGGCGACCGGCTGGCATGCGAAACTTTTCCTAGGGTGTGGCCCGGTTGAGTCCGCGAGAATGCGTCGCCGCCTGGGCCGTAGCCTTTTTGCTCGCGCTCACCTTGATGGCGGCCGATGTGCTGGGACTCGTGGGCGGCGGCGCGGTCCCCTATGCCAACGGCGTAGGCTGCGACGTCTGGTTCTACTTCAGCCTGGTGCTGTCGCCCGAGAGCGTGGCGGCAATGACGCCGTCCGACTCACGTTTCATGACACGGCCGCTTTATTTCGCGCCGGTCCATCTCTTGAAGTCGTTGCTGCCGGCGATCGACATCAATGTCCTGAGCTTCCTGCTCTTCCTGCCGCTGGCGACGGCGGCGCTCTATGCCGGATTGCGCTCGATGTTCGCCCCGCCCAGCGCGGCACTGGGCGCCGTGTTGGTCGGTTCGACGTCGCTCCTGATCACCGTGATGTCCTCGACCTTCGCGACCGTGGCCTCTGCGGCCTATAGCAACGTCATGCTCGCTTGCCTCATGTGGGGCGGGCGACTGGCGAGCCCGCGCCTGGCGCGGAGCGACCTGCTGTTCGCGGCCGCCGGCGTCTTCTTCGTCTTCGCCGCCAACGCTCACCTTATGGCGATCAAGTTCAACTTCCTCTACGTGCTGTTTGCCGTGCCGATTCATCTGCTGTCCAGGCCCTATGGGCCGGCGGTCACCGTGGTCGGGCGTGCGGCCGGCCTGTTTCTCGTCGGCATGGTCGTGGGCATCGCCGCCACCCTGTCGCTATCCGGCGCGCTCGGCCTCGGGTTTTTCATGCCCTACCGGCAGATCGAGGTCGCGCTCCGGGGCATTGCCGACGTCCATTCCGCGCATTGGCTCCATGAGACGCATGCCTTCGTGCTGATGGGTCTCCTGCTGATGCTGTCGCTCTGGGCCGTGAAGCGGTTGCGCTGTCAGTCCGGACCCGAAGCCCGGCGTCTCTACCTGCTGCTCGGCATTGCGGCCGCGACATGCCTGTTCAATCTTCACGCCGGCCTGATCGTCGGCGATTATAACCTGGTCCACGACTATTTCTATTTCCTGCTCCTTCCCTGCGTCGGACTGACCTTCTGCGCCGCCTTCGCCGACCGCATCGACCGGGCCGGCAAGACGGCCTTTTTGGCGCTGGGCGCCACGCTGGTTGGCCTCAATCTCCTGATTGCCGTTGTCTACGAGCTGAAAACGCTCCTGGCCTACAAGAACAACTACACCGCCTACGCCGTGCTGGCCGCGGTGGCGGTGGGTCTGTTCCTCCTGCGCCGCCGGCCGGGCGTTTCCTGGAGTGTCGCTCTGGTTGCGATCGGCCTGCATGTCGCGGCCGACAACACGACGCGGGCGCATTACCTGTCGGCGCGCGTCGAGGACCAGGCGGTGGCGCGCACGACCGAGCGCGCTATTGCCTTCATCTTCGCGCATGTCCGGAGCCAGCCAATCGCCTGGATCGCGGCGGCCGACAATCATCGTCTCGATCTCACGATCTTCCGCGGCCTGCAGCGTTGCGACTATGAGCCGTCCTTTCCCGGGCGGCTGCCCGACCGGCCGGAAGCGCTGGCGGCGGGCCGCACGCTGATCGTGATCGATGGCGAAGCCCGGCCGGCCAGTCGCATCCAGGAGGCGCTGGCGCCGCATGGCGTGGGCTTCGAGCCGGTCGCGTCGCGTTACTTCCCGCGCGGCGACGTCGCCAAGGCCGGCGTGCAGATCACCATAGGCACGCTGCGTTAGCGGGAGACGCTACGGCACCAGCACGGCCTTACCGACGACGGTGCGCTCCTCGATCAGCTTGAAAGCCTTGACGTAATCGGCGAGGTCGAACTTGCCGGCCACCATGGCCTTCAGCTTGCCCTCGGTGAACCAGCGCATCAGTTCCTGCTGCGCGTCCATGACCATGGCGCGGCGCCGGGCGAGCGCTTCGGCTTCCTTGGGCGACGGCGCGGTCTTGCCGCCCCAGCCGTTGTAATAGCCGTAGTAGAAGCCGATCACGGTGACGTTCTTGACCAGAAGGATATTGGCCGGGATCTGCGGGATGGTGCCGCTGGCGAAGCCCATGGGGATGATGCGGCCCTCGGGCGCCACGCAGCGCATCGAGGCTTCGAAAGCCGAGCCGCCGACGGGATCGTAATGTACGTCGGCGCCCCGGCCGCCGGTCAGCTCCAGCACCTTGGTGCGGAGATCCTCGGTGCGGTAGTCGATCAGGTGATCGGCGCCGACGGCCTTGGCGGCTAAAAGCTTGTCGGCGCCGCCGGCGCTGGCGATCACCGTGGCGCCCATGGCCTTGCCGACCTCGATTCCGGTCAGGCCCGAACCGCCGCCCGCGCCATGCACCAGCAGCACTTCGCCCGGCTGCAGATCGGCCTTCCACTTCAGCGCGCCGTAGGCCGTCGGATAGAGCGTCGGGAAGTTCGTCGCTTCGGCATAGGGCAGCGAATCGGGAATCGGCACGGCATTGGCCGCGATGGTGACGCAATACTCGGCGAAGCCGCCGCGGCTGCCGCCGGTGGCGATGCGCTGGCCGACCTTGAGGGATGTGACACCCTCGCCCAGCGCCACGACCTCGCCCGAGATCTCGTTGCCCGGCACGAAGGGCAGCGGCGGCTTGTTCTGGTGCTTGCCCTGGATGCCCAGCATGGCGGCGAAGCTCACGCCCGCCGCACCGACCTTGACCAGAACCTCGCCGGCCTGCGGCGTCGGCTTGGGCACGTCCTCGAGCTTGAGACTCTCAATCGGACCATAAGCATGAAGCACCAGTGCACGCATCTCTACCCCGTGAATTTTCCGTGGCGGCCTTCGCCCTGGGCGAAGCGCGCCGCGCCGCTCTGCGATTCCTTGCGCCGGGCGGCCAGCGACAGTTCCATCTCGCGCTGGATCGCGGCCTGCTGGTCGCGGTCGAAGCTCTCGTAGGCCGATTGCCGATCCGACGTCATGGCGATGGGCGGAAAGCCCGCGATCTGACGCGCAAGTTTCTCTGCCTCAACCCGCGTCGTGCCGCGCGCCACCTTGCGCGTGGCGAGGCCAATGGCGATCGCCTCGTCGGCACCGACGGCGCGGCCGGTCAGCAGCATGTCGAGCGCGCGGCCCTGGCCCACGATGCGCGGCAGGCGCACGGTCGTGCCATCGCTCATCGGCACGCCCCAGCGCCGCGAGAACACGCCGAAGGTCGCCGTCTCGTCGACGATGCGGATGTCGCAGAACAGCGCCACGCCCAGCCCGCCGGCGCAGGCATGGCCCTCGATGGCGGCGATCACCGGTTTTGTGAGCGGTGCGCGCAACGGGCCGCCTTCGCTACCGGCCCACGGGAAATAGTCCATACCGCCGCCCAACTCCTTGAGGTCGGCGCCGGCGCAGAAGGCGCCGCCGGCGCCGGTCAGCACGGCCACGCGGGCGACGGCATCGGTTTCGAAGGCCTGCAGCGCATCGGCGAGGCCGTGCGCCGCGTCGTTGTCGAGCGCGTTCTTGGCCTTCGGGCGGTTGATGACGATGGTGGTCACAGGGTCGTCGCGGTCGACGAGGATCTTTCCCGAAGCGAGCGAGACGGTCATCGCACGGTCGCGAGCTCGTCTTCCAGCTGGCCATTGGAACGGCGCGGGGTGCGGAAGTACCACCAGTTCTTCGCCGCCGTCCATTTCTCTTCCTTGGCGGTGCGGCTGCTCCACACGCAGCGCTTGAAGTCCTTGGTCGCCTCGCTGAAGAGCTTGTCGGCGCCGTCGAGCTTGAGCGCATGGTCGCCCATCTCCTCGAGGCTGAACATCGGCAGCGCTTCCTCGATCAGTTCGCGCACGTCGACGTCGTTCAGCCAGTTGCCGAGGTCGAAGTTGTAGCCGGTCTTGTCGAGGTCGGCCGTGAAGCTCGTCCACTGGTCGATTAGCTCGCGCAGCTCCTCGACGTCTGGCGGTCCGGGCGGCGGCGGCTTCATTCGCCGCGCTCTGTTTGCCGGCGGTAATAGCGCTCGCCGTCATTGGGCTTGAAGAAGGTGCGGATGATGCCGTTGGGGTTGAAGGCGATGAAGGCGCCGGTCTGCTTATCGAAGCGCGTCGCCACGCCGTCGCCGCGCACCGTCTCGAGCACCGGCCCGCCTGCTGCGGTGTCGCGCAGCAACTGGGCCTGGTGGAGATAATCCTGCTTGGTGATGCGACCGAACTCCATGCCGTGTTTTTCGAAATGCTCGTCGAGCCGCCGCGCATCGGCGAAGCCGATCCCGGGCCCGAAGACCTTGCCACGGCCGGGCGCGCTTGCCCGGGCCGCCGTCATGTCACGCGCGACGGCGCGCTCGCCGCGTTCGGCCGTATGGTTCCAGTAGAGGAAGATCGCGACCGCGGCCAGTGCTGCCGTCGCGAGACGGCGCCATGGCCAGCGGGTCGTACCGGTGATCATGGCGCTATTGTGCGCCCCCCTTGAACCAACGCGCAATCATGCGCCGCTCTGCATCGGTGATATGCGTCATGTTACCGGGCGGCATCACCTTGGTGACGGCCGACTGCTGGTTGATGGCGGCGGCCATGGCCTTTATCTGCGACGGCGTCTCGAAAACCACGCCCTTGGGCGGCGCCGCGATGCCTTCCTGGGTCGGTTTGGCGGCGTGGCAGGATAGGCAGCGCGCCTGCATGATCGGCAGCACCTCCTCGAAGGCGACCGGCCCGCCGCCGCCGTCGTTGCTGGGGCGGGGCAGGGCCGCGAGAGCGGTCA
This sequence comes from Asaia bogorensis, assembly GCA_945905835.1. Classification (GTDB taxonomy): domain Bacteria; phylum Pseudomonadota; class Alphaproteobacteria; order Reyranellales; family Reyranellaceae; genus Reyranella. Next base: position 17,856 of record CAMDQJ010000022.1, read on the forward strand.
GCGCCAGCACAACCAGGCCAGAGACGCCGACCAGCGGATTGGCATTGCCCTTGTGGCGCTGCACGAACCAGACGCGGATCAGGGCGCTCGCCACCGTGAGGCCCATCAGCAGCACCCAGTTCCACGGATGGCCGTAGAGGCCGGCGTAGTGGTTGCTGATCATGGTGAACAGCACCGGCAGGGTGAAATAGGTGTTGTGGACCGAGCGCTGGCGGCCGATCAGGCCGTGCCGGGGGTCGGGGATGCGGCCTGCTTCCTTGGCCTTCACCAGCTCCTTCTGGCCGGGAATGATCGTGAAATAGACGTTCAGCACCATGATGGTGCCGAGCATGGCGCCGAAATGCAGGAAGGCGCCGCGCCCGGAGAAGATCTGGCAGAGCCCCCACGCAGCCGCCGTGCAGAAGAGGAACAGCAGCCCGCCCAGCACCGCCTCATCCTCGCCGAACGCCGACTTGCAGAGCCAGTCGTAGACCAGCCAGCCGCCGGCCAGGAAGGCGAGGCCGATGGCAATGGCATGCGCCTTGGAGAGCGCCATGACCGAGGGGTCGATCAGCGCGATCTCGGCACCGTGGTAGTAGACGAGGCAGAGAAGAAAGAAGCCGGTGACCAGCGTCGCGTAGGCCTCGAACTTGAACCAGTGCAGCACCGGCGGTAGCTGCTGCGGCGCCACCGTGAACTTCTTGGCGGTATAGAAGCCGCCGCCATGGACCGCCCAGACCTCGCCGCCAATGCCGCGGGCCGAATCGGCCGGATCGAGCGGGGCGTGCAGGTGGTTGTCGAGCCAGATGAAGTAGAACGAGGCGCCGATCCAGGCGATGCCCACGATCATATGGGCCCAGCGCAGGATGAGATTGAGCCAGTCGGCGAGATAGGCGGCGTCCATATCCTGTCGTAGCGCCTTGCCGGGCAGGGCCTCAAGGCGGTAAATCGCCCCGCACAAAGTAAATTCGGGATTCGGGAGAGGGACGACATGGCGGCTTCATCGGTCGGCGACGAGAAAAAAGCGGCGGCCTGAGCTCCCGGAATGGTTCAGACGGTTTACGACGTCACCCGGACGGGGCGGGCGCATACGCCCGCCATCGGCGCGCCCGGCCGCCCCTGGCTCGATTATGCCGGCCTCAAGAAACTGGTCGACACGACGCTCGCGGCGCTGAATGGCGCGGGCATCGGCCGCGACGATCGCGTCGCCCTGGTGCTGCCCGACGGCCCGGAGATGGCGGCGGCCTTCATCGCCGTCGCCTCGGGCTGCGGCGCGGCGCCGCTCGACCCCGCCTATGGCGCCGCCGATTTCGAATTCCATCTCGGGCATCTCAAGCCCAGGGCGGTCATCGTCCAGAAGGGCATGGACAGCCCGGTGCGCGCCGTCGCGCAGAAGCTCGACCTGAAGCTGATCGAGCTGGTGGCGCAAGCCACTGGTCCGGCCGGCGCCTTCACGCTCGACGTGTCTGCACTGGCGCCGGCCAAGGCTGCCAAGTCCGGACCGTCGCGCGGGCCGGAGGTTGCGCTGGTGCTGCACACACCCGGCACCGCAGAACGCCCGAAAATCGTGCCGCTGACATCGTCGAACCTCGGCGCCTCGGCGCGCCACATCGGTGCGGCGCTGGCGCTCACGCCCAAGGACCGCTGCCTCAACGTCATGCCGCTGTTCGAGGCCCATGGTCTGATCGCGGCGGTGCTGTCGTCGCTGGCCTCGGGCGCGTCGGTGAGCTGCACGCCGGGCTTCGACGCCCTGCCGTTCTTCGCCTGGCTCGATGAAGCGAGGCCCACCTGGTACACGGCGGTGCCCGACATGCACCGCACGATCCTGGCGCGGCTCGGCCGCAGCATCGAGGTCGCCCGCGGCGCCAACCTGCGCCTGATCCGCTCGTCGTCGGCGCCGTTGCCACCGCAGGTCATCCAGGACCTCGAAGGCGCCTTCGGCTGCCCGGTGATCGAGACCTACGGCATGACCGAGGCCAGCCACCAGATGGCGTCCAACGCCCTGCCGCCGGGCAAGCGCAAGCCCGGGTCGGTCGGCCTGCCGGCCGGCCCCAAGGTCTCGATCATGGACGAGGAGGGCAAGTTCCTGCCCCAAGGCGAGAGCGGCGAGGTCGTGATCCAGGGGCCCAACGTGACGGCGGGCTACGACGACGATGCCGATGCCAACCTCAAGGCCTTCGCCGAAGGCTGGTTCCGCACCGGCGACCAGGGCCACTTCGACGAGGACGGCTATCTGTTCCTCACGGGGCGGCTCGAGGAGAAGGCCGCGCCCTGATGAGCGAGGCAATCGAACTGCGGCGGGCGACCCTGGCGGATGCAGCCGCCGTTCGCCAGCTCACCCGCGACGCCTACGCCAAATGGGTGCCGCTGATCGGCCGCGAGCCCAAGCCGATGACGGCCGATTACGGGGCGGCCGTGCGCGACCACCGCATCGACCTTCTGTATCTCGACGGCAAGCTGGCTGCCCTGATCGAGACGATCCCGCAATCCGATCATCTGCTGATCGAGAACGTCGCGGTGTCGCCCGCCTTTCAGGGCCGCGGCCTCGGCCGCCGGCTGATGGCGCATGCGGAAGGGCTGGCGGCGGGCGCGGGCCAGACCGAGCTCCGCCTCTACACCAACAAGATGTTCGCTGCGAACGTGCAGCTCTACCTCAGGCTCGGCTACCGCCTCGACCGTGAGGAGGTGCTGAGCGTCGGCACCGCCGTCCACATGAGCAAGCGGCTTTAGAACAGCCGCCGGTCAGTGCCGGCTGATCTCGGCGCGGCCGACCACCATGTGATGGACCTCGTCGGGTCCGTCGGCGAAGCGCAGATGCCGCTGGTTCACGTACATCTCCGACAGCGGCGACCATTGCGAGATGCCGGTGGCGCCATGGATTTGCATCGCCTGGTCGATGATCAGGCAGACCTTCTCCGGCACCATGGCCTTGACCATGCTCACCCAGACGCGAGCCTCGCGGTTGCCCAGCACGTCCATCGCCTTGGCGGCCTTCAGCACCATGAGCCGCATCGCCTCGATCTCGATGCGGGCGCGCGACACCAGCTCGAGGTTCTTGCCGAGCTGGATCAGCGGCTTGCCGAAGGCGGTGCGGGTGGCGCCGCGCTTGACCATCAGGTCGAGCGCCTTTTCGGCAGCCCCGATCGAGCGCATGCAGTGATGGATGCGGCCAGGCCCGAGGCGCACCTGCGAAATCTCGAAGCCGCGGCCCTCGCCCAGCAGCATGTTGGAGGCCGGCACGCGGCAGTTGTTAAACTTCAGGTGCATGTGGCCGCGCGGCGCATGGTCGTGGCCGAACACGGTCATAGGTCCGACGATCTCGAGGCCGGGCGTGCCCATCGGCACTAAGATCTGCGACTGCTGGAACTGCGGCGAGGCGTCGGGGCTGGTCTTGACCATGACGATCATGATCTTGCAGCGCGGATCGCCGGCGCCGGAGATGTAGTACTTCTCGCCGTTCAGCACCCATTCGTCGCCGTCTAATTCGGCGCGCGTAGAAATATTTTTGGCGTCGGACGAGGCGACGCCCGGCTCGGTCATGGCATAGGCCGAGCGGATCTCGCCGTTGAGCAGCGGCTTCAGCCACTTCTCCTTCTGCGCCGGCGTGCCGACCCGCTCCAGCACCTCCATGTTGCCGGTATCGGGGGCGGAGCAGTTGAGCGATTCGGAGGCCAGCGGATACTTGCCGAGCTCGGCTGCGATATAGGCGTAGTCGAGATTGGTGAGCCCGCGGCCGATCTCCGAATGGGGCAGGAAGAAGTTCCACAGGCCCGACTTCTTGGCCTTGTCCTTGGCCGTCTGCAGCAACTCGAGCTGCCCCGGCGCCCAGCTCCAGCGCTCCTTGCGGTCTTCGCCGAGGCGAAAGAACTCGTCGATGATCGGCGCCACGTTCTCCTCAATATGCGCCTTCACCGCGTCGAACAGCGGCTGCGACTCCTTCGACATGGCGAGGTTGTTGAGCTCGGCGTCGAGATCGGGCCGGGGCGGCTTGGCCTTCGGATTGGCGGCTGCGGCAACGTTCACGGGGGTTCTCCTCCTAATTCTGGAAGGAACCCTAGACGAGATTTGGCGGGGGCGAAATCGCGCCCTGCCACAGCGTCAAGAAGGGGGCGTAGGATCTTCTAAGGCCTTCCTGACTGCCGCTTCGATGTTTTCGGGCTGCCGCATGCACCGGTCAATGAAGGTCTCAATGGCCCTTCCATAGACCCGCAACATGGCGTGTGCGGCAACGCTCTCGTTGATGCGTCTAACCAACGTGTTCGCGTTGGCCTCTATCGTACGCTGAATGACGCGCTTGGATCGGCTGGCAATGAACACGCTGTGCGGCGAAAGGGGCATCATGGCGATGAACTCTGGATCGGATGGTCGACCCTTCGTCCAGAGTGGACGATCGCCCAATAGCAGCTCCACGCTAGCGTGAGCCAGACTATGAACAATCCACTCAAGCTCCAAGAACTCTCGGACGTGCTGCTCATTGGTGAGGAATTTCACCATCTGTACCAAGCCTAAGTTCTCAATGCCGGAGACGTTGTTCTCTACCCATTCGAGTAAGGTGGCTTCGACGGCAGCCCCCTTTACGGCAAGATATTCTTCAGGATTTTCAGCGAGAGCTCGACGAACGTGCTTGTCCGTAATTTGCTTCGCTAACTCGATTTTTTCGGGAACACGCGCATTGGCAGCCATAACAAATGTTACCCAAACAAATCGTTCCTTGGCTGACAAATCTGGCTCGCGCCGTTCGATCCGCGCATAGATCGGCGCGGCTGCGTTATCGAGCTTCTTAAAAAATTCTTTCTCGATTATGTGCCGGTGGTCGCTGGGCACTTCATTAATTGCATATAGATCAGGCTCGTAACCAGTGTATTCCGGCGAGAGTCGATCACGCACGATGTGCCCGCCCTTTCGAGCAAAATAAGGAACTTTGCCGTCAGCTTCTGCCCAGTAGCGCAGTGCAAACTGCGGAACAAAATGATGCTTCACGACGCTCCGTCAGTCGGGATAAAGCCTCGAAGAAGGCTTGGTTTATTGGTCTGTCTGAAGCCACGGAATCGCGACCTGCAAAGACAACATGGCATCCATGGTCTGTGAACCGCTACCGATTTTGGGTTGTAGCCTCCGAGTCGCCAATTTCTGAAGGCGAACAGATCGTGAGAATTGGCTGGAAAGAGACCTCGAAGAATCGGACGCTCACGCCATGTCTGTCGCCGCGCCTGACTCCCACGCGCCTGCCGGTCGCCTGTGGGCGACGCTGCTGGCGGCGACGCTGATGAACCTGCCGCTGGGCTCGGTCTACTCCTTCAGCGTCCTCCTGCGCCCGCTCGAGCAGGAGCTCGGCGTAACCCGCTCGGCTCTGTCGCTCGTCTTCGGCGTGGCGACGGTGGGCTTCACCGTGGGCTCGGTCGGCGCCGCCTTCCTATACCGCGCGGCACCCTTGCCGATCCTAGTCCTCGCGAGCGCACTGATCGGCGCGGGCGGGGTCACGCTCGCCGCGACGGCGACCGGGCTCACGCAACTGCTGCTGGGCTATGGCGTCGTCTTCGGCACGGGCGGCGGGGCGGCCTATATCCTGCTGCAGCAGGGCGTGAACATGCTGGTGCGCCGGCGCCGCGGGCTGGTGAACGGCTATATCGTGAGCCTCTACCCGATGGGGGCGATGCTCGCGACGCCGGCCTTCCATGCCTGCAACGAGGCCTTCGGCTGGCGCACCACGCTGGGCGGGCTCGCGGCGGTGCTGGTGGTGTGCGGCACCGTCGCGGCGCTGCTCGCCTGGCACAGTGGCGCCAGGCTGGTCGCGTCCGCGGGTAGTGCGCCGCATCGGTCGGCAGCGCTCGGCCCGACCTTCTTCAAGCTCTCGGGCACGTTCTTCCTCGCCGCCTCGGCGGGGCTGATGGTGCTGAGCCAGGCGCGCGAGATCGTGGCGACCTATGGCGGCGCCACGGCGCTGGCGGTGGCGGCCACCACCGTGCTGACCGGTGCGATCGCGGCGGCGCGCCTCGGCGGCGGCTGGATGGTCGACCGCTTCGCCGTGCCCTACGTGATGTGCGCGGCGCACGGGCTGGCGCTTTGCGGCGTCGCGCTGCTGACGCTCTTTCCCGCGCCGGTCACGGCGGTGCTGGGTCTGGGCATGATCGGCGTGGGCTACGGCTTCGTCTCGGGAGCGACGGCCGGCGGCATCGGCCTTTACTGGCCGCCCGCCGACTACGGCCGCATCGCCGGCCGCACCTACGTCGCCTGGTGCCTGGCCGCCATCAGCCTGCCGGTGCTGGCCGGCTACCTGTTCGACATCACGCGCAGCTATTCGACGGCGGTGCTGATCGCGGGCTGCGCCAACGTGATGGGCATGGCGCTTGCTCTCACGATGCCGGGGAGGGGGAGGGGTGATATTTTGAGACGAGAGACCTGAAATACCGACGGCATATGGCTTAAATGTGTCTCACGCGTCGATGGTCGTGCGCTGTTCGACGGCTACAGGGCCCCCGTCGGCACCGACGACCTCGCTAATCCTGCGATCCGAATACCGCCGCGGCGACAGCTTGGACGCGCGCCACTGAAGCGCCGCCAGCTTCACCCGGTCGGCGACCGCCGTCTCAGGCGTGCAGTTGGCCGCGATCTGCCCGATCTCGTAGGCGGCCATGTCCGCCAGCGCCTCGCGGGCCTTTTCGAGTCGTGCGGCAAAATCAGGCCGCTCCGCCGTCCATCTGTAGACGGACTTCCTGTCCGGGAACCTCGGCTCCGCGCAGATGGACATTAAGTCATGCCCATCGATCATCGCGTTGGCAATGCGGTCGGCGAGTGCCTCGCTGTATTTGCTCGGTCTGCCGACAGGGCGGCCGGTGGGTTTGGTCATGGTAGAGAAATGATACACTATAACACTACGGTATGCGATGGCGCGGGCTGCGTGCCGGTGATGACGTTATGCCATGCCGCTGGTTGTGGGCCCGCTTGATGGAACCGGTAGGCATACAGGACTTAAAATCCTGACCGTCACCCGTCTCGGCCTTCCTGCCAAGCTGCGCCGGTCGCTCGCCTGCACTAACATCATCGAGAATATGAACGGCACCATCCGTCGTGTGCACGCCAAGGCCGCATAGGCTCAAAAATCGAGCACGCTTGCTGCGCGATTTTCAACAAAGAGCGGGACATCCCCGCTTCCTGCGGGTGAACGGGCATTGTCACGTTGGCAGAGCTCACCCCCCAACTCCGACCGCTTCGCTTCATGGCGCTGTAGCATTTCCAATGACTTAGCAGGCTCGGGCAGAGGCCAGAAATGGCTCACAAGCGCCAACGTGACAATGCCGTGCTGGCATGTTCGCTTTGGGTCATTCGCGTCGTTCTGAGGGTGCGTCGCGCGCGCCCCCAACGGAGGTCTAGAACAACCCGACGATCTTGCCGTCCGCCGCAACATCGATGCTGTTGGCGGCCGGCACCTTGGGCAGGCCGGGCATGGTCATGATGTCGCCGCAGACCGCGACCACGAACTCCGCGCCGGCCGACAGGCGGACCTCGCGCACCGTCACGATGTGGTCGGTCGGCGCGCCCTTGGCGTCGGGGTTGGTCGAGAAGCTGTACTGCGTCTTGGCGATACAGACCGGGACCTTGCCGAAGCCCATCGCCTCGAACGAGGCGAGCTGGTCGCGCACCGACTTGTCGACGGCGATGTCCTTGGCGCGGTAGATCTCCTTGGCGATGGTGCGGATCTTCTCGATGAGCGGCATCTCGTCGGGATAGAGCAACTTCATCTTGCTCTTGCCGCCCTCGATCACTTTTACGACCGCGCGCGCCACGTCGGCCGCGCCCTTGCCGCCCTCGGCCCAATGGTCGGCCATAACGGCCTCGACGCCGAGCTTGGCGCAGGCGGACTTGACCAGCGCGATCTCGGCGTCGGTGTCGGCGCTGAAGCGGTTGATCGAGATCACCGGCACCAGGCCGAACTTCTGCATGTTCTCGACATGGCGCTGCAGGTTGGTCATGCCGGCTTCCAGCGCCTTGAGGTTCTCGGTCTTGAGGTCTTCCTTCTTCACGCCGCCATGCATCTTGAGCGCGCGGATGGTCGCCACCAGCACGACGGCATCGGGCATCAACCCGGTCTTGCGGCACTTGATGTCGATGAACTTCTCGCCGCCCAGGTCGGCGCCGAAGCCCGCTTCGGTCACGACATAGTCGGCGAGCTTCAGCGCCGTCGTGGTCGCCAGCACCGAGTTGCAGCCGTGCGCGATGTTGGCGAAGGGGCCGCCATGGATGAAGGCGGGCGTGCCCTCGAGCGTCTGCACCAGGTTGGGCGAGAGCGCGTCCTTCAGCAGCACGGTCATCGGGCCATGCGCCTTGAGGTCGGAGGCGCGCACCGGCTTACGGTCGCGGGTGTAGGCGACGATGATGTTGCCCAGCCGGCTCTTGAGGTCCTCGAGGTCCTTGGCGAGGCAGAAGATCGCCATGACCTCTGACGCCACGGTGATGTCGAAGCCGTCCTCGCGGGCGAAGCCGTTGGCGACGCCGCCCAGCGACGACACGATCTGGCGCAGGCTGCGGTCGTTCATGTCGATGGCGCGGCGCCAGGCGACGCGGCGGCTGTCGATGCCGAGCGCATTGCCCCAGTAGATGTGGTTGTCGATCAGCGCCGAGAGGAGATTGTGCGCGGCCCCGATGGCGTGGAAGTCGCCGGTGAAGTGGAGGTTGATGTCCTCCATCGGCACGACCTGGGCGTAGCCGCCGCCGGCGGCACCTCCCTTCATGCCGAAGCTCGGGCCAAGCGAGGGCTCGCGCAGGCAAAGCATGGCCTTCTTGCCGATATGGTTCAGCGCGTCGGTCAGGCCCACCGTGGTCGTGGTCTTGCCCTCGCCGGCCGGCGTCGGCGAGATCGCCGAGACCAGGATCAGCTTGCCGTTGGGCCGCGCCTGCAGCGACTTGATGTAGTCCATCGAGATCTTGGCCTTGTAGTGGCCATAGGGATCGAGATTGACCGGCGCGATGCCGAGCTTCTCGCTCGCCAGCTCCATGATCGGCCGCTTCTTTGCTTCCTGCGCGATCTGGATGTCGGTCTTCGGATTGCTATGCTGCGTGCTGGCCATAATTTTTTCCTCTCGTCTTTACGAAACCACCTCACCCTGAGGCGCCGCGCGCAGCGCGGCGTCTCGAAGGGTGGGCGACAGTCTTGCTTTTGCCCACCCGTCGAGACGCGTCCGGCGGACGCTCCTCAGGGTGAGGTTGTCTTTGTTCGTTCGAAGCGTTCCTCAGACGAGGCGCGCGCCGACGGCGAGCTTGGCTGCCGCCGCCCATTCGCCGGCACCGACCTTCGGTCCGTCGGCGGGTTTCACGCGCAGAATCTTGATGCGGCCGTCCGGGCAGACGACCGTGAAGCCGTCGGCCTCGACCGCGACGACTTCGCCGTACTTGCCGCCGATGCCCTTGGGGTCCTTGGCCGGCAGCGCCTTGACCTCGAAGACCTGCAAAGTCGCGCCGTCGAGCGTCGTCCAGGCGCCGGGTGCCGGATTGCAGCCGCGGACCAGCGGATCGATCTGGCGCCACGACTTGCCCCAGTCGATGCGGGCGATGTCGGCCGTCGCGCGGCCTTCGTAGGTGGCCTTCGATTCGTCCTGCTTGAGGCGCGGCGCCTTGCCGGCCTTCACCAGGTCGACCGATTCCAGCATCGCCTCGACGCCCATCGGGAACAGGCGCTTGAAGTAGAGGTCGCCCATCGTGTCGGTCGGGCTGAGCGGCGTCTTTTTCGTCAGCAGCACGTCGCCGGTATCGAGGCCGTTGTCGGGCCAGAAGATCGACAGGCCGGTTTCCTTTTCGCCGAGGATGATCGGCCAGTTGATGGCCGACGCGCCGCGATAGGCCGGCAGCAGCGACGGGTGATACTGGATCGAGCCGTGCGTCGGAATGTTCAGGAACTCCTCGGGCACGAACAGGGTGACAAAGGCCATGACCTGCAGGTCGGGCTTCAGCGCCTTGAACTCTTCCCAGACCTCGGGCTTGCGGTACGAAGCCGGCTGGAACACCGGCAGCTTGGCCGCGACCGCCGCTTCCTTCAGGGGATCGGCCTTCTGGCCGGGCTTCTCCGGCGCCACATAGACGCCGACGATGTTTTCGCCGCGCTTGAGCAGCGCCTCCAGCACGGCCTTGCCGAAGGCCTGCTGTCCGTGAACTACGATGCGCATGTCGTCACTCCGCTGCTTGGGCTTTGGGAGCTTCACCCGTCGCGCCGGACGCCTTGATGTCGGCGATCTCGCGCGGCGTGAACTTCAGCACTTTGGAGAGGATCTCGTCGGTGTGCTCGCCCAGCAGCGGTGAGCGCTCGACCTCGGTGATGCTGTCGGAAAGCTTGATCGGGTTGCCGACCGACAGGTATTTGCCGCGGGTCGGATGGTCGACCTCGACCACCGTGCCGGTGGCGCGTAGCGAGGGGTCCTCGGCCAGCTCCTTCATCGACAGGATGGGGCCGACGGGGATGTCGAGCGCGTTGCAGGCGTTCATGACCTCGAACTTGGTCATGGTCATGGTCCACTGCTCGATCACCCCGAAGATCTCCGTCAGTCGCGGCAAGCGGGCCGGCGGCTTGGCGTAGTTGGGATCGGTCTTCCATTCCGGCTTGCCGATCAGGTCGCAGATCTTCTCCCAGACCGGCGCCTGGGTGATGAAATAGATGTAGGCGTCGGGATCGTTCTCCCAGCCCTTGCACTTCAGGATGACGCCGGGCTGGCCGCCGCCCGAGTCGTTGCCGGCGCGTGGTGTCGCTTGGCCGAACGGGATGCCCTGGCCGAACTGCGTGTATTCCTTGAGCGGGCCATGCGCGAGACGCTGCTGGTCGCGCAGCTTGACGCGGCAGAGGTTGAGCACGCCGTCCTGCATGGCGCAGAGCACGCGCTGGCCGCGGCCGGTGCGGTTGCGCTGGTAGAGGGCGCTGACGATGCCGAGGGCGAGGTGCAGGCCGGTGCCCGAGTCGCCGATCTGTGCGCCGGTGACCAGCGGCGGGCCGTCCCGGAAGCCGGTTGTCGATGCCGAGCCGCCAGCGCATTGCGCGACGTTCTCGTAGACCTTGCAGTCCTCGTAGGCGCCGGGGCCGAAGCCCTTGACCGAGGCCACGACCATGCGCGGGTTGAGCGCATGGATGCGCTCCCAGGTGAGGCCCATGCGGTCGAGCGCGCCGGGTGCGAAGTTCTCGACCAGCACATCGCAGCTCTTCACCAGGCGCTCGAGCACGGTCATGCCCTGCTTGCTCTTGGAGTCGAGCGTGATCGAGCGCTTGTTGTGGTTGAGCATGGTGAAATAGAGGCTGTCGGCGCCCGGCACGTCCTGGAGCTGGCCGCGCGTGATGTCGCCGACACCGGGACGCTCGACCTTGATCACGTCGGCGCCGAACCAGGCAAGAAGCTGCGTGCAGGTCGGGCCCGACTGCACATGCGTGAAGTCGAGGATTTTTACCCCGTCGAGCGCCTTGCCGTCCTTGCCCCATGGTTTGGTGGATGGCTTCTTCGACATCTTCGGCGCGGCCGCCTTGGCGACGACCTTCAGCGCCGGCTTCTTCGCTGCCTTCGCCTTGATCTTGTCCTTGCGCTTGGCCTTCTTTTCCTTCTTGTCCTTCTTCTTAGCCATGGTCGTTCCCCTTACTTCTTCTTCAGCTGGCTTTGCGGATTGAGATTGCCGATGCGGCCGCTCTCGCTGCCGGCGGCCGGATCGATCGCCGCGTTGATGAGGGTGGGCTTGCCGGAGTCCATCGCGGTGTTGACGGCACGCTTCAGCTCGTCGGGCGTCGTGGCATGGACGCCGACTCCGCCGAAGGCCTCCATCATCCTGTCGTAGCGCGAGCCTTTGACGAACACGGTGGGCGCGGGATCGCTGCTCACCTTGTTGACGTCGGTGCCGCGATAGATGCCGTCGTTGTTGAAGACGACGATGCAGACCGGGAGGTTGTAGCGGCAGATCGTTTCGACCTCCATGCCGGAGAAGCCGAAGGCGCTGTCGCCCTCGATCGCAAGCACCGGTTTGCCGGTCTCGACCGCGGCGGCGATGCACTGGCCCATGCCGATGCCCATGACGCCCCAGGTGCCGACGTCGAGCCGCTTGCGCGGCTGGTACATGTCGATGACGCCGCGCGTCAGGTCGAGCGTGTTGGCGCCTTCGTTGACCAGGATCGCGTCCGGCCGTTCCTTGATGATGGTGCGCAGCACGCCCAGCGCGCCGTGATAGTCCATCGGGTTGTTGTTGTTCATGAGGCGCGGCGCCATCTTGGCGACGTTCTCCTCGCGCTTGGACGAAACGGCGCCCATCCAGTCCGCCGGACCCTTGGGCCAGCCGCCGCCCATGCCGTCGAGCAGCGCCGCAACGCACGAGCCGATGTCGCCCACCACGGGCGCCACGATCTCGACGTTGCTGTCCATCTCCTTGGGCTCGATGTCGACCTGGATGAACTTCTTGGGGGCGTCGCCCCAGGCCTTGCCCTTGCCGTGCGACAGCAGCCAGTTGAGGCGCGCGCCGATCAACATCACGACGTCGGAATCCTTCAGCACCGTCGAGCGCGCCGCACCGGCGCATTGCGGATGCGTGTCGGGCAGCAGGCCCTTGGCCATGCTCATGGGCAGGAACGGCACGCCGCTTTTCTCGACGAAGGCCGTGATTGCGTCGTCGGCCTGCGCGTAGGCGGCGCCCTTGCCGAGGATGATCAGCGGGCGCTTGGCGCCCTTCAGCACGTCGAGCGCGCGCTTGATGGCGGCTGGCGCCGGGATCTGGGCCGGCGCCGCGTCGATCACCTTGACCAGCGATCTCTTGCCCGCGTCGGCGTTCATGACCTGGCCGAAGAGTTTGGCCGGCAGGTCGAGATAGACGCCGCCCGGGCGGCCCGAGACGGCGGCGCGAATGGCGCGGGCGAGGCCGATGCCGATGTCGGCGGCGTGGAGCACGCGAAAGGCCGCCTTGCACAGTGGCTTGGCGATGGCGAGCTGGTCCATCTCCTCGTAGTCGCCCTGCTGCAGGTCGACGATCTCGCGCTCCGAGGAGCCCGAGATCAGGATCATCGGGAAGCAGTTGGTGGTGGCGTGGGCAAGCGCGGTGAGGCCGTTCAGAAAGCCCGGTGCCGACACGGTGAGGCAGACGCCGGGCTTCTTGGTCAGGAAGCCGGCGATGGCCGCGGCATAGCCCGCGTTCTGCTCGTGGCGGAACGACAGGACGCGAATGCCTGCGGCCTGCGCCATGCGACCGAAGTCGGTAATCGGGATGCCGGGGACGCCATAGATCGTCGTGAGGCCGTTCAGCTTCAACGCGTCGATCATGAGGTTGAAGCCGTCGGTCAGGTCCTGCGTGTCTTCCGCGGCGCCAGGCGCCTTCAATGCTGCTTCGGCCATGATGTTCCCCCGTTCAGTCTAGGCGTTCAATCCAGGTAATCGACGTGCTTGGCGACATGCGCGGCGAGGCCAAGCGCATGCTGGCGCACCAGGTCCTCGGCGCGCTCGGTGTCGCGCGCCTCGAGGGCCTGGATGATGTTCATGTGGTCGCGGATCGAACGGTCGGCGCGGTCTTCCTCGCCAATCGTCTGACGGCGGATCATCCGCATGTGGGTGAACAGGTTCTCCGCCAGACGGATGAGCACCTGGTTGCCGCTCAACTCGATAATCGTCTGGTGGAAGGCGATGTTGACCTCGGAGTACTCGTCGAGCTTGGCGTGCAGCCTGTCGCCCTCGAAGGTCGCGAACATGCGCCGCAGCCCCGCGATGTCGGCGTCGCTGGCGCGCTCCGTGATCAGCCGCGCCGCCATGCTCTCCAGGGCTGCCCAGGCGGTGATCATCTGGATCACCTCTTCCTTGGTCTTGCGCACGACATAGATGCCGCGTCGCGGCACCGAGCGGACGAAGCCCTCGCGTTCCAATTGCGCCATGGCCTCGCGCACCGGCGTGCGTGAGATGCCGAAATCCTGCGCGAGCTGACGCTCGTCAAGCCGGATGTCGGCGCGCGAGCGGTAGACATCCGAAGACACGATGACGTTCCGCAAGGCCGCGTAGGCCTTGTCCTTGAACGTCTCCGGGCTGTCGATCGGACCGACCACCACGCGGCTTTCACTCACCGACTGTCCTCCCCCTGACCCCTGTAATACATAATGCCACCGGGTCGGAGGGCGTCAATCACCGACCTCGCCATGGCGGCCCGAGGCCTGTGATTACCTGCGTTGCGCTGGCGTCAGGGCCTTGCTGTAAAGGGTCGACAGGAACGGCCAGAACAGGGCGATCAGGCCCAGGCTCATGATCGTGGCGACCAGGCCGCTCGACCAGAACACGCCGAGGCTGCCCTGGGAGATCAGCAGCGACTGCCTGAAAGCCTCCTCGGCCTTGTCGCCCAGCACGATCGCAAGGACCAGCGGCGCCAGCGGATAGTTGCACTTTTTCAAGAGGTAGCCCGCGACGCCGAAGACCAGCATCATGACCACGTCGAAGCTGTTGTTGTGCACGGTATAGGCGCCGATGGCGCAGATCACGAGGATGACCGGTGCGATGACGGCGAACGGGATGCGCAGGATCGCGGCGAAGAGCGGCACCATGGTCAGCACGACCACGAGGCCGACGATGTTGCCGAGATACATGCTGGCGATCAGGCCCCAGACGAATTCCTTCTGCTCGACGAACAGCAGCGGACCGGGCTGCAGGCCCCAGATCAGCAGGCCGCCCAGCAGGACGGCGGCGGTTGGCGATCCGGGCACGCCGAGCGACAGCATCGGCAACAACGCCGAGGTGCCGGCGGCATGTGCCGCGGTCTCCGGCGCGATGACACCTTCGATCTCGCCGGTGCCGAACTTGTCGCCGTTCTTCGACGCCCGCTTGGCGATGCCGTAGCTCATGAACGAGGCGGGCGTGGCACCGGCCGGGGTGATGCCCATCCAGCAACCGATCAGGCAGGAGCGCAGCGAGGTCACCCAGTAGCGCGGCAATTCCTTCCAGGTCTGCAGGACCACGGCGGGATTGATGCCGGCGGCCTTGCCCTTGAAGCTCAGCCCTTCCTCCATGGTGAGCAAAATCTCGCCGATGCCGAACAGCCCGATGACGGCAATCAGGAAATCGAAACCGCCCAGGAGTTCGGTGGAGCCGAAGGTCAGACGGAGCTGGCCGGTCACCGTGTCGGTGCCGACAGCGGCCAGCGCGAAGCCCAGCATCATGGCCGCGATGGTCTTCGTCGGCGGCTCCTTGCCCATGCCGACGAAGCTGCAGAAGGCCAGGAAGAACACCGAGAATTTCTCCGCCGGGCCGAATTGCAGGGCGAAGCTCGCGACCAGGGGTGCCGCCAGGGTGATGACAATGACGGCGAACAGGGCGCCGACGAAGGACGAGGTGAAGGCCGCCGTGAGCGCCTCGCCCGCCTTGCCGTTCTGCGCCATGGGATGGCCGTCGAAAGTGGTCGCGACCGACCACGGCTCCCCCGGAATGTTGAACAGGATCGATGTGATGGCGCCGCCGAACAACGCGCCCCAGTAGATGCAAGAGAGCAGGATGATGGCCGATGTCGGCGACATGCTGAAGGTGAGCGGCAGCAGGATCGCCACACCATTGGCGCCGCCGAGTCCAGGCAGCACGCCGATGATGACGCCCAGCACGATGCCGATCACCATGTAGAGCAGGTTCTGCCAGCTCAGCACGACGGCGAAGCCGCCCATCAAGTCGCCAATGCTTTCCATCGATCCCCCGGCTTCCCCCGCCGCCCCTGGGTTCTAGAGCCCGAGCAGGTCCTCGAGCGGACCCTTCGGCAACGACAAGAGGAACCACTTCTCGAACGTCACATAGATGACGACCTGCAGTCCCAGGCCGATGCCCAGGGTGAGCGGCCAGCCATAGCGCCCGAGCCAGCGCATGAAACCTATGATCAGCAGCGCGGACGATACGTAGATGCCGAGCCACGGCACTGCCGCGACATAGATCGCCATCGGCCACACGATCTTGAGGACCTGGGAGATCTGCCTCCATTCGGCGAACAGCTTCCGGCTGGAGTCGAGATAGGCCCGGACGAAGTTGGAGGCGCTGGCGGCCACGATCAGCAGGCCGACCCAGAAAGGAAAGAAGCCGGACTTCGGCCCTTCCGCCCCCCAGCCGATGCCGACCTTGAGGCTGCCGAAGATGGTGATGGCGCCCAGCACCAGTATGGAGGCGGCAACGCCCATCTCGACGTGGCGGTGCCGTGGCCCGGACATATCCGAATCATCCGACGAATTGGACACCGACGACCTCTTCTTGTTTTTGCAGGCGTGCGGGCGTGGACTGGCCGGTTGCGATCAATTGGTGGCCAGGAAGCCTGCTTCCTTCATCAGGTCGCGATGGCGCTTTTCCTCGTTCTCGACCCACTTCGCGTAGTCGGCGCCCGTCATGGACGACTGGTTGAAGGCGCCGTCCTTCATGAGCTGTGCCCATTCCGGCGTGGCGCGGACCTTCTTGAACAGGTCAACGTAGAAGTCGACCGCGTCCTTGGGGACGCCCGCCGGCATGAAGACGCCGCGCAGCATCAGGTATTCGATATCGAGGCCCTGCGACTTGCAGGTCGGGATGTCGGCCCATGACATGTCGCCGGCGACCTTGTCGGTGTAGGGCAAGGTCTTGCTATCGAACACGCAGAGCGGGCGCAGCTTGCCGGCACGCCACTGCGCGACCGCTTCGATCGGGTTGTTGACGGTCGAATCGATGTGTTTGCCCACGAGCTGGACCGCGACCTCGCCGCCGCCCTTGTAGGGGACATACGTCATCTTCTTGCCGATCGCCTTTTCCAGCGCGACGGTGATGATCTGGTCTTCCTGCTTCGAGCCGGTCCCGCCCATCTTGAACTGGCCGTTCGGCGCCGCCTTGATCGCCGCCACGTATTCCTGAACCGTCTTGTAGGGCGAGTCGGCATTGACCCAGAGCACGAACTCGTCGAGTGCCAGCATCGATACAGGCGTCATGTCCTTCCACGAGAAGGGGATGCCTGTGGCAAGCGGCGTGGTGAACAGGTTCGACAGCGTGATGACCAGCTTGTTGGGATTTCCCTTCGCGCCCTTGATGTCGAGGAAGCCTTCGCCGCCGGCGCCCCCCGCCTTGTTGACGACCACCATGGTCTGCTTCATCAGATTGTGCTTGGCGATGATGCCCTGGATCATCCGCGCCATCTGGTCGGCGCCGCCGCCGGTGCCGGCCGGCACGATGAACTCGACGTTGCGTGTCGGCTCCCATGCAGCCGCCGGAGCAACGCCAAGGCTCGCCACAATCGTGGCGGAGGCCGCGAGGGTGAACGCACGAAATCGACGTGACTCGATCATGGTCAGGGCTCCTCCCGAGGTTCTTTTCTTGGTAGTTCTTGCAATAATCCTACAATGGATTTTTCGACCGGTCGAGCGCCGGTACCCGGATCGCGTGTGGGCGACATGATCGACAAACTCGAATTCCTTCTTGCCCTGGCGCGGGAAAAGAACTTCGGCAAGGCCGCCGGGCAGTGCGGCGTGACCCAGCCGACCTTCTCCGCCGGCATCAAGCAGCTCGAGGCGACGCTGGGCGTACTGCTCGTTCACCGCAGCTCGCGGTTTATCGGCTTCACCGCCGAGGGCGAACGCGTCCTCGACTGGGCGCGCGGCATCGTGGCCGACAGCCGCGCGATGCGGCAGGAACTGCGGGGTCTCAAGCATGGCCTGGTCGGCCGGCTGAAGGTCGCCGCGATCCCGACGGCCCTGCCCATGGTGTCGGCGCTCACCACGCCCTTCCGCGCCCGGCATCCCAACGTCACCTTCACCGTCCTGTCGCGGACCTCGGTCGAGATTCTGTCGATGCTGGAAAATCTCGAGATCGATGCCGGCCTCACCTACATCGACAACGAGCCGCTCGGCCGTGTGCGCGCCGTGCCGCTCTATTTCGAGCATTATCGCCTGCTCACGTCGGAGACGAGCCCACTGGGCGATCGCTATAGCGTCACCTGGGCCGAGGTTGCCGGGATCCCGCTCTGCCTGCTGACGCCGGACATGCAGAACAGACGCATCATCGATCAGCTGCTGCGCGCCGCAGGCGCCGGCGTGCCCGATCCCACACTCGAATCGAACTCGATGATCGTGCTGTTCTCGCACGTGCGGACAGGCCGTTGGGCAAGCGTTATGCCGGAGAAGCTCGCCGACACCCTGGGCCTGACGGAGCACCTGCGCTCCATCCCGATCATCGAGCCGGAGGCGGTTCATGGCATCGGGCTGGTGGTCTCGGATCGCGAACCCATGCCACCGTTGGCCGCCGCCCTGGTCGCCGAGGCAAAACTGCTGGCCGAGACGCTGTGCTAAAAAGGTATTTGTTATCAATGTATTAGAGAGTATATCGGCTCAAATCCGACCAAATACTCCTCAACGATAGATTTCTTCTATTGCAACACCCAACAGCTTTATTGATTGAGGCCGGCGGCACGCAGATTATCCCATAAATAATAGGGAGACTGAGCTTGCCCAAGGCAGCCGTGTGGGACGAAGCCGAGGCCACTGACATCATCCGCCGCCACGACGGGCGGCAAGGCGCGATGCTGCCCATCCTGCATGATCTTCAGGCCGCCTTCGGCTGTATCCCGCCGGCAGCCGTGCGGCTTGTCGCCGACGCGCTCAACCTCACCCGCGCCGAGGTTCATGGCGTGGTCAGCTTCTATCACGACTTTCGCGAGCAACCGGCGGGACGTCACGTGCTGAAGATCTGCCGTGCCGAAGCCTGCCAGTCGATGAATGGCGAGGCCGTGGCGCGCCAGGCGCTCGATCGCTTTGGCCTCCAATGGGGCGACACTACGCCGGACGGCCACCTGACCGTCGAGGCGACCTACTGTCTGGGGCTTTGCTCCTGTGCACCATCGGCGATGCTCGATGGCGAGCCGATCGGCCGTGTCGATTCCGCCACCCTCGACGAGATCGCACGCGAGGTCGGACGATGACCAGGATCTTCGTTCCCCGCGATGCCGCCGCGCGCGCGGTCGGCGCCGATCGCGTGGCGACCGCCATCCTCCAGGAGACCAGTCGCCTCGGCCTCGCCGTCGACGTGGTCCGAACCGGCTCGCGTGGCCTTTTCTGGCTCGAGCCGATGATCGAGATCGAGACGCCGGGCGGACGCATCGCCTTTGGGCCGGTGACGGTCAAGGACGTTCCCGGTCTCTTCGCCGGTGGCCTGCCGCCGAGTGCCGCCCATCCGCTCTGCGTCGGCCGGCCCGAGGACATTCCTTTCCTGAAGCGGCAGACGCGGATCACGTTCGTGCGCTGCGGCATCGTCGATCCGCTGTCGCTTGCCGACTACCGTGCGCATGGCGGCTATCGTGGTTTCGAGCGCGCAAGGAGCCTGGGTGCGGCAGGAACCGTCGACGAGGTCGTGAAGTCGGGCCTGCGCGGTCGCGGCGGTGCCGGCTTCCCGACCGGTATCAAGTGGAAGACGGTCGCCGACACTTCGGCAGATTGCAAATACATCGTCTGCAACGCCGACGAAGGCGACTCGGGCACTTACGCCGACCGCATGATCATGGAAGGCGATCCCTTCCTGCTGATCGAGGGCATGACGATCGCGGGCTTCGCCGTTGGCGCGACCAAGGGCTACATCTACATCCGCTCGGAATACCCCGATGCCATCCGCGTCATGGAACGCGCCATCGTGCTGGCCGAAGCAGAGGGGCTGCTGGGTGCAGCGGCAAAATTCGACATCGAGGTTCGCGTCGGCGCCGGCGCCTATGTCTGCGGCGAGGAAACCTCGCTGCTCGAAAGCCTGGAAGGCAAACGCGGCCAGGTGCGTGCCAAGCCGCCGCTACCGGCGCACAAGGGCCTGTTCGGCAAGCCCACGGTCATCAACAACCTGATTTCGCTCGCCACCGTGTCGGCGATCCTGGCCGACGGCGCCAAGCACTATGCCGATCTCGGCATGGGTCGCTCGCGCGGCACGATGCCGATCCAGCTCGCCGGCAACGCCAGGCACGGCGGGCTGTTCGAGGCGGCCTTCGGTCTCACCCTGGGCGAGATCGTCGACGACATCGGCGGCGGCACGGCCAGCGGCCGACCGGTCCGCGCCGTCCAGGTGGGCGGGCCTCTGGGCGCCTACTTCCCGCGCGCCCTGTTCGACACGCCGTTCGACTACGAGGCTTTCACCGCGCGCGACGGGCTGATCGGCCATGGCGGCGTCGTGGTGTTCGACGACAGCGTCGACATGGCGTGGCAAGCGCGCTTCGCGCTGGAATTCTGCGCCATCGAATCCTGCGGCAAGTGCACGCCCTGCCGCATCGGCTCGGTCCGCGGCACCGAGACGATGGACAAGATCATCGCCGGCGATCGCGCCGAGGCCAACCTCGCGCTGATCACCGACCTTTGCCAGACGCTGAAATTCGGCTCGCTCTGCGCGCTTGGCGGTTTCACGCCCTATCCGGTGATGAGCGCGATCAAGCATTTCCCCGAGGACTTCAACCGTCCGCGCCTCGTGGCCGCGGCGGAATAGGCAGGAGCACGTCATGTCTCTCATTCACGAGATCGACTACGGCACGCCGCCCAGCAAGTCTGGCGACACGGTCAGTCTGACCATCGACGGCAATACCGTCACGGTCGCGGCCGGCACCTCGATCATGCGGGCGGCGATGGATGCCGGCATCCAGGTCCCCAAGCTCTGCGCCACCGACTCGGTCGACGCCTTCGGCTCCTGCCGGCTCTGCCTGGTCGAGATCGCCGGCCGTCCCGGCACGCCCGCCTCCTGCACGACGCCGGTCGCGCCCGGCATGGTCGTCTCGACGCAGACCGAGCGGCTGAAGCAGGTCCGCAAGGGCGTGATGGAGCTCTACATCTCCGACCATCCGCTCGATTGCCTGACCTGCGCCGCCAACGGCGATTGCGAATTGCAGGACATGGCCGGCGCCGTCGGCCTGCGCGACGTGCGCTACGGTTACCAGGGAGAGAACCATCTCAAGCTGGAGAAGGACGAGTCCAACCCGTACTTTACCTTCGACGCCTCCAAGTGCATCGTCTGCTCGCGCTGCGTGCGCGCCTGCGAGGAAGTGCAGGGCACCTTCGCGCTCACCATCCAGGGCCGCGGTTTCGATTCCAAGGTTTCGGCCGGTGCGTTCGGCGACGACTTTCTCAGCTCCGAGTGTGTGTCCTGCGGCGCCTGCGTGCAGGCCTGCCCGACCGCCACCCTTTCGGAAAAGAGCCTGATCGAGATCGGTCAGCCCGAGCACTCGGTCGTCACGACCTGCGCCTATTGCGGCGTCGGCTGCAGCTTCAAGGCCGAGATGCGCGGCGAGGAACTCGTCCGCATGGTCCCCTACAAGGACGGCAAGGCCAACCACGGGCATTCCTGCGTCAAGGGCCGCTTCGCCTGGGGCTACGCCAATCACAAGGAACGGATTCTCAAGCCGATGATCCGCGAGACCATCGACCAGCCGTGGCGCGAAGTGAGCTGGGAGGTCGCGATCGACCGCGTCGCTTCCGAGTTCAAGCGTCTGCAGGCCAAGCACGGCCGGCTGGCGATCGGCGGCATCACCTCCTCGCGCTGCACCAACGAGGAGACCTATCTCGTGCAGAAGCTGGTGCGCGGCGGCTTCGGCAACAACAACGTCGATACCTGCGCGCGCGTCTGCCATTCGCCGACCGGCTATGGCCTCAAGTCGACCTTCGGCACCTCGGCCGGCACTCAGGATTTCGACTCGGTCGACGAGAGCGACGTTATCCTGGTGATCGGCGCCAACCCGACCGATGCCCATCCAGTCTTCGCCTCGCGCATGAAGAAGCGCCTGCGCGCCGGCGCCAAGCTGATCGTCATCGACCCGCGCCGCACCGATCTCGTACGCATGCCGCATATCGAGGCGCAGTATCACCTGCCGCTGCGGCCGGGCACCAACGCCGCGATCCTCAATGCGCTGGCCCACACCATCGTCACCGAGGGCCTGGTCGACGAGGCCTTCGTGCGCGAATTCTGCGACCTCTCCGCCTTCGAGCATTGGGCGTCCTTCGTGTCGGAGCCGCAGAACAGCCCCGAGGTCGTCGGCATGCTGGCCGGCGTCCCGGCCGACGCGATCCGCGGCGCCGCCCGGCTCTTTGCCACCGGCGGCAACGGCGCGATCTATTACGGCCTCGGTGTCACCGAGCACAGCCAGGGCACCACGGCCGTCATGGCGCTCGCCAACCTTGCCATGGCTACCGGCAATCTCGGCCGGCGCGGCGTCGGCGTGAACCCGCTGCGCGGCCAGAACAACGTCCAGGGCGCTTGCGACATGGGCTCCTTTCCGCACGAGCTCACCGGCTATCGCCACATCTCCGAGGACGCGACGCGCACCATGTTCGAGAAGCTGTGGGGCCGTACGCTCGATGCCGAACCCGGCCTGCGCATTCCCAACATGTTCGATGCGGCGATCGACGGTACCTTCAAGGGCATCTACGTCCAGGGCGAGGACATCCTGCAGTCCGACCCCAACACCAAGCACGTGCAGGCGGCTCTGGCGGCGATGGAATGCGTCGTCGTGCAGGACCTGTTCCTGAACGAGACGGCCAACTACGCCCACGTCTTCCTGCCCGGTTCGACCTTCCTCGAGAAGGACGGCACCTTCACCAACGCCGAGCGCCGCATCAACCGCGTGCGCAAGGTCATGACACCCAAGAACGGCATGGCCGACTGGGAGATCACGCTGGCCATCGCCAAGGCGATGGGCTTCGAGATGCCCTACAACCACCCGTCCGAGATCATGGACGAGATCGCGGCCCTCACGCCGACCTTCGCCGGCGTGTCCTACGACCTGCTCGACAAGGAAGGCTCGGTCCAGTGGCCGTGCAACGAGAAGGCGCCGTTCGGCACGCCGATCATGCATATCGGCGGCTTTGTCCGCGGCAAGGGCAACTTCATGATCACCGAATACGTGCCGACCGACGAGAAGGTCGGGCCGCGCTTCCCGCTGCTGCTGACCACGGGACGAATCCTCAGCCAATACAATGTCGGCGCCCAGACCCGGCGCACCGACAATGTCGTCTGGCACGAGGAGGACGTGCTCGAGATCCATCCGAACGATGCCGAGGATCGCGGCATCCGCGACGGCGACTGGGTGAAGCTCGACAGCCGCGCCGGCGGTACCGCCTTGCACGCGCGCATCACCGACCGCGTGGCGCCGGGCGTGGTCTACACGACCTTCCACCACCCCAACACGCAGGCCAATGTCGTGACGACCGAGTTCTCCGACTGGGCGACGAACTGCCCGGAGTACAAGGTGACGGCCGTCCAGGTCTCGCCGTCCAACGGCCCCAGCGAATGGCAGAAGGACTATGCCGAGCAGGCCGACCACAGCCGGCGGATCGCCAGGGTCGCAGCGGAGTAGATGGCCATGATGTCGACCGACGACAAGCTGGTGATGATGGCCAATCAGATTGGCAAGTTCTTCGTGCCGCAGCGCGGCGCCGATCCGGTCGCCGCCATTGCCGACCATCTGCAGAAGTTCTGGGACCCCCGCATGCGCGCCGCCATCGTCGCGCATGCCGCCGGCGGCGGCGCGGGTCTCGACGGGCCGGTCAAAGAGGCGGTGGGCCGGTTGAAATTGGCGAAGGACTCATAGAGCTGGGGGCGCGCCACTCCAGTGGCGCGTCATTCCTTGATTGTGACAAAGACG
>CAMDQJ010000023.1 GCA_945905835.1 Asaia bogorensis
TTCCTCGGCCGCCCCACCTTCGAGGCCGTCGGCAGGAAGGGCGAGATCAATCCCCACTCCGCATCCGTCAGATCGCTTGCGTAGCGCAAGGCCTCGCACCGATACTGTAGGCGGGCGGTTTCAGTCCAAGCCATCGTCACCTCCATTGAGCTTCGCAACCCAACGGAATAACAGCCGATTGAAATCACCCAACTTCTTTTTCAGTCAGCCTCTGAGACGACAAGCAAGGCTGCGGAGTAGGGAACAAGGAGAACCGGGACGCGCATGTGTGTTGTGGCAATGCTTGCCTGCGGCACCAACGGATTGCTGGCCGCGCCAACGCCGGCGATTGCCGAAATCATCAATCTTGAATGTTATAATCAGGCCGGTGGGTACGAAAACGGCGGGGCCTACTGGGTGGATTTCGACAAGGGCATGATCACCCATGCCAGCCTCAGCAACCGGCGGCCGGTAACGGCGTCAATCATGACCGTCCCCGTCAGGATCACGCCCGAAGCCGTCGACTTCCAGTCGGGAGGGAATGTCGTGAACATCAACCGGGTGACTGGCGTCAATTCATGGCGCGGTCCGCCCGCTCAGATGTTCAACTATTCAAAAGGCTCGATTCCATTGCCGGCCACCAAGTTCTGAGATCGGCCAAAGAAAAAGCCCCCGCCTTGCGGCGGGGGCACCAGGTTGCCCGCGATTAGTTTTGTGCGGGCGATGCGAATTCCGGAAAACTCAGTGCAGACGGCGCGGCAGTTCAGCGATCGCCTCGTCGACCAGGGCCTGCGCCTTGCCGGCGCCGACCTGCTCGCGCAGGAGCGCACGGGTCGCGGCCAACGCCACGTCCACGGCGGTGTCGCGCACTTCCTTGGCGGCCTGCGCCTCGGACTGGGCGATGCGGTCGAGCGCCTGCTGTTCGCGTAGCGCCACGGCGGTTTCGATCGAGGCGGCGGCCTTGGCCTGCATGCGGGCCACCTCGTCGCGTGCCTGCTTGATGATGCTCTCGGCCTCGCCGGTCGCCTGGGCGAGCGTTTTATCGGCGTCGGCCTTGGCCTTCAGCGCGTCGGCGCGCAGGCGCTCGGCATCGGCCAGCGCCTTGGCGATGGCGGCCGAGCGCTCGTCGAGCATCTCGGTGATCTTGGCCCACAGGATCTTGCCGGTGCCGACGAAGAACAGGACGAAGGCGACCGCGACCCAGAAGGCTGGATCGGAAAAGATGCTGCCGTGTCCGGCGTCGGCGCCGGCGGCCCAGGCGGTGCCGATCATTGTCCGCCTCCCTTGATCGCCGTGGCAACCTTGGCGCCCAACGCACCCGCATCGGCCGGCTGGCCGGAGAGCTTGGCATAGGCGCTGGCGGCGATGTCGGTGGCGAGCTGCTCGAGGCCGCCCATGACTACGCCACGCTGCTCGGCGATGCGCCGCTCGGCCTGCGTCACCTGGGCCGAGAGTTTCTCGGCGAGCTGCGAGAGGCGCGTCGCCATCGCGGTGCTGTCGGCCTCGGCCCGCTCGCGGGTCAACCGGCGCGATTCCTCGCGCGCATCGCTCAGGCGTTTCTCGTAGGCCGCGACCGCCTCGCGGGTGGCGTCGTTGGCCTTCTCGGCGGCGTCCAGGTCGGACTGGATCTTGGCCTGCCGCTTCTCGAGCGTGTCGGAAATCATCGGCACGGCGAGCCTCGACATCACCAGGTACAGCGCGATGAACGCGATTCCCAGCCAGATGAGCTGCGGCGGGAAGTCGTGGAAATCGAGCTGCGGCATGCCGCCCTTGGCGGAGGCCGTGCCGCTCACGAGCAGCGAACCGAAGCTCGCCGCCAGAGCGCTGTACCTGAGTGTACGCATGATCCTTGGTCCGAAGCCGGAGTGGCTTAGAACACGAACAGGATCATGAAGGCGATGACCAGCGCGAACAGCGCGACGGCCTCGGTGAGCGCGAAGCCCAGCAGCACGTTGCCGAACACGCGGGGAGCGGCTTCCGGGTTGCGCAGAGCGCCGGCCACGAAGCTGCCGAAGATGTTGCCGATGCCGACACCGACGCCCGCGAGAGCGATGGTGGCGAGGCCGGCGCCGATGAGCTTGGCTGCAGAAACGTCCATGATGATATTCCCTTCGTTCAGTGATGCAGATGGATGGCGTCGTTCAGGTACAGGCAGGTCAGGATCGCGAAGACATAGGCCTGCAGGAAGGCGATGAGGAATTCGAGGCCGGTGAAGACCACGATGAAGGCAAGAGGCGCCCAGCCGCCCAGGATGCCCAGCATGACGACGAAGCCGCCGAACACCTTCAGCATGGTGTGGCCCGCCAGCATGTTGGCGAATAGGCGGATCGACAGGCTGAAGGGGCGGATGAAGTAGGAGATGATCTCGATCGGCACCAGCAGCAGCAGCAGCGGCCACGGCACGCCCTTCGGGACAAACAGCGACAGGAAATGCACGCCGTGCCGGACGAAGCCGATGATGGTGACGCCGATGAACACGACGGCGGCCATGGCGAAGGTGATGATGATATGGCTGGTCGGCGTGAACGAGTAGGGGACCATGCCGAGCAGATTGCACAGCAGGATGAAGACGAAGAGCGTGAGGACGAACGGGAAGTACTTCTTGCCCGCGTCGCCCACGTTGTCGCGCACCATGCCGGCGACGAACTCGTAGCCCAGCTCGGCAACCGACTGCATGCGGCCCGGCACCAGCGCGCGCTGGCGCATGCCGACGACGAAGATCAGGGTGCCGAGAATGACGGCCACCGTCATCCAGAGGGCGGAATTAGTATAGGACGCGTCGAGGCCGCCGATCCGGAAATCGAGCAGTCGCTTGATCTCGAACTGCTCCATCGGGCTATGCATTGCGTCGTCCCCACTCCATCGGCGCCACCCTCATGGCAGTCGCCGGTCGTTATCCTGGTCCGCCTGAAACGAGCGGATCGAGCGCCAGGCATTGTTGGCACCGGCGACAAATCCCAGAATGAGAAGCGTCACCAAACCGAACGGCGCCCAGCCCAACCAGCGGTCGAGCCAGTAGCCGAGGAACCCCCCGACCAAAAGGCCCGCGATCATATCCACCAACACACGGTACGCAACGGCAGTCTGCCGGTGCGACATTCCGCTTCCCTGACCGCTATTTTCAGTCGGTTTTTCGATCTTCCCGCGCTGCGCCCGCAGGCGTGCATCGAGATCGTCTACTCGCCGGCGATCGCCGTCAGGATCGCGGTCATTTGCCATCGGCGCGCGGATGTCTAGGGGTTGGGTCCGGTGGTGTCAAGGCGGCGAAATCCCTTGTCCCACAAGCCTTTAGTGCCCTCCCGCGGCCTTCAGAACCGCGAAGCTCGCGGTGCCGTCGCGCTTGACCTGCGGCACCAGATCGACCTCCCAGTCGAGGTACTGGCGCATCGCCGCTTCGACGTCTTCCTTGAAGTCGTAGGGGCGGTACCAGACGTCGGTTGGCGGGTCGGCCATCCGCGTGTGGCCGGTCTCGATGGCAAGGCCGGCATCGCGCCACGCCTTCATGCCGCCGCCCAGGACCGCAACGTCCAGTCCACCGGAGGCCTCTGCTGCCTCCGATGCCGCAAGAGTGGCGATCTCGCCATCGGGTGAGACCAGCACGATCGATTTCGCCCCCGGCTGCTGTTTCAGCATCTCGGGAATCGTCCTGTGCAGGTTGGCGCGCACCGCGAACCAGGCACCGCCGATGTGGCCGTCGCGGTACTTGAGGCTGGTGTCGAGATCGATGACCAGCGTTTCGCCGAGTGCCGCGTTCAACTCCTTGGCCGATATGCTGGCCGGCACGGGCACGCCAAAGCCCTTGGGGAAGCGCGGCTCGGCCGCCGTCGTCAGCTCCGAAGCACCCGGCTTGTGGTCGAGCACGTAGACCTCATTCCAGCCCATCTGCATCAGCCAATGCGCCGTCATGGTGGCGCGCACGCCGTCATTGTCGTGCAGCACGATGGTGGCATTGCGCGCGCCGACATATTGATCGGTCGCCTGCACGAGCTGGCCGCCGGCGGCATGGCGGAAGCCCTTGATGTGGCCCTGGGCGTATTCGGCGGGATCGCGCACATCGAGGCGATAGAGCGGCCCACCTTTCATCTCGAGTTTGACGAGGCTGAAGGCGTCGATCTTCTTGATGCCCATTCGGCTGGCGATGTTGGCAGAGGCCGCTTGCGCGAACTTCGCCGCTTCCGGCCCCTGCGGGCCGAAGCTCGCGGTCTCGCCGCGCGCCACTTTCAGGCCGGCGAGATGCCAGCCCATGGTGCCGTTCTTGAGGGCAATCACCTTGTTGGGCAGGCCGGCATTGATCAGCGACTGCGCGCCGATAATCGAACGCGTGCGGCCGGCGCAGTTCACCACCACCAGCGTCTCGGGGCGTGGTGCAAAGTCCTTCACGCGGTAGACCAGCTCGGCGCCGGGGCAGTCGATGCCGCCGGGGATCGACATGTTGTTGAACTCCGGCATCGGGCGGGAGTCGAGGATCACCATGTCTGCCTTGGCGTCCAAAAGCTTCTGGACGTCGGCGGCGTCGATGCGTGGCGTATCGCAATCGTGTTCGACGACCTCGCCGAAGGCCTTGCTCGGCACGTTGACGCCGGTGAAGACCTCGCAGCCGGCAGCGGCCCAGCCCTTGAGCCCGTCCTTCATGACGGCGAGGTTGGTGTAGCCCAACTGCGAGAGCTTGGCGGCGGCGCGGTTAGCGCGACCCGTCTGGCCTTCCTCGCCGCTGTCCATCAGCACGATGCGTGTGTCGGGATCGGGCAGCAGGGCAAGCGCGCGCGGCTCGAGACGCGACAGCGGTAGCGGCGTGGCGAACAGCGGATGGCCCTTGATCGAGAATTCACCCTCCTCGCGGACGTCGAAGAAGGCGAAGATCTCGCCCGACTTCAGCATGTCCTGGACCTGCGGCACGGTGAGCAGGGGCGTCAGGATCCTGGGCTTGGACATGAAACGCTTGGCGGCGCTGGTTGCCATGTCGACGCTGACGCGTTCGGGCAGATGCTCGAGGCTCAAACCGTAGAAATGCAGGTGAAGTGCGTTGCCCGAGCCGGCGGGCGTTTCGATGTGATGGAAGTCCTCGGGCAGGTAGGAGATGACGTCGCCGCGCTTCAACGTCTTCTCGCGTGACGGGCGAAGCTGCACGAAGTCGGCGCGGGCGCGGTTGTCGAGGCGCTCGTAGACGACATTGTGCTCGGCGCCGTGGACGCCGGCGATCACAGCCCAGGTCGTGTGATTGTGCGGCGGGACCTTCTTGCCGGGTCCGCCGGCCGAGGCATAGAGCGCGAAGCGGTTGTTGGGGTCCTCGCTCAGGCGATAGATGCCGCCGTCGGGACCGAGCGGG
Source organism: Asaia bogorensis (assembly GCA_945905835.1). Taxonomy (GTDB): domain Bacteria; phylum Pseudomonadota; class Alphaproteobacteria; order Reyranellales; family Reyranellaceae; genus Reyranella. Next base: position 5,306 of record CAMDQJ010000023.1, read on the forward strand.
AATTCGTCCTGCGGGAAGAGTTCGGCACGGCTGGCGAGCGATGCGACGAGGCGGCTGATCTTGTCGAGCGTGGCGTTGGTGACGCCAGCCTTTTCGATCTCGCGGGCTTCGTCGACCAGCCGCCGTACGGCGGCAGCGCGTTCCTGATGCAGATTCATGGATCCCTCCGTTGCCGCCAGTATAGCGATCCGGCGCTTGTGGCGGCATGCCTGTTCAAACTAGGCTCGCCCGATGAAACAGGTCATTTGGGGCGTCGCGCTGGTTTTGGCGACGATCTTGGGCGTATCGGCCCTCGTGTCGGCAGGGGCGCAAACCGCGACCAAGCCGCCGGCCAAGCCTGCGCCCACCGCGCAAACGGCTGCGTCGCGCCCGGCGGTCCAGGCCCGCCGGCCGGTGTTCGTGCCGCCGGCGCAGGTCATCGAACTCGACGAGCAGTCGCTGCCGGCCGACCTGCCGAAGGCACTGGATGGCGACAGCCGCGACCGCTACCGCCGGATTTTCACCGCACAGTCGTCCGGCCACTGGCCGCAGGCCGACGCCGAGATCGCTCAGCTCAAGGACAGAACCCTGATGGGCTACGTCGGCGCCCAGCGGTTGCTGGCGACCGGGCATCCGTCGACCTATCCCCAGCTCGCGGCGTGGCTGCAGGACTACAACGATCATCCCGACGCGCCGACGATCTACCGGCTGGCCCTGGCGCGCCGCACCGCCGGCTCTGGGGAGCTGACACCCGCGAGCTTCGTCAGCCAGGCGCCGATGTCGCCGTCCTTCGCGGCTGCGCGCACGGTGAGAGGCGCCGACGCCGGTCGTGCCGCCGAGCTGCGCACTCGCCTGCAGCAGATGCTGAACGATGGCGGCTTCAACGCCGGCTTCGTCCTGCTCGACCGCCAGGCGACGGTCGACCTGTTGGGTCCGCAGGAAGTCGAGCTGTGGCGCGGCCGCATCCGCACCCGGGCATTGGAGGCCGATTCTCAGCGCGGCGTGCAGGTGCCGATCGAAGCCGGCATGCCGGCCGACGCCAATTTCACGATGGGACTCAATGCCTTCACGCGCGGCCAGATGAGCGAGGCGGCGCGCCGCTTCGAGCTGGTGGCCGATGCAGCCCCCGACCAGGCCTCATCGTGGACGCTGGCTTCCGGATCGTTCTGGGCGGCGCGCGCCAACCTGCTGGCCGGCAACCCGCAGAAATTCGCGCCTTATCTCAAGCGTGCGGCGCTTCACGGCCGGACCTTCCACGGCCTGATCGCTCAGAAGGCGCTCGGCATGCGCATCGAAGCCGATGCCAATCTGCCGTCGCTCGACCGCGGCGCGGCCGACATCCTGCGCGCCGATCGCGCCGGCAATCGCGCCCTGGCGTTGCTGCAGCTCGGCGCCGTCACGGCGGCGGAACGCGAACTCTATGCCGCGTCGATCGATGGCGATCCGCGTCTGATCGAGGCGGTATTGTCGCTCGCCCAGAAGGCCGTGCTGCCGAGCCTTTCGGTGCGCGTCGGCAACGCCAATTGGGACCAGCGGCACAATCTCAAGGGCTACGATGCGGCGATGTATCCGATGCCGCCGTGGCAGCCGCCCGAGGGTTTCGTCATCGACCGCGCGCTGCTCTGGGGCTTCATGCGCCAGGAATCGGCTTTCAATCCAAAAGCGCGCAGCTGGGCGGGCGCCATGGGCCTGATGCAGCTGATGCCGCGCACGGCGCAGAGCGTCACCAGCAGGTACCTGCCCGATCGCATCGGCCAGAATCCCTATGAGCCGGGCTACAACGTTTCGCTCGGCCAGCAATACATCAACTCGTTGGTCGGCGACGTCGACGGCAACCTTGTGCGCACCGCCGCGTCGTACAATGGCGGACCTGGCAACGTCGCGCGCTGGGACGCTTCGCTGAACGCCTCTCACGACCCGCTGCTCTACGTGGCGCTGATCCCGCTCAACGAGACACGCGATTTCGTCCAGCGCGTACTGGCCAATTACTGGATGTACCAGATCCGGCTCGGCCAATCGACACCGTCGCTCGACCAGATCGCCGCGCACGACTGGCCGAAATACGCAGCCCAGGACGGGCGACGCTAGTACAGATGAACATCGCCCGCCTGCGCCGCTTCATCGGGGACATGACGTCTCTCGTGGGCGGCGCCTGGCAGGACAAGGACGAGGCCGCGACCATCGAGGTCGGGACCAAGCTGCTGCGTGAACTGGTGAGCCACGACGACTGGCTGCCCGAAACTTGTGCCAAGTGTCCGCCGCACGGCTACGCGCAGAACCTGTTGTGGTGCGATCCGTTCGAACGCTTTTCGGTGGTGAGCTTCGTGTCGGCACCGTCGGCCTGCACGCCGGTACACGATCATCAGATGTGGGGCCTGGTCGGCATGCTGCGCGGCTCGGAGACGTCGCAGGCTTTCGAGCGCGACGCCGCGACCGGTGCACTGACGCCGAGCAAATGCACGACCCTGGCGCCGGGTGATGTCGAAGCACTGCTGCCGTCGGCCGGCGATATCCATCAGGTGACGAATGCGCTGAGCGACTGCGGCTCGCTCAGCATCCATGTCTATGGCGGCAATATCGGTGCGGCGCGCCGACACACCTTCGATCCCGACAGCGGCGCTCCGAGCCTGTTCGTGTCGGGCTACACCAATCAACAGATTCCCAATCTCTGGGATCGCTCGGCTGAAGTACGCGCTGCAGGAGGATCGCCGTGAGCATCGAATTCCTGATCACCTCGTTCATCATCGTCGTGTCGCCCGGCACCGGCGTTCTCTACACGCTGGCCGTCGGCCTTTCGCGCGGCTCGCGGGCCAGCGTCGTGGCGGCGTTCGGCTGCACGCTCGGCATCATTCCGCATATGGCGGCGGCCATCCTGGGGCTGGCAGCGCTGCTGCACACCAGCGCGCTCGCCTTCGAGATCTTCAAGTATGTGGGCGTTGCGTACCTGCTCTACATGGCGTGGAGTGCGTTGCGCGAGAAGGGTTCGCTCAGCGTCGAGAAGGAGCAGGGAACGAAGTCGGCGGCTGAGGTGACGATCACCGCCATCCTGATCAACATCCTCAATCCCAAGCTGTCGATTTTCTTCCTCGCCTTCCTGCCGCAGTTCGTGAGCACGGAAGAGGCCAATCCGCTGTCGCGCATGCTCCTGCTCAGCGCCGTCTTCATGCTGATGACCTTCGTGGTCTTCGTCGGCTACGGGCTGTTTGCCGCCGCGATCCGCGATCGCATCATCTCGCGGCCGCGCGTGCTGACATGGATGCGCCGGACCTTCGCCGGCGCGTTCGTCTTGCTGGGCGCCAAGCTTGCCCTTGCCGATCGCTGACCGGGCCTAGTGCTTGTGCGGATGAGGATGGGTGGGATCGACCCAGTAGACTTCTTCGACCTTCTCGGCTGGCGTGATGTCGATATTGATCGCCACCGCCTCGTTGTCGGAACGCACCAGCACGCATTCCAGCGGCTCTGACTCGGAGGCATTGATCTCCTGGTGCGGCACGTAGGGCGGCACATAGATGAAGTCGCCCGGCCCGGCCTCGGCGACGAACTGCAGCTGGTCGCCCCAGCGCATTCGGGCGCGGCCCTTGACGACGTAGATCACGCTCTCGAGATGGCCGTGATGATGGGCGCCGGTCTTGGCGTGGGCATGGATGGTGACTGTGCCGGCCCACAGCTTCTGCGCGCCGACCCGGGCGAAATTGATTGCCGCGGCGCGGTTCATGCCCGGTGTTTGGGCGGTGTTTGTATCCAGCGAATTGGCGGGGATGACGCGGACGCCATCGTGTTTCCAGTCGGTCATGCTTTTCATTTAGGCGGACTGTCTCGCTTCGACAAGGTGGCGGCGGTAGGATGACGGCATGAATCGCATCGACGAGAGCAAGCCCTTCAAGCCGGTGAATATCGCCGTCCTGACAGTTTCCGACACCCGCACGCTCGAAACCGACAAGTCGGGCGACACGCTGGTCGAGCGCATCGCCCGCGACGGTCATGTGCTGGCCGGCCGCGCCATCGTCACCGACGATGTCGGCCTGATCCGCGCCCAGGTGAAGAAATGGATCGACGACCCGAAGGTCGAGGTCGTGATCACCACGGGCGGCACCGGCGTTACCGGCCGCGACGTCACGCCCGAGGCCCTGGAGGCGCTGTTCGAAAAGCGCATCGAAGGCTTTGGCGAGGTCTTCCGCTGGATCAGCTTCCAGAAGATCGGCACCTCGACCATGCAGTCGCGCGCCATCGCCGGCGTCGCCAACGCGACCTATATCTTCGCGCTGCCGGGATCGACCGGCGCCTGCAAGGACGGCTGGGACGACATCCTGCGCCAGCAACTCGACATCCGTTTTCGGCCCTGCAACTTCGCCGAGCTGATGCCGCGGTTGAACGAAGGCAAGACGCCGAGAAGCGGTTGAGGCTGTCGGACCGATTTGATCTAGCCCTAGTGGCTTGACTCGTTCTCTTTTTGTTCTCACTGTCGGCCCAGAATGCGGCCGCAAAGTCCACCAGAGTACCCCGACGATCCCGTCGCCGAACCTCTCCATAAGGGCCGTGGCGCGCTGTCGAACGAGTCGAGCCGGTTCGACGGTGAGCGGCGCATCCGGACCACCGACGGCTGGGAAGCACCGCCTCCGGCCGAGCCGTCCGAGGACGACGAACTGCCGCCTTTGCGCACGACACTGACGCGTGATGCCACGCGCACCATCATTGCGCGCAACAACTCGCCCGACATCGGCTTCGACCGCTCGATCAACCCCTATCGCGGCTGCGAGCATGGCTGCGTCTACTGCTTCGCGCGGCCGACGCACGCCTATCTCGGTCTGTCGCTCGGTCTCGATTTCGAAACCAGGATCCTGTTCAAACCCGAAGCCGCAACGCTGCTGCGTAACGAGCTCGCGGCGCCGAAATACAAGTGCGACGTCATCGCCATGGGCACCAACACCGACCCCTACCAGCCGGTCGAGCGCGATCTCAAGGTGACGCGCCAGATCCTGCGCGTGTTGAGCGACTTCAATCATCCCGTTGGCATCGTTACCAAGAACCATCTGATCACACGCGACATCGACATCCTGACCGACATGGCCAGGCGCAATCTCGCCGAGGCGTTTCTGTCGGTGACGACACTCGACAAGGATCTGGCGCGCGTTATGGAGCCACGCGCTTCGGCGCCACATCGGCGGCTCGCGGCCGTGCGGGAACTCGCCGATGCCGGCATTCCGACTGGCGTCATGACGGCGCCGATGATCCCGGGCCTCAACGATCACGAGATGGAATCGATTCTCGAGGCGGCGGTCGAAGCAGGCGCCACCCGTGCCGGCTACGTGCCGCTGCGCCTGCCGCTCGAACTCAAGGAGCTGTTCGAGGAATGGCTGAAGCTCCATCGGCCCGACCGCGCCGAGCGCGTGCTGTCGCTGATCCGCCAGATGCGTGGCGGCCAGCTCTACGATGCCGAGTTCGGCAGCCGCATGCGCGGCGAAGGCCCGCTCGCGCTGCTCTTGAGCCAGCGCTTCGCCGCCGCCGTGAAGCGGCTGGGCCTCAACCGCGTGCGCAAGCGGCTCGACACTTCGATCTTCAGCGTGCCCGAGGACGCGCGAAATGCGCTGGTCGAAGCCAAGCGCGACGCGCGGCAGGGCCGGCTCTTCTAGTCGAGAAAGCGCACGTTCGGCCACAACTCGCGCCAGCGTTTCCTGGCGATGCGCTCGTCGTACTCGGACCGCCGCGTGCGGCCGAACGCGGTCGGCCGGCAGCGCAAGCCCAGAAGATCGTCGGTGCCGAGCGGTGCGATCAGGCTGAGGCTATCGTCCGCCTCCAGCCGCACACCAACCGGCGTCACTGTCTCCAACCAGAAGGTCATGGCGTGTGCGGTGTCGCGGTGGGGTGGAAAATCTTTCTTCACGACATGCATTCGCGCCTGGTTGCGCACTTCCCATGGCGCGCCGGGCACCAGATCGGTGAGCCGATCCTGCAGCGCGAACTCGACCTGCAGCGAGGTGTCGGACGGGTCGAAATAGAGCACATCGATATCCACAGGCAGGCGCGCCGGCACGATGCCATGGAGATGGTCCCAGACGCGATTGCGCACAAAGCCTGCGGCGATACACCAGTCCGGCAGGCCGAGAGACCGCGCCGCACGGAGTTGTTCCATACCCACAGGGTCCTGGGCGATGATGTCGGCTATCAAGGACATGGCTTCATTCTAGCGAAGTCTGACGGGGATAATGCCGAGCTTCCGCTTCGAATTGCGTTGTGAAGGACGAGTCGCCGGTATCGACGAGGCCGGGCGCGGACCCTTGGCCGGGCCGGTGTACGCTGCTATTGCGATCATCGACCGCGCGCGCGCCAAGCGGAAGCTCCTGCGCATGATCGACGATTCCAAGAAGTTGACGCTCGAAGCGCGAGAGGAGGCCTACGAAAGCATGATCGCCTCGGGCGTCGTGCAGTTCGCCATCGCCGAGGCAAGCGTCGAGGAGATCGACCGCATCAACATCCTGCAGGCGACGTTCCTCGCCATGCGTCGCGCCTTGCAGGCGTTGGCCGAGCAGCCCGAGGTCGTGCTGATCGACGGCAATCGCGCGCCACCGCACCTCGGCTGCCGCGCCGAGACCATCGTCGGCGGCGATGCGCACTCCTATTCGATCGCCGCCGCCTCGATCTTCGCCAAGGTCGCGCGCGATCGCTACATGCATGCGTTGGCGGTTTCTTTCCCCGGCTACGGCTGGGAAACCAACCGCGGCTACGGCAGCGCCCAGCACCTCGCGGCCCTCGACCGGTTGGGTCCGACGCCGCATCATCGCCGCAGCTTCATGCCGGTGACGCGTCTGCTCTAGGGGTGGTGGGTCGAGCAGGATCGTAGGGACTCGATCTTGTGGATCGATCGTCTAAACGATTGATACAAATAGAAGATTCACTTCACAGCGGCGGTGAATCATTGTCCGTTGATGGATTATCTGGATCGCATTCTTGTCGGCGACTGCATCGAGCTGATGCGGGCGCTGCCCGAAGCTTCCGTCGACATGGTCTTCGCCGACCCGCCGTACAATCTGCAATTGGGTGGCGATCTGCTGCGGCCCGACAACAGCAAGGTCGATGCGGTCGACGACGACTGGGACAAGTTCGCCGACTTCGCGCGCTACGATTCCTTCACCCGCGACTGGCTAAAGGCGGCGCGCCGCACGCTGAAGCCCGAGGGCACGCTCTGGGTGATCGGCAGCTATCACAACATCTTCCGCATCGGCACTGCGTTGCAGGACATCGGCTTCTGGTTGCTGAACGACGTGGTGTGGCGCAAGTCCAACCCGATGCCGAACTTCCGCGGTAAACGCTTTACTAACGCCCACGAGACCATGATCTGGGCGGCGCGCGACCGCGCCAACAAGCGTTATACGTTTAACTATGACGCTATGAAGGAGCTCAACGAGGGGACACAGATGCGCTCGGACTGGCTGCTGCCGCTTTGCACCGGTTCCGAGCGCATCAAGGGTGACGACGGCAAGAAGGCCCATCCGACCCAAAAACCCGAGTCGCTGCTCTTCCGTTGCATCATGGCCGCCAGCAATCCCGGCGATACGATCCTCGATCCGTTCTTCGGCACCGGCACGACCGGAGCTGTCGCCAAGCGCCTTGGCCGGCATTTCATCGGCCTCGAGCGCGATACGGGCTACGTCGCAGTCGCGCGCAAGCGCATCGAGGCGGTGCGCCCGCTCAGCGCCGACGACGTTTCCAACAAGCCCAGCAAGCGCAGCGAGCCGCGCATACCATTCGGCGTACTGATCGAATCGGGCCTGCTCATGCCTGGCACGGTGCTGTCGGATGTGGCGGGCCGCCTGCATGCCCGCGTCCGCGCCGACGGCACGCTGTCGGCGGCCAATGCGCTGGGCGAGCATCGCGGCTCGATCCATCAGGTCGGAGCGGCGGTGCAGGGTGCGCCGGCCTGCAACGGCTGGACCTTCTGGCATGTCGATGTCGAGGGCGCGCGGCTGCCGATCGATCATCTGCGCCAGCAGGTGCGGGCGGGTCTCAGCCTCTAGAGGCGTGCTCTATTATCTTGCGCATCACCGTCGGCAGGGCGCGCTCGTCGAGCCGATCGATGGCGCACCATTCGCCATCTTTCGTCGAGATCTTTGCTGCACTGGCCCGCGCCACCGTGAGCTCGAGATGAAAATGCGTGAAGGTGTGACGCACGAGGCCGTCGAGCGTCCGCCACTTCGCCGTCATCGGCGCCTGCCGTAGCGCATCGGCCAGCACGAACTTGCCTTCGCGCCATTCGCTCGACGGCACCTCGTCCATACCGCCCAGTAGTCCCTTGGCGGGACGCTTGCGCAGCAGGATGGCGCCGTCCTTGCGCGTGAGCACGAAGGCGAGGCCGCGCCGCGTCGGCTTGTCGGCCTTGGGCGCACGCCGCGGCAGTTCCTCGGCGATGCCGCGCTTTCGTGCCAGGCAGTTTGTCGCCAGCGGACAGATCATGCAGCGCGGGCTGCGCGGCGTGCAGACGGTGGCACCGAGATCCATCATCGCCTGGGCATAATCGCCAGCGCGCTTTTTTGGCACCAGGTCGGCCGCGCGTTCGCGCAACTCTTCCTTGGCGGCGGGCAAAGGTGTCTCGATGGCGTAGAGGCGGGCGATCACGCGCTCGACGTTGCCGTCGACCGCCGACGCCGGCTGATCGAAGGCGATCGCGCGGATGGCCGAGGCGGTATAGGGGCCGATGCCGGGCAGGGCGAGCAAGGCCGCCTCGTCCTCGGGAAACCGCCCACCGTGGCGTTCGACCACTGTTTTGGCGCAAGCATGCAGGTTGCGGGCACGGGCGTAATAGCCGAGACCGGCCCAGGCCGAGAGAACCTCGTCGAGCGGGGCGGTGGCCAGCGCTTCGACGGTCGGCCAGCGGACGACGAACCGGCGGAAATACTCGCCAACCGTCGCGACTGTGGTCTGCTGCAGCATGATTTCCGACAGCCAGACGCGGTAGGAGTCGGTCCGCTCGCCGGCCGGCGCCCGCCATGGCATGGCGCGGCGGTGACGGTCGTACCAGGCAAGCAACTGCTGGGCGTGGGTAATGGCCATGTAAGGGACCGTGGCCTAACATTAAGCAACGGAGTGCAACAAGGTCATGCGGGAAGGCGGCTTTCGCAATATTGGCGGATTGGCCCAACGACTGACGTCAGTGGTCGCGAAAGGCCGTGGCACTTCGATCGCCCGCCTGCGCGTCGATTGGCCAACCATCGTCGGGCCGGAACTTGCGCGCACGACGCAGCCCGATGCGCTTCTGGCTGGACGCAACGGTCGCACCGGCGGCAAGGCGCTGCGTCTGCGCGTCGCCGGGGCGGCGGCGCTGGAAGTCCAGCACATGCGTGGCCAGCTGATCGAGCGCGTGAATGCCTATTTCGGCCATCGCGCCATCGAGGACATCCGTCTGATCCAGGGCGCCATCGCCGCCGCGCCGCCTCCGCGTGTCACGCCCAAGCCCGACCCTGCGACCATCGCCGCCATCGAGTCACGCGTCGCGGCCGTCAAGGATCCCGAGCTTCGCGCCGCGCTCGTCCGTCTGGGTGCGCGTGTCGCGATGAACCGGCGAAGTGCAATCCTAGGCATTTTGGCCGCCTTCGCCGCGGCTCGCGAGCCGCGCGCGCAAAACGATTTGCTGGCCATCCGCCCGTACGACCATGTGCTGGGCAATCCCGAAGCGCCGATCGTCATCGTCGAATATGCCTCGCTTACCTGCTGGAGCTGCGCGCGCTTCCATACCGAGGTCCTGCCGCCGGTGAAGCGGCGCTGGATCGACAGTGGCAAGGCCAAGCTCGTCTTCCGGCACTTCCCGTTCGACAACATCGCCACCCGGATGAGTCAGATCACGGAGTGCGGTACGCCCGCCAACTTCTTCCCGACACTGGAGACCATGTTCCGTACCCAGGACCGCTGGGCGCGGGCCCCCGATCCGGCGGGCGAGATGGCCAAGATCCTGGCCGGCTTCGGCTTCACCCGGCAGACCATTGAGGCCTGCTATGCCCACTCGGCAACGGTGGAGCGAGTCATCGAGGATGTTCTGGCCGGCCAGACGCTGGGTGTGACCAGTACGCCCACCCTCTTCATAAACGGCCAAAACCACGGTAACCCGGGCGACCCCGACGCCATCGATGCGATTTTACGCAAAGTCGGGCGGTAATCATTTGACTCCCCACAGGCCAAATTCCCAAGATGTAGTAGAGAGGAAGTCGTAATGCGGAATATCTTGATCGTAGCCGGCGGGGTCGTGGCGGTGGCTGCGATCGCGGCCGGTGTCTATTTCGGGACCCGCCCGAACTCCTCTCCGGCGCCCGTTACCGTGGCTGCGTCGCCCGACAAGACGGTCCTTCTGCAGCCCCAGGCAGCCGATAACATGATGGGCGATGCCAAGGCTGCCGTGACGCTCATCGAATATGCCTCGCTCACCTGCTCGCACTGCGCGGCCTTCCATACGCAGGTGCTGCCGGATCTCAAGAAGAAGTGGGTCGACACCGGCAAGGTACGGCTGATCTACCGCGACTACCCGCTCGACCAGACGGCGGCCAAGGCGGCCCAGATCGCCAAATGTGTCCCCAAGGAGCGCTATTTCGCCGTACTCGACATCATGTTCCGCGGCCAGGCCCAGTGGGCCGCCGCCGCCGATCCGATCGCTGAACTTGCCAAGCCGCTACGCATCGCCGGCATGGGCGACGCCGAAGTGAAGGCCTGCCTTGCCGACGAGAGCAAGGCCAGCGCCGTCGTCGCCGATCTCCGCGGCGGTGAGACGCTGGGCGTCAACTCGACGCCAACTCTTTTCATCAACGGCACGAAATATCCCGGTGCGCGCTCGGTCGAGGATCTCGACCGTGAGCTGGGCAAGCTCGTCAAATAGTCAAAGTCAAAACAGGCGTGGTGTAATGGTTCAGTTCGATAAACTCCGGCTCTCCGGCTTCAAGTCCTTCGTCGATCCGACGGAGCTTGCCATCGAGTCAGGGCTCACCGGCATCGTCGGCCCCAACGGTTGCGGCAAGTCGAACCTGGTCGAAGCGCTGAAGTGGGTGATGGGCGAGACCTCGGCCAAGCAGATGCGCGGAGCTGAGATGGAGGATGTCATCTTCGCCGGCACCGGCCTGCGCCCGGCACGCAACATCGCCGAGGTGATGCTATCGCTCGACAACAAGACGCGCACCGCGCCCGCCATCGTGAACGACACCGACCAGCTCGACGTCGTGCGCCGCATCGAGCGTGGCCAGGGTTCGGCCTATTCGGTGAACGGCCGCGAGATCCGCGCCCGCGACGTACAGACGCTCTTTGCCGATGCGGCAACCGGATCGCGCTCAACGGCGCTGGTGAGCCAGGGCCGCATCGGCGCCTTGATCAACGCCAAGCCGGTCGACCGGCGCAGCGTCATCGACGAGGCCGCCGGCATCACCGGCCTCTATGCCCGCCGTCACGAGGCCGAGCTGCGCCTGCGCGCCGCCGAGGCCAACCTGGCGCGCGTGCAGGACGTGATCGTCGCCCTCGAAGAACAGCACAAGGGCCTCAAGCGCCAGGCGCGCCAGGCCAGCCGCTACCGCAACCTCAGCGACCACATTCGCCGCGCCGAGGCAGCCGTCCTGGCGCTGAAGCTCGCCGCCGCCGAACGCGACCTCGCCGAATCGGGCGAGCGTCTGCGTCAGGCCGAAGCCGAGGTCGCCGATCTCACGCGCCTGGTCGGTCTTGCCACCACCGCACAGGTCGAAGCGGCGACGGCGTTGCCACCGCTGCGCAACGAGGAAGCCGCCGCGGCGGCTGCCTTGCAGCGCCTGCGCGTCGCCCACGATGCCCTGACCGCCGAAGCCGAGCGCGTCGCCGAGGCGCAGCGCGAGGCCGAGACGCGCCTGCAGCAGACCGCCTCCGATATCGCGCGCGAGCGCGGCCGCACCGGCGATGCCCAGGCGGCAATCGCCGAACTCGACAGCCAGCGTAGCCGGCTCGAGCAGGAGCGGGTCGGCGAGGATGATCGCGCCGCCGCCGCCCAGCAGGCGCGCAACGCCGCGCACGAGGCGACCATCGCGGCCGAGACCGCGCACGATCGCCTGACCTGCCAGATCGCCGATGACGAGGCGTTGCGCCAGAGCGTGGCGCGCGAGATCGCCGAACTGCAGGAGCGCCTGCATCGCTTCAACGTCCGTCGCGAGGAAGTGGCGACGCTCCAGCGCCAGATCGAAGGCGAGCTTGCCGGCTTACCGGCGATGGCCGATGTCGAGGCCGCGCTGAAGGCTGCACATGACGCACTCGATGGCGCGCGCCAGCGCGGCCAAGGCGGGGTCGACGCCGCCCGCGAGGCTGAACGTTACGAATCGGCCGCCGCCCGACAGCGCGTCGAACAGGCGGAGGCCGAGCGCATCGAAATGGAACGCGTGCGCGCGGCCGAGCGTCAGGCCTCCGAGGCGACCTACGCCGGCGCGGCCGAAATGTTGCAGGCCGCCGCCGCTCGCCTGACCAAGCTGCGCGCCGAGGAATCCGGCGTTGCCGCGGCGCTGAAATCGGATGCCGAGTCGCTGTGGCCGCCACTGCTCGATGCGCTCGCGGTAGATCCGGGGTTCGAGAAAGCCCTCGGGGCAGCGTTCGGTGACGATCTCGAAGCCTCGGCTGACCGCGGCGCACCAGTGCACTGGCTGCCGTTGCCGCCGCATGGCGACGCTCCCGCGTTGCCGGCGGACGCGACGCCGCTTGGGATACACGTCAAGGCGCCGGCCGAACTGGCGCGGCGTCTGGCCTATATCGGCATCGTGGCCGACGAGGCGACCGGCACGCGCCTGCAGGAGACGCTTGTGGCCGGCCAGCAACTCGTATCGCAGGACGGCGCGGTATGGCGCTGGGACGGTTACACCGTGCGCGCCGGCGCGCCGACGGCGGCTGCTACCCGTCTCAGCCAACGCAACCGGTTGAATGAGATTCGCCAGCAGATCGAAGCTGCCGCGGTCGAACAGGCCGACGCGCAGAGCCGCGCCGACGCCGACGCAGCCTCGCTGGCCGCTGCACGTGAAGCCGAAAAACTCGGCGTCGAACAGGCGCGCGCGCACGAGCGGGACATTGCCGAGGCGGCCCGCCGCAAGACCGACGATGCCGGCGAAGTCACTCGTGCCGCCGAGCGCACGGCGCAGGCTGCCATTGCCACCGCCGAGCAGGCCGCGACCGAGGCGCGCGAGCATCACGCCGAAATCGCCCGCCGTACGGATGCGCTACGCTCGCGCCTTGGCGCCACGGTCGAGACGCTGACCGAAATCGCCAGCAACATCGTCGACACCGAGATGCGCCGGACCTTCCGGCAAGGGCGACTGTCGTCGATCTCCGACACCCAGGCCGATCGCGTCGAGGCCGGCGCCTTGCGTGCGCGCATCGCCGAGCTACGCGGCCAGCTGGTCGAAGCCGAGGGCACCTGCGACCGTCTCGCCCGCGAGGGCACCATGCGCGGCGAACGCCTGGCGCAGATCGCACAGGATCACCAGGGATGGAGCAAGCGCCTGGCCGACGCCGAGGGCCAGGTCGTCGAGTTGGAAGCCCGCCATGGCCAGATCGCGACGGCCATCGCCGATCTTGCCGCCAAGCCGGCCGAGATCGAGGCCAATCGTATGGCGCTCGCCGACCAGATCGACGGCGCGGAGAAGAACCGTCGCGGCGCGGCGGACCGCCTTGCGGTCGGCGAGACGCGTCTTGGCGAGGCGGACAAGGCCCTGAAACAGGCCGAGGGAGAATTGGCGACCGCGCGCGAGACGCGCGTGCGCCGCGAGGGTCAGGTCGAGCAGGCGACCAAGGACCGCGAAGCCGTGGTCGAGCGTATCGTCGAGCGGCTGCGCTGCGAGCCCGACGGCGTCCTCGTCGTTGCCGAAGTGACCAACCTCGATGAGCTGCCTGAGCTGGAGAAGGCCGAGCATCGTCTCGAGCGGCTGGTGCACGAGCGCGAGACCATGGGCGCGGTCAATCTGCGCGCCGAGGAAGAGGCCAACGAGCTCGAGCAGCAGATCGTCGGCATGACCAGCGAGCGCGACGACCTGGTCTCCGCCATCGCCCGCCTGCGCCAGGGCATCCAGAGCCTCAACCGCGAGGGCCGCGAGCGCTTCCTCGTGGCCTTCGAGCAGGTCAGCGGGCACTTCCAGCAACTCTTCACCAAGCTGTTCGGCGGCGGCAAAGCCGAGCTGCGGCTGACCGAGTCGGAGGATCCGCTCGAGGCCGGCCTGGAAATCCATGCTAGTCCGCCGGGCAAGAAGCTGCAGGTCATGTCGCTGCTGTCGGGCGGCGAGCAGGCATTGACCGCGCTGTCTCTGCTGTTCGCGGTCTTCATGACCAACCCGGCGCCGATCTGCGTGCTGGATGAGGTCGACGCACCGCTGGACGACCTCAACGTCGAACGCTTCTGCGCCCTGGTCCAGGACATCGCCAGCCGCACCGACACGCGCTTCCTGATCATCACCCACCATAGAGTCACCATGGCGCGTATGGATCGGCTCTACGGCGTCACCATGGGCGAGCAGGGCGTGTCCCAGCTTGTCTCGGTCAATCTTCACGAAGCCGACCGCATGGTCGCCTGACGGCATAACAAGAAGGCAATCTTCCTCTCGAAAGCGACTGGGCGCCGCGCCTCAAGGCCGGCGCCCTTCTCTTTGGGGAAGGGGAAGGGTAGTGTCCGGTCATGCCCGATACACTTGCCTCACCGGTCACCGATACGATCGATCTGACGCGCACGCTGGTGCGCTGCGAGAGCGTCACGCCACATGAGGGTGGCGCACTCCAGCATCTCGAAAAGGTCCTGACGCCGCTCGGCTTCCGCTGCGAGCGCATGGATTTTTCGCAGGCCGGCACCGACGACGTCGCCAACCTCTATGCCCGCATCGGCACGGACGGGAGGCATTTCTGCTTCGCCGGACACAGCGACGTGGTGCCGGTGGGCGATCTCTCGTCCTGGACCATTGGGCCGTTCGCGGCCGAGCTGTCGAACGGTTACCTGTTCGGACGCGGCGCCGCCGACATGAAGGGCGCCATCGCGGCCTTCACTGAGGCTTCGGCGCGGTTCCTGAGCAAGCGCGGACGCGACTTCGGCGGCTCGATCAGCCTGCTGATCACCGGCGACGAGGAAGGCCCCGCGGTCAACGGCACCGTGAAAATGCTGAAGCGCCTGGCCGAGCGCGGCGAGACGATCGATGGCTGCGTCGTGGGCGAGCCGACCAGCTCCAGGCGCTTCGGCGATATGATGAAGATCGGCCGGCGCGGCAGCATGACCGTCGACATGGTGGTGCGCGGCGTGCAGGGCCACGTCGCCTATCCCGAGCGGCTCGACAATCCCATTCACCGTCTGTCGGCGCTGATCGAGGCGCTGATCCGCGAGCCGATCGACAACGGCAGCACGCATTTCCAACCGACGACGCTGCAATTCACGACGATCGATGTCGCCAACAAGGCGACCAACATCGCGCCAGGCGTGGTGAAGGCGCGCTTCAACACGCGCTTCAACGACAAGTGGACGTCAAAGACGCTGCTTGCACACCTCACCGAACGGCTGGAGCGCGCCAACACGGCGCTCGGCGGCAACGGACTGTTCGAACTCAAGGCCGAGGTGTCGGGCGAATCCTTTTACACGCCACCTGGGCCGCTCAGCGAACTGGTGGCCGGCGCCATCCGCGACATCGCGGGCGTCGAAGTAGAGCTGTCGACGACCGGCGGCACATCGGATGCGCGCTTCATCCGCGACTACTGCCCGGTGCTGGAATTCGGCCTGGTCGGCGAGACCATGCATAAGGTCGACGAGAAGAGCGCCGTGGCCGACCTCAAGACGCTCGCCCGCGTCTACGAGACGGTGCTCGACCGCTATTTCGCGGCCTAAGGGCCGCCAAGGTGCTGAGCATCGCCGAAATTGCCCGCGGCACGCAGGGCGCTCTGCGGATGCTGCGGTTCGATGCGGCGGCACCCTTCCAGTTCGAGAATACGCCGCAATCCTGCCTGCGTTCGTTCCGCGTCATCGCGCTGGCGGCGCCGTTCTACGCCTTCTACGTGCTGATCCACTACAGCAAGCACGAGGCCACGGCCGACGATTGGGAGATCGTCCTGATCGAGGCCCTGCGCTACGTCGTCGACTGGCTGTTCTATCCCGTCATTTTCTACGAGATCGCGCGCCGGCGCGGTTGGCTCAGCCTCTATCCGCGATACATCGCCGTACTGAATTGGATCAACTTTCCTGCCATTCTCGCGGCAGTGATCGTCGCGGCGATCGCGTCGGTTGCACCCGCACCGCTCTCCAGCTTGCTGCTGATCGCGCTGCAGGGCCTGTTCTGGTGGTGGTTCATGGCCGCGACGCGGCTGGTGCTGTCGGTGAGCTGGCCGGTCGCCGGGCTGCTGCTGGTCGTCAACTGGTTGCCGACGGTGTTCCTGTCACTGATCGTCGATCGCGTCCTCGGCGTCGTCGCTTCCTAGCGTCGCGTCGTAACGCACCTCCATCAGGCACAGTCCTTCAGGCGGCGCCGTCGGGCCGGCACGGGTACGGTCACGGGCGGTGAGGGCTGCCGCGACCTCGGCCTTCGTCCATTTGCCTTCGCCCACCATTTTCAGCGTGCCGACCAGGATGCGCACCTGGTTGTGCAGGAACGAGCGCGCCGCAGCCTCGATGCGGATCTCCTCGCCCCCGCGCACAACGGACAGGCAGTCGAGAGTCTTGATCGAGGTCGGCGACTGGCAGGCGGTGGAGCGGAAACTGTTGAAATCGTGATGGCCGACCAGCACGGCCGCCGCATCGGCCATCGCTGTTTCGTCGAGTTCGATGCCGACATGCCAGACATGGCCGCGTTCCAGCGCCGGCGGACTGCGGCGGTTGAGGATGCGGTAGAGATAGCGCCGGCCGGTCGCCGAGAAGCGCGCATGGAACTTGTCGTCGGCCGGTTCGGCGACGAGAACCGACACTGGATTGGGCTTGAGATGATGGTTCAGCGCGTCGCGGATCGTGTCGGTGCGCCAGTCGCGCGACAGGTCGAAATGCACGACTTGCCCGCGCGCATGCACGCCGGTGTCGGTGCGGCCCGCGCCCTGGACCTTTACGCGCTCGCCGCTGAAGGCGAAGACCGCCTCGATCAGCGCGCCCTGCACCGACGGCCCGTTGGTCTGGATCTGCCAGCCGACGAAGGGACCGCCGTCATATTCGATGGTGAGCTTGTAGCGCGGCATGGCGTCAAGTCGGCAGCGGCACGACGGCGGGCGGCGGCAGCACCGCGCCGGCCGGCAGCGCGAAGCCGCGCAGGAAAGCATCCGCCGCCAGCGCCGCCTTGCCCGGCCGCTGCAGCTTCAGGAGCTTCAGGCCGCCCAGGCCGCAGGCAACGACGGGAAAGCCATGGCGCGAGATCGTCACGGTGCCGGCGGCACCGCCGGCCAACGTCAGGCCCGCCTCCAGCACCTTGATGCGCTCGCCGTTCAACTCGAACCAGGTACCGGGCCAGGGATGGAAGGCGCGAACCTTGCGCTCCAACTCGGCGGCCGGCCGGCGCCAGTCGAGCGCCCCTTCTTCCTTGCCGAGCTTGTGGGCGTAGGTGACGCCGTCAGCCGGCTGCGGCACCGCCTGCAGTGTGCTGCGCACCAGCCCGTCGAGAGTCGAGACGATCAGCGTGGCGCCCATGGCGGCCAGCCTGTCGTGCACCGACTGGGCGGTGTCTCCGGCGGAAATCGGCGTGCGCTCGGCCAGCAGCATGGGGCCGGTGTCGAGGCCCTCGTCCATGCGCATGGTGGTGACGCCGGTCTCGGCGTCGCCCGCCAGGATGGCGCGCTGGATCGGCGCCGCGCCGCGCCAGCGCGGCAGCAGCGAACCGTGGATGTTGATGCAGCCCAGCACCGGCGCATCAAGAAAACTCTTGGGCAGGATATGTCCGTAGGACACGACGACGGTGGCATCTGTATCGAGCGCCTTGAACTCAGCGGCCGCCTCGTCGGTGCGCAGTGTCATTGGTGTCCGCACCGCGAGACCGAGCGTGTCGGCCAGTTCGTGGATCGGCGTTTTGCGCTCCTGCTGGCCGCGGCCCGCCGGCTTGGGCGCGCGCGTATAGACGGCGAGCAGATCGTGGCCCGCCTCGGCCAGCGCTTTGAGCGCCGGCACGGCGAATTCGGACGTACCGAGGAAGGCCAGCTTCATCGACGCATCTTATAGGCATCCGCATCAAGCTGAGCTAGGTATGCGGCGCACATGGACCCGGTCGTTCCCTCCACTGGCAAAGGACCTCTCGCCAACCTTGCCGCCCGCTGCGCTGCCGGCGAGGTCCGTGCCGACCCGTTGCAGGAACGCGTGGTGAGCCGCCTGCAGGCCGTCCACGACCAGCTCGCCGCCATGGCCGGCAGGCCTCAGCACCGCGGTCTGCTGGCGCGTCTGGGCTTCGGCGGCGCCAAGCCGCCGACCGGCCCGCGCGGGCTCTACATCTGGGGACCTGTCGGCCGTGGCAAGTCGATGCTGATGGACCTGTTCTATGCCGACGCACCGGCCGCCCGGAAGCGCCGCGTGCACTTCCACGAATTCATGCTCGAGGTTCACGAGCGCCTGCACCAGCGCCGGCTGGCGTTGCTCGCCAAGGGCGCCGGACCGGAAGCCGACACCGTCCCGCCGATCGCGCGCGAGATAGCGGGCGAGACGCGCCTGCTCTGCTTCGACGAGTTCCAGGTCACCAACATCGCCGATGCGATGATCCTCAGCCGGCTGTTCGAGACACTGTTCGACGAGGGCGTAACGGTGATCGCCACGACCAACCGCACGCCCGACGATCTCTACAAGAATGGCCTGCAGCGCGATCGCTTCCTGCCGTTCATCGCACTGATCAAAGAGAAGATGGACATCCTCGAGCTGGGCGGCGAGCACGACTATCGCCTCGACCGGCTGCGCAGCCTCAATATCTACCTGACGCCGCTTGGCGCCGCGGCCAACGCCAAGCTCGACGAGGCCTTCCGTATGCTGAGCGGCGGCGCCGGCGGCGAACCCCGGGTGCTGCGCACGCAGGGCCGCGACGTCGCGGTGCCGCGCGCCGCGCCGGGCGTCGCCATGGCGCATTTCGTCGACTGGTGCGGCACGCCGATGGGTGCCGCCGACTTCATCTGCATCGCCGAGCACTTCCACACCGTGATCCTGTCGGAGATCCCGCGGCTGGGACCGGAGAACCGCGACAAGGCTGCCCGGTTCGTGACCATGATCGACGCTTTCTACGAGGCCAAGGTGAAGTTCATCTGCTCGGCCGCTGCCTTGCCGCAGAAACTCTATGTCGAGGGCGATGGCGCCTTCGAATTCCAGCGCACCGCCTCGCGCCTGATGGAAATGCAAAGCCCGGAATACTTGGCGCTGGAGCACATTGTTTGATCGACGCCGGTGCGACGGTCGCGACAAAGTTCGATGCCACTTACATAAAGCGATGACGGTCGCCTGATTGTCACTGAGCCATAGATAGAAAAGGCCGCCCGGAGGCGGCCTTTTTGGCTACTTCTTGCAGGCTATTTCTTGAGGTTGGCGGCAAAGAGCTTGGCCGCCTCTGCTTTTGCTTCTCCGTCCACCTTGGCGTCATATCTGAGCGGCAAGTTGAATTTCTGGCCGAGCGCGGTCGCTTCCGGATTCGTGAAGGCGTGCACCGCGCCGGGATATTCGATAATGCGATAGTCGGCCTTCGCGGCATCCAGATCCTTCTTGAGCGTATCGTACTGCTCACGCTTTACGAAGGGATCGTCGGCGCCGTTCAGGATGAGGATCTTCGCCTTGACGGTTCCCAGTGCCGGCGCCGGGGTGTTGAGACCAAGCGATGCTTGGAAGCCTGTAACGGCCACGAGGTCGGCGCCGCTGCGCGCCATGTTCAACACGACCGCGCCGCCGAAGCAGTAGCCGACGGCGCCGATGCTCTGGGGATTGACCGAGGCCTGCTTAGCGAGTTGGGCCCGTGCGGCATTGAAGCGCGACTCCATCGCCTTGGGGTCCTTCATCACCGAACCCGAGAGTGCACCGGCGTCCTTCGGGTTGTCGGCGGTCTTGGCGTCGCCGAACATGTCGGCAATGAAGACCGTGTAGCCCGCCTGCGCGTACTTCTGCGCCTCGGTGTGGACGTGGTTGGTGATACCCCACCATTCATGTACTAGGATGATCCCCGGCCGCTTGGCGGTGGTGGCGTCGTCGTACACGACGAAGCCCTTCATGGTGGTCTGGCCGTCCGTATAGGTATCAGTGACTGGAATTGAAACGCGTCAGATCCTCACGGCTTCCGGTCTTACGTTCACCACGGACGTTGCAGGCCCGACGGCCGGTCCTCTGGTTCTTCTGCTTCATGGATTTCCCGAGTCGCGCCACAGCTGGCGCGCGGCGTTGCCCGGCCTTGCCCTGGCAGGATATCGCGCCGTCGCGCCGGACCAGCGCGGCTACTCGCCGGGCGCGCGGCCGGACCCGAAGAATCTCCCGAACTACGCCTTCGAGAAGCTGATCGCCGATGCCATCGACATTGCCGATGCCAGCGGTGCGGCGGGCAAGCGCTTCCACCTCGTCGGCCACGACTGGGGCGGGCAGGTGTCGTGGGGTGTTGCGGACAAGCATCCCGAGCGGCTGGCGTCGCTCACCATTCTCTCGCGTCCCCATCCGCAATCGTTTCGACGCGCGCTGCAGATGCCCGACGGCGAGCAGAAGAATCGCTCACGCCATCACCGCGCCTTCCTCGAGCCGGATACGGGCGCGAAATTGCTGGCCGACAACGCCAAGCGCCTGCGCGACGGTCCATTCGGTCAGGGCGTGCCGGCGGCGGCAGTGGAGGCGCATCTTTCGGTGCTCGGCAATTCCGAGGCGATGGAAGCAGCACTCGCCTGGTATCGCGCCAATGCCGGGCTGGCGGCCGAGGTCGGCACGATCAAGGTGCCGACGCTCTATATCTGGGGCGATGCCGATGCGACCGTTGGTCCGACCGCGGCTGGCGGCACGCGAGAATTTGTGAGCGCTTCCTTCGGCATGGAAATCCTGCCCGGCGTCGGCCATTTCGTGATGGACCAGGCACCGGCCAAGGCGACCGAGCTGCTGCTCGGCCATCTGAAGCGGCACCCCGTCTGAGCCGGCGCTTCTTGCCGCTACCTTGCCGCTCTGCGTGAATCGCGCTACCACGCGCCGCCTTCACGAACGGGAGTATTTGGCATGGCTCGCAAGAAGATCGCGCTGATCGGCGCCGGACAGATTGGCGGCACCCTGGCTCTGCTGGCCGGCCAGAAGGATTTGGGCGACATCGTCCTGTTCGATATTCCCCAGGCCGAAGGCACCGCCAAGGGCAAGGCGCTCGACATCGCCCAGCTTTCGCCGGTCGCGGGCTTCGATGCGGCCTACTCGGGTTCGTCGAACTACAAGGATATCGCCGGTTCCGACGTCATCATCGTGACGGCGGGCGTGCCACGCAAACCCGGCATGACGCGCGACGATCTCGTCGGCATCAACGCCAAGGTCATCAGCACCGTCGGCAAGGGTATCAAGGAAAACGCGCCCAACGCCTTCGTCATCGTCATCACCAACCCGCTCGATGCCATGGTCGGCCTCATGCAGGAGGTCACCGGCTTCCCGGCCAACCGCGTCGTCGGCATGGCCGGCGTGCTCGATTCGGCGCGCTTCCGGCTGTTCCTCGCTCAGGAGTTCAAGGTTTCGGTGGAAGACGTCACGGCTTTCGTGCTGGGCGGCCATGGCGACACCATGGTGCCGTTGGTCCGCTACTCGACGGTCGCCGGCATCCCGCTGCCCGACCTCGTGAAGATGGGTTGGACCACCCAGGACAAGCTCGACAAGATCGTCCAGCGCACGCGCGACGGCGGCGCCGAGATCGTGGGCCTGCTGGGCAACGGTTCGGCCTTCTACGCCCCGGCGGCATCGGCGATCTCGATGGCCGAGTCCTATCTGCGCGACAAGAAGCGGGTCATCCCCTGCGCCGCCATGCTCAACGGCGAGTACGGCATCAAGGGCCTCTATATCGGTGTGCCGGTGGTGATCGGCGCTGGCGGTATCGAGAAAATCGTCGAAGTGTCGTTCAATGCCGAGGAGAAGGCGATGTTCGACAAGTCGGTCGCGGCGGTGAAGTCGCTGGTCGAGGCGACCAAGAAGATCGTGGCCGGTGGCTGAGCCGGCCTTCGACTTTGGTCGCGTGAATCGTAACCAGACCGTCGTTGCTATTGCGCTGCAGCACTCATAAAGTGACCTAGCTACCCGTCAGTTGCGTTATGCAACTATAGGATTTCATGAATATCCACGAGTACCAGGCCAAGGCATTGCTGGCCAAGTTCGGTGTCCCCCTGCTCAAGGGTGGCGTCGCCTACACCCGCGAAGAGGCCATGGACGTCGCCCGCAAGCTGGGCAGCGCGGTCTCGGTGGTGAAGGCCCAGATCCATGCCGGCGGCCGCGGCAAGGGCAAATTCAAGGACGATCCCAATGGCAAGGGCGGCGTGCGGGTCGTGAAGTCGGTCGAGGACGTGGGCGCCAGCGCCGCCGCCATGCTCGGCCATGACCTCGTCACCAAGCAGACCGGCCCCATCGGCAAGACCGTGAAGCGCCTCTACATCGAGGAAGGCTGCGACATCAAACGCGAGCTCTATTTGTCGCTGCTGGTCGATCGCGCGGCGGGCCGCGTCATCATCGGCGCCTCGACCGAAGGCGGCATGGACATCGAGACGGTGGCGCACGAGACGCCGGAAAAGATCGTCAAGCAGACGGTCGATCCGGCCGCCGGCTTCCAAGGCTACCAGGGCCGCAAGATCGCCTTCGCTCTCGGGCTTGAGGGCAAGCAGGTCGGCGCCTTCGTGACGCTGCTCGGTGCCCTCTACAAGGCCTTCGTCGAGCTCGACTGCTCGCTGATCGAGATCAATCCGCTGGTCGTCACCGGCGCGGGGGGCGTGATCGCGCTCGATGCCAAGATGAATTTCGATGACAACGCGCTCTACCGGCACGCCGACCTCGAAGCCCTGCGCGACGAGGACGAGGAGGATCCCGCCGAGATCGAGGCTTCCAAGTACGCGCTGAACTACGTCAAGCTCTACGGCCAGATCGGCTGCATGGTGAACGGCGCCGGTTTGGCGATGGCCACAATGGACATCATCAAGCTCTACGGCTCGGCACCCGCCAACTTCCTCGACGTCGGCGGCGGCGCCACCAAGGAGCGCGTGACGGCGGCCTTCAAGATCATCCTCAAGGACCCCAACGTCGAGGGCATCCTGGTCAACATTTTCGGCGGCATCATGCGCTGTGACGTCATCGCCGAGGGGGTGGTCGCCGCGGCGCGCGAAGTGAACCTGCACGTGCCGTTGGTCGTGCGGCTGGAAGGCACCAATGTCGAGCTCGGCAAGAAGATCCTGAAGGAGTCGGGTCTCAAGATCACCTCGGCGGAGAATCTCGCCGACGCTGCCGAAAAGATCGTCAAGGCCGTCAAGGAGACCAACTGATGGCCGTGCTGGTCGACAAGAACACCAAGGTCATCTGTCAGGGATTCACCGGCTCGCAGGGCACCTTCCATTCCGAGCAAGCGATCGCCTACGGCACAAAGATGGTGGGCGGCGTGACCCCGGGCAAAGGCGGCTCCACGCATCTCGACCTGCCGGTGTTCGATACAGTGGCCGAGGCAGTCGCCAAGACCGGCGCCACGGCGAGCGTGATCTACGTGCCGGCGCCCTATGCCGCCGATTCGATCCTCGAGGCGCTCGATGCCGAGATCCCGCTGATCGTCTGCATCACCGAGGGCATTCCTGTGCTCGACATGGTGAAGGTGAAGAGGGCGCTGGCCGGCTCGAAGTCGCGCCTGATCGGCCCCAACTGCCCCGGTGTCATCACGCCCGACGAGTGCAAGATCGGCATCATGCCCGGTCACATCCACAAGCGCGGCAAGATCGGCATCGTCTCGCGCTCGGGCACGCTCACCTACGAGGCGGTGGCGCAGACCACGGCGGTCGGCCTCGGCCAGACCACCTGCATCGGCCTCGGCGGCGATCCGGTGAACGGCACCAATTTTGTCGAATGCCTGGAGATGTTCCTGGCCGACAAGGAAACCCAGGGCATCGTCCTGATCGGCGAGATCGGCGGCGATACCGAGGTCAAGGGCGCGGAATTCATCAAGGCATCGAAGACCAAGAAGCCGGTGGTCGGCTTCATCGCCGGCCGTACCGCGCCGCCGGGCCGCCGCATGGGCCATGCCGGTGCGGTGATCTCGGGCGGCAACGATACCGCCGAGTTCAAGGTCGAGGCCCTGCGGGCCGCTGGCATCAAGGTTGCAGATTCGCCGGCCGCTTTGGGCGCGGAAATGCTTAAGGCCATGAAGGGCTGACAGAACGCCGTTGCGCGCCCATCTAGGGCCAAGGAGGCCGGGCCATGAGAGCTGAGCAGACATCTTTCCTGTTTAGCGCCAACGCGCCGTTCATCGAGGAACTCTACGGGCGCTGGCTCGACGACCCCAACGCGGTCGACGCCGAGTGGCGGACCTTCTTCGGTGCCCTCGACGACGAGAAAAGTGCCGTGCGGGCCGAAACCCGGGGTGCCAGCTGGGCGCCCAACGGCGCACGTGTAATCGGCGCCGCCGAGATCGACGCGCCCCGCACACCGGCCAACCGCAACGCGCCGCTCGCCGGCAAGACCGACGCCGAGATCCGTGCCGCCGCGCTGGACACCGCCCGCGCGCGGATGCTGATCCGGCATTACACCATCCGCGGCCATCTCGAGGCCGACCTCGATCCGCTCGGCCTGGTGCGCCAGGCGCCGCACCGCGAGCTCGACCCGGCGACCTACGGCTTCGCCGAGGGCGACTGGGACCGCCCCATCCTGATCTTCGGTGCGCTGGCGCTGGGCGAGAGCGCGACGCTGCGCCAGATCATGGACCGCCTGCGCAAGACCTACTGCGGCAAGATCGGCGTCGAGTTCATGCACATCAGCGATCCCGACCAGAAGGACTGGATCCAGGAGCGCATCGAGGCGATCGAGAACCGCACCGACTTTTCCGTCGAGGGACGCCGCACGATTCTCGAACGCGTGGTCGAGGCCGAAGGGCTGGAGCGCTACCTCAACGTCAAGTTCGTCGGCACCAAGCGCTTCGGCCTCGATGGCGGCGAGTCGATGATCCCCGGTATCGAGCAGATCCTGAAGCGCGGCGGTCAGTTGGGCATCAAGGAAGTCGTCATCGGCATGCCCCATCGCGGTCGCCTGAACACGCTCGTGCATGTCATGCACAAGAGCTACACGGCGCGGCTGTCGGAATTCCAGGGCCGCTCCTTGCAGCCCGAGGAAATGCGCGGCTCGGGTGACGTGAAGTACCATCTTGGCGCCTCGGCCGACCGCGAGTTCGACGGCAACGTCATTCACCTGTCGCTGGCACCCAACCCCTCGCATCTCGAGGCGGTGAATACCGTCGTGTTGGGCAAGGCGCGCGCCAAGCAGGACCAGCGCGGCGATGGCGAACGCAGCCAGGTCATGGCCATCCTGATGCATGGCGACGCGGCCTTTGCCGGCCAGGGGCTGGTCGCCGAAAGCCTCGACCTCAGCGATCTCGGCGGCTACCGCATCGGCGGCACCATCCATTTCGTCGTCAACAACCAGATCGGCTTCACGACGTTGCCGACCTATTCGCGCTCGGGTCCCTACTGCACCGAGGTCGCCAAGATCGTGCAGGCGCCGATCCTGCATGTGAATGGCGACGATCCCGAGGCGGTGGTCCACGTCGCGCGCATCGCCACGGAGTTCCGCCAGCGCTTCAAGCGCGACATCGTCATCGACATGTTCTGCTACCGCCGGCACGGCCACAACGAGTCGGACGAGCCGATGTTCACCCAGCCGCTTATGTACAAGGAGATCGGCGCGCACAAGACGGTGAAGGAAGTCTATGCTAGCCGGCTCGTTGCCGACGGCGTGGTGAGCGAAAGCGACGTCGCGGCCATGGATACCGCGCTGCGCGAAAAGCTCGACAAGGCACTGGAGGCCTCGGCGCAGTACAAGCCCAACAAGGCTGACTGGCTGGAAGGCAAGTGGACCGGCTTCACGACGGCGCCGGGCGAGGAGGACCGCAAGGGACAGACTGCGGTCGACCTCGAACGGGTGAAGAAGGTGGGTCTGGCGATCTCCGAGCCGCCGAAGAGCTTCGACCTTAACCGCAAGATCACGCGCCAGCTCCAGGAGAAGCGCAAGACCATCGAGACCGGCCAGGACATCGACTGGGCCACCGGCGAGGCACTGGCATGGGGCACGTTGCTGGCCGAAGGCACGCCGGTGCGGCTGAGCGGCCAGGATTCCGGCCGCGGCACCTTCTCGCAGCGCCATTCCATGCTGATCGACCAGACCAACGAAGCCAAATACATCCCGCTCAACAACATCGCGCCCGGCCAGGCGCAGTTCGAGGCCATCGACAGTCCGCTCAACGAGGCGGGCGTGCTGGGCTTCGAGTACGGCTACTCCTCGGCCGAACCCAATGCGCTGGTTTTGTGGGAAGCGCAGTTCGGCGACTTCGCCAATGGCGCGCAGGTCATCATCGACCAGTTCCTGTGCTCGGGCGAGAGCAAGTGGCTGCGCATGAACGGCCTGGTGATGCTCTTGCCGCACGGCTACGAGGGCCAGGGTCCCGAGCACAGCTCGGCGCGCCTCGAACGCTACCTGCAGCTCTCGGCCGAGGACAATTGGCAGGTCGTCAATCCGACGACGCCGGCCAACTACTTCCATGCGCTGCGCCGTCAGGTGCGCCGCACCTTCCGCAAGCCGTTGGTGGTGATGACGCCGAAATCGCTGCTGCGCCACAAGGAGTGCGTCTCGACCCTGGCCGATTTCGGCCCCGGCTCGTCGTTCCGGCGCATCCTGGCCGAGACCGACGAGATCGCCGAGGGCGCCAAGGTGAATCGCGTCGTGCTGTGCAGCGGCAAGGTCTACTTCGATCTCGTGGCCGAGCGCCGCAAGCGCAAGATCGACGACATCGCGATCATGCGCATCGAGCAGCTCTATCCCTTCCCGTTCACGCGGCTCGGCCTGCGTCTTGCGCACTATCCCAACGCCCAAGTGGTCTGGTGCCAGGAGGAACCCGAGAACATGGGCGCCTGGCATTTCGTCGGCCGCCGCATCGAGCGCGCGCTGGGCGGTCTCGACACCAAGGCAACACGGCCGCTCTATATCGGCCGGCCGGAAGCGGCGTCGCCTGCGACCGGCTCGCTGCGCACGCATCTCAAGGAACAGGCCGACCTGATCGACCGCGCGCTTACGGTTGGCTAAAGCAGGAGTTTTTGGACATGGCTGTCGAGATCAAGCTCCCCGCGCTCGGTGAATCGGTCACCGAGGCGACCGTCGCCAAGTGGCTGGTGAGGGCCGGAGATCAGGTCGCGATCGACCAGCCCTTGTGCGAGCTCGAGACCGACAAGGTCACCGTCGAGGTTAATGCCACCGTGGCCGGCGCGATCGTCGATCTCGCGGTGGAAGAGGGCGCCAGCGTCCAGGTCGGCGGCCTGCTCTGCCACATCGAGGCCGGCGCCGTCGGCAACAAGCCTGCCGCCGCGCCGCCGCCTGCCACGGCCGCCGCAAAGCCCGCTGCCGTGCCGGCTCCCACGCCTGCTGCCGCCGTACCTGCTTCTGCCGCATCGGTATCCGCCGGCGCCAATCTCGCCGCCTCGGGCCCGGCGACGCGCAAGCTCGCCGAGGAGAAGGGCGTGCCCGCTGCTGCCATCGAACCGACCGGTAAGGACGGCCGCGCCACCAAGGCCGACGTACTGGCGGCGTTGTCGTCGATCCCCGCGCCGTCCGCTCCCGCCGCCAGGCCGGCTGCGCCATCCGGCCCGCGCCGCCGCGCCGACCGCGAGGAGCGCGTGCGCATGACGCGGCTGCGCCGCACCATCGCCAACCGCCTGAAGGAGGCGCAGAACACCGCCGCCATGCTTACCACCTTCAACGAGGTGGACATGACCGAGGTCCTCGGGATGCGCGAGCGGCTGAAGGAGGATTTCGAGAAGAAGCACGGCGCGCGGCTGGGCTTCATGTCGTTCTTCGTCAAGGCATGCATCGCCGGGCTGAAAGAACTGCCGAACGTCAATGCCGAGATCGAGGGCGACGAACTCATCTACAAGAGTTACTACGACATCGGTGTTGCGGTCGGTACGCCGCAGGGTCTGGTCGTGCCGGTGCTGCGCGACGCCGACGCGCTCGATTTCGCCGGCATCGAGAAGGGCATCGGCGAGCTCGGCCGCAAGGCGCGCGACGGCAAGCTCACCATCGACGACCTGACCGGCGGCACCTTCACCATTTCCAACGGCGGCGTCTACGGCTCGCTGATGTCGACGCCGATCCTCAACCCGCCGCAGTCGGCTATTCTCGGCATGCACAAGATCCAGCAGCGGCCGATGGTCGTCGGGACCGAGATCAAGGCGCGGCCGATGATGTACCTGGCGCTCAGCTACGATCATCGCATCATCGATGGCCGAGAGGCCGTGCTCTTCCTGGTGCGCGTGAAGGAGTGCCTCGAAGACCCCGAACGCCTGCTGCTCGGCTTGTGAGATGGTAAACGAAACCTACGACCTCGTCGTAATCGGCGCCGGGCCGGGCGGCTACGTCGCCGCTATCCGGGCGTCGCAGCTTGGCCTGAAGGTCGCCGTCGTCGAGAAGGGCGCGACGCTGGGCGGCACCTGCCTCAACGTCGGCTGCATTCCTTCCAAGGCGCTGTTGCAGTCCAGCCACGTCTTCGAGGAGACCGCGCACGACCTTGCCGTCCATGGCGTCATGGTTGGCGAAGTGAAGCTCGATTTCGCCCAGATGATGAAGCGCAAGGGTGAGGTCGTGGGCGCCACGACCAAGGGCATCGAATTCCTGTTCGAGAAGAACAAGATTGCCTGGCTGCAGGGCGCCGGCCGTATAGACGCTGCCGGCAAGGTATCCGTGCTCGGTGCTGACGGCGCCGTGAAGGATACGGTCACGGCAAAAAACATCCTGATCGCCACCGGCTCGGAATTAACGCCGCTGCCGGGTGTCACCATCGACGAAAAGAAGATCGTCTCGTCGACCGGCGCGCTGGAACTGACGGAAGTGCCCAAGCACCTGGTCGTGGTCGGCGCCGGCATCATCGGCCTCGAACTCGGCTCGGTGTGGCGGCGGCTCGGTTCCGAAGTGACGGTGGTCGAATTTTTAGAGCGCATCGCCCCTGGCATCGACGACGAGATCACCAAGCACTTTCAGCGTGCCCTGCAGAAGCAGGGGTTAAAATTCAAGCTCGGCTCCAAGGTCACCAAGGCCGAGAGCGGTGGCTCAGGCGTCAGCCTCACGGTCGAACCGGCCAAGGGCGGCACCGCCGAGACGCTGCAGGCCGATATCGTGCTGGTTGCCATTGGCCGCCGTCCCTACGTCGCCGGCCTCGGTCTCGATAAGGCGGGCGTAAAACTCTCCAAGCGCGGCCGCATCGTCGTCGACGGACATTTCCAGGCCTCGGTGCCCGGCATCTACGCCATCGGCGACGTGATCGACGGGCCCATGCTTGCCCACAAGGCAAGCGAGGACGGCGTCGCCTGCGCCGAGACCCTGGCCGGCCAGAAGGGCCACGTGAACTGGGATCTCGTTCCCTCGGTCGTCTACACCCAGCCCGAGGTGGCCTGGGTCGGCAAGAGCGAGGAACAGCTCAAGGCTTCAGGCGTTGCCTACAAGATCGGCAAGTATCCCTTCGCTGCCGACCCGCGCAGCCGAGCCAACGCGCGGACCGAGGGTTTCGTGAAGGTGCTGGCCGACAAGGCGACCGACCGCGTGCTGGGCGTCCACATCATCGGCGCCGAGGCCGGCACGATGATCGCCGAGGCGGGGATTGCGATGGAGTTCGCGGCCTCGGCCGAGGATATCGGGCGTATCTGCCACGCCCATCCGACGGTCAGCGAAGCGATGAAGGAGGCGGCGCTCGCCGCCTGGGAGAAGCCGATCCACCTCTAGACGGGAGCGACCATGCGCAAGCCGCTGATGGTCCTGGCGATCGCGGGCTGCCTCGTAATGGCCGTGGTGGGCGGCCTGCTGCCGGTACTGCAGGGCTGGATTTTCGTTGTGATAGCGCTCTTCCTGCTCGCCACCGAGTTTGATGCCGGGCGGGCTTGGGTAAAACGGGCCCGCCGGCGCTGGCCATCGCTGTCGCACCGCATCAAACAGGCGCGAGAGCACCGCTGGGCACCCCGCCATGTCGCCGAATTCGACGATCTCACCGATCCGACCAAGTGATGACCCCCCGCCCGGTTGGCGCTATGATCCCGGGCATAAGGAGGAACCCATCATGGACAAGCCGGTAACGCCGCGCGGCATCAACCACCTCGTGCTCAACGTCCGCGACATCGAGGAGTCGCACACTTTCTGGACGGAGATCGTGGGCTTCAGGCAGGTAGGCCAGCTCACGCCGCGGCCCGATCGGCCCAACCCGCCCAAGATGCGCTTCTACAGCGGCACGCGCGAGGATGGCAGCCACCACCATCACGACGTCGCCCTGGTTGAGAACAAGGACCTGCCGGCGCCGCCCGCCGAATGGAAGATGTTCGGCATGCCCAACGCCATCAACCACATCGCCATCACCATGCCGACGCGCGAGGCCTGGCTCGAGCATCTCACCTACCTGCAGAAGAAGGGCGTCAAGTTCGATCGCCGCGTCGAGCACGGCATGACGCATTCCCTCTACATCCACGATCCCAACGGCTACGGCGTCGAGTTCGTCTACGACCTGCCCAAGGAGGTCTGGCAGGGCGACATCGACGGCGCGCTCAACTACGTCAAGGTGCTGCCGACCGAGGGTGCCGAGGCGCTCGAGGATCGCGTCGAGGGCGTGCCGACCTTCGGCCGCGGCTAAATTCGTCGTCCCGACCGAGGCCGAAGGCCGAGCGGAGGGACCTCTTTTGGCATCTGAAGGAAAAGAGGCCCCTCGGCTCAGCGCGGGGATTACTCCGCGCGACTCGGGGCGACGGCTGCTCGTCGCCGCCATGGCGCTCGGCCAGATCGGTGGGTTGCTGCCGCATGTCGCCGTGCCGGCGACCATGCCGCAGTTCCTCATTCCCGAATGGCACCTCAGCAACGCCCACGCCGGCCTGATGGCGAGCGCCTATGCCCTTGGCTACATGGTGCTGGTACCCTTTCTTACGACGCTGACCGACCGCATCGATGCCCGACGCATCCTGTTCCTGAGTTCGCTGGTAAGCGCGCTCGCCACCATCGGCTTCGGCCTGTTCGCCGACGGCATGATCTCGGCCATGATTTTCTGGTGCCTGGCCGGCATGGGCTTCGCCGGCGGCTATATGCCGGGGCTGAAGGCGCTGACCGACCGGCTGGGGCCAGGCGAAAGCTCGCGCAGCGTCGTGTTCTACACCGCGAGCTTTTCCTTCGGGGTTGGCCTCTCGTTCCTCGCTTGCCAGGTGATCGCCGAGCATTGGGGTTGGCGTGCCGCCTTCGTGATCACCGGTGCCGTACCCCTGATCATGACGGTCGTCGCCGGCCTGCTGCAGCCGGTGCCGCCACCGCCGCGCGCCGGCGCGTTTCTCGACATCCGGCCGGCGCTGAAGAACCGCGCCGCGCTCGCCTATTCGTGGGCCTATGGCGCGCACTGCTTCGAGCTCTACGGCCTGCGCACCTGGATGGTAGCGTTCTGGGGCTTTGTCGCAGCGCGCGGCGACGCGCCGATGAGCGCCATCGCCGTCAGCACCATCGTTACCATCCTCGCCATGCCGGCCTCGATGCTGGGCAATGAGCTGGCGCTGAAGATCGGCCGCCACCGCGCCATCACGGTCGTGATGCTGGCCTCGGCGGCGGTGGCGCTCGCCATCGGCCTCAGCGCCGGCCTGTCGCCGTGGCTGTCGCTGCTGCTGATGCTGGTCTACGCCTTCACCGTGCCCGGCGACTCGGGTGCGCTGACTGCCGGCATGACCGCCGCCGCCGATCCGCGTTACCGCGGCGCCAGCATGGCGGTGCACTCGACCATCGGCTTCGGCCTGACCGCCGCCGGCGGCTGGGTGTTCGGCATCGCGCTCGATGCCGCGGGCGGCATCGACGTGCCGGCCGCCTGGGCGCTGGCGTTCGGCATCATGGCGATCGCGGCGACCATGGGGCCGGCGGTGCTGTGGTGGTCGCGGCGGCGGCCGGCATGATCGCGCGCTGGCTTCTGCTCGCCATGTTCTTCGTGGCGCCTGTCTGGGCGCAGCAGAGCGTGCGCATAAAAATCGACAACCCCGGATACGAGATCAACCTTCCCGCCCAGCTCTATCGTCCGGCCAACCGGCAGCGCGCGCCGGCCGTCGCGATCTTCCACGGTTGCGGCGGCGTGGGCATCAACAACACCCGCATGGCCGGGCTCCTGCAGGGCTGGGGCTATGCAGCACTGGTGGTCGACAGCTTCTCCTCGCGCGGCCTGAAGGACGTGTGCGGCCGCAACTGGCCCTCCCAGGCCGACGCCGAGAAGAGGGCAATCGACATCGATGCCGCGGGACTGTGGCTCAGCAACCAGGATTTCACCGTAGCCTCGCAGAGCGCCTTCATCGGCTATTCTTATGGCGGCGGCGTCGGCCTGTTGCGCGCTCTCTCGCCGCGTATCGACATCCGCGTGCCGAGCGGCTGGCGCGCGGCGATCCTGGTCTATCCCGATTGTTCCTTTGCCGACTCGATGGGCCCGCAGCTGCGGCCGCGCCTGCCCACGATGTTCGCCATGGCCGCGCTCGACGACTGGACGCCGGCGAGCCAATGCCAGGCGGTGATCGACCGCGTGAAGGTGGATCGCAATTTGGTGGAGACGCATGTCTATCCCGATGCGCACCATTCCTTCGACGCGCTCGGCCTGCCGGT
Organism: Asaia bogorensis; assembly: GCA_945905835.1. GTDB lineage: Bacteria > Pseudomonadota > Alphaproteobacteria > Reyranellales > Reyranellaceae > Reyranella. The sequence goes on from CAMDQJ010000023.1 coordinate 38,028, forward strand.
GCGTTACCTCCCGGGCGTCGGTAACAGCAGCAAGCCCGGCCGCTGCTGCGGCGCGCATTACGGTGCGCACGAGCCGGCGTGGAACGCCTTCGTGGCCGACGTGAAGGATTTCCTGGCTCGGCGGCTGCCGCTCTAGGCCCCTGGGAGGGGGTCGGTCGGGAAATCGAGAAAGTGCCCTAAAATCCTTACCCTGCAACATTAAACGTTTCCCGACCGGTCGGGAAACCCTCGGCAAAACAGGAGTGCTTTGCCTAAATTTTACTCACCCTTCGCCCGCGGATGGGCGGCGCGATAGACGGTTGTGAGGCGCGCCGCATCGACGTCGGTGTAGCGCTGCGTCGTCGAGAGCGAGGCGTGGCCCAGAAGCTCCTGGATGGTGCGTAGGTCGCCGCCGGCGCCCAGCAGATGGGTGGCGAAGGAATGGCGCAGCGCGTGCGGCGTCACGGTGTCGGCAAGACCGAGCTGGTAGCGCAGGTCGCGCACGCGCTTCTGCACGATGGCGGGATCGAGCGGTCCGCCGCGCGCACCGAGGAAGAAGGCGTGGCTGGCCGGCAGCGGTTTCAGCGCCGGGCAGGCGTCGCGGTAGGCGGCGAGGGCATTGAGGGCCTGCGGCAGCAGCGGCACGAGGCGCGTCTTGTTGCCCTTGCCGGTGACCTGGAGCGTATCCTGGCCGCCGTCGATCAGCTCCTCGACCTGGCCGATGGTGAGCGCCAGGGCCTCGCCGATGCGCAGGCCCGCGCCGTAAAGCAGCATCAGCACGGCCGAGTCGCGCAGATCGACCCAGCCTTCGCGCGTCGTCTCGGCGGGGCTTTCGTCGGCGGCGTCCAACAGCTCGTTCATGTCGCGCTCGGAGAGCGCCTTCGGGATGGAATGCGCGAGCTTGGGCGTCTGGATGGCGCCGATGCTGGCATTATGGGCAAAGCCACGCTTGTCGAGGAAGCGGAAGAAGGAGCGCACCGAGGAGAAGGCCCGCGCCGTCGAGCTGCGTGCCGCACCCTGCCGGGCCTTTTCCGCAAGCCAGGCGCGGAACTCGGCGGGTTTCAGCTTGCCGAGCGCGTCCAGCGTCGGCGGCACCCCGAGATAGGTCGCCATGAAACCGAGGAAGCCCGCGACGTCGTGCTCGTAGGCAATCAGGGTGTGACCCGCCAGCCGGCGCTCGCTTTTAAGCCAGTCGCGCCAGTCGTCGCGGGCTGCGGCGAGGCTTTTGCTCATTCAGGCAAATCGAGCCAGGCGCGCATGGTGTTTTCCAGCACCTTGGCGAGGAAAAATAAAAGCTCGGTCGACTGCTCCGGCCCGAACTGCTGCGGATCGCGTGCGCCGAAGCACATCACGGCGTCGGGCGAGCCGGACGAGACGCGCAGGCGCATCAGCACATCGGATTGTACGAAGCGCGAGGTCTCGCCGAAGAACGCCTCTTCGCCGATGATGGCGCTGCGTAGCCGAGCGTGCTTGTCGGTGCCGATGGCGGCGTCGATGGCGCCGGGCGCCAGCACATAGACGCCGCGCACCGGCGCGCGCTTGGGCGCGTCGGCGTTGGCTTCGATCGCGAGCGTGATGAAGTCGACGTCCAGAAGCTCGGGCAGCTCGTGGGCCACGACATGGATCATCTTCTCGAAGGTCGTCGCCTGGATGATGCTGATGACCGCGGCCTGGATGCGGTTCTGCACGATCTGGTTCTGCTTGGAGTTGGCGATGATCTCGACGCGCTCGCCTTTCAGCTTTTCAATCTCGCCGCGCAGGCGCTTGAGCAGTGTCTGCTGCATGTCGATGACGCCCGGTCCCGACGCCTTGGGCGCGGCGCCCAGCACTTCCGCGAGGTCGGGGCGCTCGGTGAGGAACCCGGGATGGGCGTTGAGATAGGCCACGACATCCTCGGCGGTGATGACCTTCACCTTCCGTTCCGAGCCGTCCGGCGCCGCGATCGTGCCGTCGCTGCCCATGCGTTTGCCTTTGGTCAGAGGATCGATTGGCCGGTCTTGGCCCAGTCGTCGAGGAAGGCTTTCAGTCCCTGGTCGGTCAGCGCGTGCTTGAAGAGCGCGCGCAGGATGGCGGGCGGCACGGTGGCGACATGGGCGCCCATCTTGGCGGCCCGAATGACGTGCTGGGTATGGCGGATCGAGGCCACCAGCACCTCGGTCTTGAAGTGCGGATACTGGCGATAGATCGTCATGATCTCGTCGATCAGCATCATGCCGTCATGGCCGTTGTCGTCGATGCGGCCGACGAAGGGCGAGATGAACGAGGCGTTGGCCTTGGCGGCGAGCAGCGCCTGGCCCGCCGAAAAGCACAGGGTGACGTTCACCATCGTGCCTTCGGCGGCGAGCGCCTTGCAGGTCTTCAGGCCGTCGGGCGTGAGCGGTACTTTTACAGTGACGTTCTTGGCCAGCTTGGCGAGCTTGCGGCCTTCCTCGAGCATCGTCTTGTGGTCAGTGGCGACCGTCTCGGCGCTGACCGGACCCGGCACGATGGCGCAGATCTCCTTGATCACGTCGAGCATCGGCCGGCCCGATTTCATGATCAGGGAGGGGTTGGTGGTCACCCCGTCGAGCAGGCCGGATGCCGCCAGGTCCTTGATGTCGGCGACATCGGCGGTATCGACGAAGAACTTCATATAAACTACCCCAATGGCCAGTGGTAAGGACGCACGCGTCACCACAATTTCTAGCGTTTCACCCCCGGAGTCACAAGGCGACCGGGGTGCGTTGGCTGGTGTCGAATCGGTGGAAAAGATTGCCTCGGGGACGGCCGGAAGAACGGTTCGCGTCCTGCTGCCACTGCCTTTGGCCGATGCCTACGATTACAGCGTGCCCGAAGGGCTGGACGTCGCCACCGGCCAGTTCGTGGTCGTGCCGCTCGGCAAGCGCGAAACGGTGGGCGTCGTCTGGGGCGAGGGCTCGGGCGAGGTCACGCCCGAAAAGCTGCGCGACGTGATCGAAATCCTGCCGGCGTTGCCGATGGCCGAGCCGATGCGCCGCTTCGTCGACTGGGTCGGGTCCTACACGCTGTCGCCGCCGGGCGCGGTCCTGCGCATGGCCATGAGCGTACCCTCGGCACTCGAGGCGCCGCGCACGGAGACCGTCTATCGCAAGCCGGATGCGCCAT
>CAMDQJ010000024.1 GCA_945905835.1 Asaia bogorensis
CGAGATCAATCCCCACTCCGCATCCGTCAGATCGCTTGCGTAGCGCAAGGCCTCGCACCGATACTGCAGGCGGGTGGTTTCAGTCCAAGCCATCGTCACCTCCATTGAGCTTCGCAACCCAACGGAATAACAGCCGATTGAAATCACCCGACTTCTTTTTCAGTCAGCCTCTGAGACGAAGACCGCCGGTTTGTGGAATCTCTTTCTCCCTCATTCCGACCAGGGTGCCGGCCTCACGAACCTCGAGTATGCGCCGATGTGCGAAATGATGGGGCATTCGCACTTGGCGCCCGAGGTGTTCAACTGCTCGGCGCCTGATACCGGCAACATGGAAGTGCTTGCCCGCTACGGAACGGCCGAGCAAAGAAAGATGTGGTTGGAGCCCCTGTTGGCGGGCAGCATCCGTTCGGCGTTTGCCATGACGGAGCCGGCCGTTGGCTCCAGCGACGCCACCAATATCGAAAGTCAGATCCTGCGCGACGGCGATGAGTACGTCATCAACGGCCACAAGTGGTTCACCACGGGCGCAACGGACCCGCGCTGCAAGATCATCATTTTCATGGGCAAGACCGATCCCGGCAACCCGAACCGGCATCTGCAGCAGTCCATGGTCCTGGTGCCGAAAGACACGCCGGGCGTGCGCGTCGTTCGACCCTTACCGGTGTTCAATTTCTACGGCATGCCCGATCGGGCGGCGGAAGTTGTCTTTGAGAATGTCCGCGTCCCGGTCGCAAATGTCCTGTTGGGTGAAGGGCGCGGCTTCGAAATCGCCCAGGGACGCCTCGGACCAGGGCGCATCCATCATTGCATGCGCCTCATTGGCCTGGCCGAACGGGCCTTGGAAAGAATGTGTGTCCGGACCCGGCAGCGGGTCACCTTTGGCAAGGCCATCGCCGAACGCAGTGTGACCCTTGAGCGGATTGCGGAAGCGCGGATCCTCATCGAGCAGTCGCGACTGCTGACCCTCAAGGCGGCCCATATGATGGATACGGTTGGCAATAAGGCCGCCCGAACCGAAATTGCCATGATCAAGGTCGCCGTCCCAAGCATGGCCTGCAAGGTGATCGACTATGCCATCCAGGCCTTTGGCGGCGCCGGGGTCACCAACGACTATGGACTGGCGGCTGCCTATGCGACCGCGCGTCTGCTGCGCATTGCGGACGGCCCCGACGAAGTCCATCGTAGTCAGATTGGCCGCTGGGAGCTTCAGCGTCATGCCAACAAGGCCCTCCTGAAACCGGACCCGCCCTATTCACCATCGAATCGCGCCGTCGGATGAGACCGTTGCGATGGTCAACAAGCCATCAGTCGTTCGAAAGCGCCTTGGCAAGCATGATGAGATAGTCAGAGAAATTGCTGCGCTGAATATCCATATGGCTTCGCATGCTCATTTCGGCAGCCTGGGAGTCGCCGTCGAGAATCAGCTTCACGATTTGCCCATGCTCTGCGTGGGATTCCTGGATTCGATTCGGAAGATGGAAGCTGTAGTTACGATAGGGTTCCAATCGCCGGCGGAGCGCTCGAACTTGATTCTGCAGAATCTCGTTCTGGCATCCGCGATAGAGAGTGTCGTGGAACGCCAAATTGTGCCGGCTGTACTCCGTCGCATCACCGCTCGCCGCCGCCGTGCCCCCGAGTTCCTCCATTCTGGCGAGTTCGGCTTTGTCCTTCGCAGACATGCGGCGAGCACACAGTTGCGCACACAGGCCCTCAAGATGGCACATCACTTCGTACATCTGCGTGAACTGCGACAGGGACATCGCCGCGGTGAACATGCCCTGGTTCGGGCGATACCCCACGAGTCCCGAGGTCACGAGGCGATTCAGGACCTCTCTGATTGGCGTTCGCGATACGCCGAACCGAACCGCGAGTTCTCGCTCGTCGAGGCGCCGGTTTCCCAGGATTCGCCCGCTGACGATGTCCTGTTCAATGGCCGCAATGATCTCTGATTGTGTCGAAGCGGCCTTTTCTGGAACTCGCGGGGTGCGGCTCTGGGTTCGCGCTGCAGATGAGGCTTTCATAGAGGGGACCGAGCTGACGCGAGAGGATGAAGAAACCTTAGTGAGGCTATGCGCACCTGCCGGTCAACCTGACGGGGCCAGAGAACTCAAGCCATCATCAGCATAGTATACGGTGCAGTGCATATTGCATACAATATTGGTGTCGTGGCATTCTCAGGTTGTTGCGGCAATCGACTGATCCGAGGGGCCATGGCCCGCCGCAAGCTGCCTCAGGTGAACAGCCAGGATGTTGTCTTTGGAACTTGAAAATTGGACCTTGGTGGAGGCTCTGCGCGCGCAAGCCGAACGACGGGGCGGCGCTGTCTTTTGCCAATTTGCCGAGGGGAGGTCGCACACCTTCCGCGAGGTGGAGAGCGCCAGCGATGCCTTCGCTGTCGGGCTCGCCCAACGCGGGATCGGCCCCGGCGATCGCGTGATGATCGTGGCCGCCAACAGTTTCGAATTCGTCGTTGCATTTTTCGGCGTTCAGAAGCGGCGCGCGGTGTTTGTCCCGATCAACACTGAATTGCGCGGTAGCTTGTTGGAACATCAAATTCGCGATGCAAAGCCGAAGCTGATCGTTACGGACCGCGACCTGACCGCTGGCTTGGCCATACAGGACCTTCCTGACTGTCGAGTTGTCGGCTTGCGTGATGGTGTTCTCCCAATTGGCGCAGGCAGCCTGGAACCGTTCGCGGATCTTTGTGTGGCGCACGACCAGAACGCGCTATTGCGTCCAATGGCTCACGACATCGGGCTCATCCTCTACACGTCAGGCACCACCGGGCCGTCCAAAGGAGTGCTTGTTCCGCAGGCGCACGCCTGTCTCTTCGGCATCCAGCAGGCGCGGGCGCTGGATGTAGGCGAAGGAGATCGCTTTCTCATCGCTTTGCCGATGTTTCACGTGAACGCTCTTCTCATGTCTCTCGGCGCATGTGTTCTCAGCGGTGCATCGGCCTACGTTCTGGCACGCTTTTCGGCATCGCGCTGGCTCGAGGATGTCAGGACCGCGCGGGCAACGGTGACCAACATGCTGGGCGTGATGGCCGAATTCGTCCTGCAGCAACCGCCGTCTTCGGGCGATAGGACCCATCAACTCACGCGCGTCCTGGCGGTGCCTGTATCGGCCCAATGGGCTGACCACTTTCAGGATCGCTTCGGCGTTCAGCTCGTACAGACGTACGGCATGACGGAATGCAACATGATTTCTTTCAGCCGGCGAGACGAAGAACTCATACCGGGCTGCGTCGGACCCGTGAGCGACGCGTATTTCGAAGTATCGATCGTCGATCCAGAAAGCGACCGGACGCTTGACGCGGGGGAAGTTGGCGAAATCGTCGTCCGCCCGCGCGTACCCTTCGGCGTCATGCAGGGTTACCTGAATCGGCCTGAAGTCACCCTCCGGGCGTGGCGGAACCTGTGGTTCCACACCGGCGATGCCGGAAAGATCGACCCGAGAGGCCGGCTGCATTTTGTCGATCGCATGGGCGATGTGATTCGGCGGCGCGGCGAGAACATTTCTGCCTTCGAGATCGAGCAGGTCTTGAACACGCATCCTGCAGTAGTCGAGTGCGTGGTGTTGGGCCTCAAAGTGGAAGGCGCGGGTGGCGAGCACGAAGTGTGCACCTATCTTGTCCTGCGGACGGCGTCGTTCGATCCAGGCCACTTCATTGATTGGTGCGTCTCGCGCCTTCCTCGCTACGCCATTCCCCGATTCCTGTGCGTAGTGCCGGAGATAGAGAAGACGGCGACGGGCAAGACGCGAAAACAGGACTTACGCAACCGCGGGGTCACCCCGGAGATGTGGGACAGGGAAAAGGCGGGGCTTCGCCTGGCCCGTGGGGCCTAGGCGGCAACATCCGCGGCCGTGTTTGCCCCGTCAGGAAAGCGAGGAGTTCGATGGAGACCTTGTGCAGCGGCTTTGGGCTTCTCGAAGGTCCGGTCTGGGATCCAGCCCGTGGCCTGCTGTTTGCCGATGCGGATCGCGGCGGAGTCTATTGCCTTGATAGAGGAGGAGAGGTTTCCACCGTCGAGCCGCACCGTCGCGGCATCGGTGGCATGGTTCGCCATGCGCGCGGCGGCCTTATCGTGTCGGGCCGCAATGTCGGATACAAAGGGCCTCTCGCGCCGACGACGATGGTGCTGTTGGACAAGGATCCCGCAAACGGCGTCGTTGGCTTCAATGATATCACCACCGATAGCAGGGGCCGGATCTTTGCCGGTGCGTTGGGCTTCATTCCCACCGAAACGGAGCTTTCTGGGATCGGGCAGGAAGGCCGTGCCGCACCGCTCTTCCTCATCGAACTCGATGGTTCGTGCCGCCAAGTGTATCCCACCATCCAGCTCTCCAACGGCATGGGCTTCAGCCCGGATGGCACGCTATTTTACCATGCCGATTCGGGCGATCGCACAGTCTACGTCTATGACGTGGAGACAGACGGCGGCCTCAGCGGCCGGCGCGCGTTCGCGAGTGTGACCGAAGGCCTGCCAGATGGGCTTGCCGTCGATGCGGCAGGATCGATATGGCTGGCTGTGGCTCACGGCGGCCAGGTTGTCGTTTTTGCGCCCGATGGCTCCCTCGAGCGGCGGCTTGATTTTCCCGTGCCGATGGTGACCAGCTTGTGTTTCGGCGGCGACGATATGCGCGACCTCTATGTCGTCTCCGGTTCCGAGGGGACCGGACGTCGTGATGCCGGCGCCATTTTCCGTTTGCGCTGCGCCGTGCCGGGCCTTGCCATTGCCGCGGCCCAGGTGAAAATCTAGAGGCCGTCCGTCTATTTGGCAGGCGTCGCGAAGGCGTCTGAAGGCAGGTTTTCAAGCGCGCTGCTTATTTGGCGAACATGTCGCCGTGCGGCCGTTTCCGCATCTCTGCCACTTCCCGCAAGAACAGCTTCTGCGGTTTTTCGGTAATCCGAGAAGCGTTCAGCCTCCGTCTCGAGATGGTACGGCCGGAACTGCACGCGCAACAGGTGCACATGATAGCGAACGAGAATCTGTCGCAGGGCGCTGTTTCCGCCGATGTCGATCAGCGTTCTGTAGAAGCGATTTCGCGCGCGGACCAATTCGAAGGAGTCCGGTTTGCCCTCGTAGGACGCCACTTCCTCGAGACTTGTCTTGAGAAGCGCTGCGTTGTTCGCATGATCGATATGTTCGGCGGCAGACCGCGCGGCGAACCCAATCAACACTTCGAGGAGTGCCATCATATCGCGGGCTTCCGCGCGAGTGAGTCGGCGGATCTCGGCGCCGCGATGGAGGTTGAGAGTGACGATACCTTCCGCGCTCAGGAATCTGAGGGCTTCTCGGATGGTTCCTCGGCTCGTCTCGAATTCGCGCGTGAGGTCCGCTTCTATCAAACGCTGCCCGCTGACATAGCGGCCGAGATAGAGACCCTCGACGATGTGGCGGAAGATTTGCTCGGATGAACTCAGGGTACGTCGATTCAGCACGGTCCGAGCGGTCATCGGACCGGTTGGTTTTTTCAGGCGCGCCATCAGGCGAAGCCCCTGGGTGGAATGACAACGAACTGCACCGGCAAACCTCATCTGCGAAGGGCTGCCCATGGAAGGGGAGGACACCCTGTTCGATTTTGTTGGGCAATTTTGTCCTGTTAAGGCGTCGAGGCAAGAGGCCGCGAGCATTGCTGGGGATATCCCAGATCCTCGGAACTCCCCGCCTTCAAGGCGGCCAAGCTACCGCATTTTCAGAGTAGATATACGTTTACATGCGCATTGCATACCAAACTAAGACAACGGTATTATGAATAGGAAGCATGAAGTTCTGCCCTGGAGGAAGCTTCGCGTGAACGAACTCCGTCTGGATGTCCGAGGCAACGTTGGCTGGCTCACGATCGATCGGCCGGCGAGACGAAATGCGATGTCGCTCGCGATGTGGCGCGGCCTTCCAGGCTTGATCAAGCGCATCCAGGATGACGAAAGCGTTCGCGTGCTTGTGCTCCAGGGCGCACAAGCGCGCGTGTTCTCAGCAGGTGCTGACATTGAGGAGATTGAACAACACGCAACTGACGAGGCGGCCGCGGCCCGTTTCATGGATGCAGTAGAGGGCGGTACTGAAGCGTTGGCGCGGTGTCCAAAGCCGACCATCGCCATGATCCGGGGAGACTGCATCGGCGGCGGCGTCGAACTGGCGATGGCGTGCGACATTCGGTTCGCGAGTCGCTTCAGTGGGTTCTCCGTCCCTCCTTCCAAGATCGGCGTGCTTTATGGCTTCGGTTCGACCAAGCGTTTGGTGGAGTTGGTCGGGCCAGGCTGCGCGAAGGATCTTCTGTTCAGCGGTCGGATGTTCGATGCAACCGAAGCCCTGGCCGTCGGGCTGGTGGAGCGCGTGTACGCCCTCGAAGACATCGTCGCCATGAGCTCGGCGTATGCCGACCTACTCACCCAGCGCTCGCGCGCCTCGATCGCGGGCGGAAAGCAAATGGTCTCAGGAGTGCTAAGCGGCCTCACGGTCGACGACCCTGAACTCCGCCGTGTGCGAATGGAAAACTTTCTTGGCAGCGATCTCAAGGAAGGCGTTCGGGCCTTCCTGGAAAAGCGCGCGCCATCCTTCTCCTGACAGATCGAGAGGTCAAAGATGTCTGTATCGCCGTTAGTACCTGCCATTGGCGAAGTCGAGCATGTCGGCGTTTCTTTTGAGAATGTTGAAGCCGCCCGCGAGTTGTTCAGTCGAAAATTGCGCCTCCCGGTGGCCAGCTATGAGGATGGCGACAAGGACGCCTTTGCGGTTCGGGCGGGTGGAACAACACTTCGTGTGGTCTCGTCAGAGGCACCAGAAGCGTCGCTCGGTCGCCGAGGGGTGAACCACGTGGCCATTCGGGTCGCATCACTGGAGCAGGCGAAAAAGCGCCTGTCGGAGATCGGCGTCCGCTTGGCCGAATCACCGCCGCGGGGATCGAACGGACGAAAAGCGTTGTGGAGCGATCCGGCGACGACCGTTGGCATCCCTCTGCAGTTTGTCGAACAGGAAGCCAAACTTGACTTCCCCCCGCTGTCGCCGGACGCCTTCATAGAGCGCGTCGACCATCTTGGCGTGGCGGCTCACAATCATGAGCAGGCGCGCAATCTCTACGTGAACAGCATGGGCTTTCCGGTCGAATGCTTGCAGATCGATTCGGAGGTTCTGGTGCCTGTCGAGACCACGTCCAATGACAAGTATGGCTCCAAGACCCACGTCAGGCCGCCGATCTCGGCAATCGGCTCGGGGCTGATTGCGTTGTTCGTCACAGTCGGCGATTTCGATCTGGAGATCATGCAGCCGCTCGGCGACGCCACCGTAAGAGTGCAACTTGGCACAGTTCCCGGCACGGTTGGCCAGGATCAAGGAGCTGTCGCGCGCTTCCTCGAAAAGCGTGGCGAAGGACTACTGCATATTTCCTTCAAGACCTTGGACATCAAGAAGGCGATCGAAGGCGTTTCATCTGCCGGCATCAGAATGATCGATGCCGTCGCCCGTCCAGGTGGCCGAGCCGGTGTGATCGCCTTCATGGATCGGCGAAGTACCGAAGGGATGCTCATGCATTTCTCCGAGCGCACGCCGCTGTAGCACCAGCACCGATTGCCTCAAGTCATCACAGAGCGGACGGGAATTCCGGTTGGCCACGACAGTGTCAACGCCGGATAAAAGATACATCGGCGGCTGGAGTAAAAATGCTTCACGGCTAATTGCAGGAAGGCCCCCCGCGGGGGGCCTTCCTGCGTCTTGGTTCATTCCTCGGGTGGGCATTGTCACGTTGGCGCTTGTGAGCCATTTCTGGCCTCTGCCCGAGCCTGCCACGTCATTGGAAATGCTACAGCGCCATGAAGCGAAGCGGCCGGAGTTTGGGGGTGAACTCTGCCAACGTGACAATGCCGGTGCTTGGGACGACCGGGACGCCGCCCGCAGGCAGCGTCCCGTTCAGCCGTTTCATGCTCAGTTGTGCGTGAAGCCTTCGAGTTCTCTGGCCGCCCAGGCCAGCGTCTTTTCCAAGGCCTCGCCCTTGTAGTAGCGGACGGCCATCTGGGTATGAATACCCTGGTTGTAGATCTGCTCGGCGATCTTGTGCGGCGCGGGCGCCGCGGCGACCGAGAGGATCTGATGGTTGTGCGGATTCGGGTAGTGATAGAGCGTACCCGTCGGCGGGCCTTCCGTAGCCCAGGTCTTGAAGGCCGTCAGGTTGGCGAACGACGGCAGGTCGTAGCCACCCGATGCGATGACCATCTTCTCGGCCGACGAGGCCTGCGACAGGTGCGTCAGCAGGCTCTTGGCCGCTGACTGGTTCTTGCTGAAGTTCCAGGTGCCCCAGAAGAACGGCAGGAAGGGTCCGAAGCGGCCCTTCGGACCGGCCGGGAAGCCGTGCGTCCAGCACTGCTCGGCGACCTTCGGCGCGTCGCGCTTGGCGACGGCCCAGGCGCTCGGCGGATTCATGATCAACGAGGCCTGGCCGGAGACCAGGTACTTGTTGTTCGACGCGTCGTCCCAGGCCGCGACGTCGGGCGGCAGGAACTGCATCAGCTTCTTGTAGTAGTCGAGCGCCTCGCGGACGGCGTCGGTCTTGACCGTGATCTCGCCCTTGGCATCGACCAGCATGGCGCCGAACGAATGGAAGATCGCGCCGATGGTGTCGACGTTGTCCGACGTCGTGCCGAGGCCGATGCCGAACGGATTGCCGCCCTTATGGCAGGCTTCAGCGGCCTTGAGGAACGTGGCGAGGTTCCAGTCGTCGGCCTTGGGCGCCGAACCGGCCGGGTACATCGCCTGGATGTCGATACCGGCATGCTTCTTCAGGAGGTCGATGCGCGAGCACGGGCCCTTGATCTGGCTGCCGACGGTCGCTGGAATCGCGAGCCACTTACCGCCGATCTTGCCGAGATACTCGACGGTGCCGTTGACCGAGCCGTTCTGCTTAATCAGCGCATCCATCACGTCGTTCATCGGCACGAGCAGCTCGGAGTAGCGCGCCGGCAGGAAGGTATTCATCGCGAGGATGTCGTGGCCCGACTTGGCCTGCGCCTCGGCGGCGATGGTAAGCAGGAGCTTGTTGCCCTGCGACGTGATGAAGTCGATCGTGACCTCGACTTTTTCCTTGTCAGCCCACTCCATGATGAGCGTCTTCGTCGCGTTGTTGGCGTTGGGAACCCAATGGTCCCAGAAGCCGATCGACAGCTTGCCTGCCGCGTAGGCGCCGCGGACGAACGGTGCGGCCACCATCGCGGTGGACAGCGCGGCCGTGCCGGCGACAAAACGGCGACGACTGACCTTCTTGAAAGCCCCTCATGCGCCGTCCTGAGCCAACGGCTGGTGATTGCCCGCGAAGCGGCGGTACGGTGGCCCTCAACGGGGCCTCTGCCAAGATGCTAAGCGGAAGGAGCCATGCGGGCAACGCATTTCCGGCTTCGGTCAACTGATCGACCTTGCCCGGTCCGCGCCGGTCGCGGTGTCCAAGCATGTCCGCTTTGGGTCATTCGCGTCGTCCGGAGGGTGCGTCGATCACTTCCGGTCTGGCCCCAATAGCGGACCTCCGAGGGTCGGCCTCAACGGTTCTGAAGGTGCGACACCTCATGGTAGGAAACCTTGCAATACTGTACGACTTTTGTTTGTCGCACCTGCTGCTAAGTGCTTGATCTGACTCGCTTGCAGCAGTCCGTCTCGGGGCACCATTCCAATCCAGGCCGCAGCGAAATCAATGGCTTAGAGCCGGGAATGTGCCACGCCGGTGGTTTTCCGCGAAAGGTGCGACACCCTACGCGCGGTCTTTGTTCTTCTCGCGCGGCGCGCCGAGGTGCATCACTTGCACAGCGAGCAAAACCTTTGTTGGCTTGGCAGGCATACAGCTCGGCCTGCCCCAGCAGATTTCCAAGCTCGCGAAGCAGATGAGGAACCGCATCGTGTCCGACAGTGCTCCAGGCAATCGTCCGCTCGCCGGGCTCCGCGTGATCGACATAGCCACCTACATCGCGGCACCGTATTGCGCGACCATCATGGCGGAGTTCGGCGCGGAGGTAATCAAGGTCGAGCAGCCCAAGGTCGGTGACCCATGCCGCAGGCTCGGTACGGTCAGTGAGTGCGGCGACACGCTGGTTTGGCTATCGGAAGCGCGCAACAAGAAATCGGTGACGCTCAATCTCAAGTCGCCCAAGGGTGCGGCAATTCTCCAGCAACTCGTCGCCAAGGCCGACGCGCTGACCGAGAACTTCCAGCCGGGTACGCTGGAAGGCTGGGGCCTCGGTTGGGACGTGCTGAGCGGCGCCAACCCGCGCCTCGTGATGCTGCGCGTCTCGGGCTACGGCCAGACCGGGCCCTACAGCCACAAGCCCGGATTCGGGCGTATCGGCAACGCTTTCGGCGGCATCTCTTTCCTGGCCGGCGATCCCGACGGGCCGCCCGTGACACCGGGCTCGGCGACGCTTGCCGACTACATGGCCGGACTCTACGGCGCGCTCGGCGTGATGATGGCGCTGCGTTCGCGCGACGCCACCGGCCGCGGCCAGCAGATCGACATCGGGCTTTACGAGCCGATCTTCCGTATCCTCGACGAGATGGCGCCCGCCTACGACAAGGTCGGATTCATCCGCCAGCGCATGGGTGCTGCGGCCCCCAACGTCTGTCCGCACAGCCATTACCAGACCGGCGACGGGCGGTGGATCGCCATTGCCTGCACCAACGACAAGATTTTCGCGCGCATGGCCCGGCTGGCGGGCCGGCCCGAGGTGGCCGGCGACGGCATCTACGGCACCATCGCCCAGCGTGAGAAGCAGCGCCCCGCGGTCGACGGCCTCGTCGCCGACTGGGCGAAGAAGCATACGCAACAGGAGGCGGTCAGCCTTTGTGACGTTGCGGAAGTCCCGTGCGGCATCGTGGCGTCGGTCGACGAGATCTTCCTCGACCCGCACTACGCGGCGCGCGGCAACATCGTGCGCGTGAGCGACCCGCGCGCCGGCGACCTCGCCGTTCCGAACGTGGTTCCTCGCCTCACCGGCACGCCGGGCGGTGTCGACACGCTTGGTCCCGGCCTCGGCCAGCACAACGCAGAGGTCTACGGCAGGCTGCTGGGAATGACCGCCGGGGACCTGCGCGGCCTGGAAGACGAAGGCGTGATCTGACTAAGCCTCTTCGGTGGCGCGGGCCAGCTCGAGCGTGCGGCGCGCCTTGTAGACGATCGGATAGTCGATGAAGAAGCCGTCGAGCTGGATCGACGAGGAGCCCTCGCGCTCCGCCGCCTCGAAGGCCGCGACGACGCGTCTGGCAAAGGCGACTTCCGTTTCGGTCGGCATGAACGCGCCATGCACCACCGCGACCTGCGGCGGGTAGATGCACATCTTGCCCTGGAAACCGAGCTGCTTTGCCCGCTTCGCCGAGCTCGCAAGACCCTCGAGGTCCTTGATGTGCACCCACACGGTGTCGATCGGCGCTTCGAGGCCGGCGGCGCGGGACGCCACGGTCATCTCCGCCCGGGCATGCTCCAGCTCGCTCTCGGCCAGTGTCCACTCCATGTTCATGTCGAGGGTGTAGTCGCCGGCGCCGAAGGCCATGCGCTTGGCCCGCGTGCCGGCGGCGGCAATGGCCCGTGCATGGGCGATACCCTTTGCCGTTTCGATGATCGGGATGATGTCGATACCGCCGGGCGGCAGGCCGCGCTCGCGCTCAAGCGAGCCCACCAACCAGTCGAAGGCGACGATCTGCTCGCGGCTCTCGACCATCGGCAGGATGATGCCGTCGAGCCTGGGACCGACCACCGCCACCGCGTCACCGTAACAGAACTCGGTGTTGAAGGCGTTGACCCGAATGTAAGCACCGCCTTTGCGCGGCCTTTTCAGCGCTTCCACCACGAGAGCACGCGTAGCGACCTTCTCGGCCTTGGCGACCGCATCCTCGAGGTCGAGGATCACATGGTCGGCGCCACAGCCGAAGACCTTCTCAACCTTGCGCGCATGGTTGCCGGGCGCGAAGAGAAAGCTGCGATACGCGGGCATCAGTACCCCTGTTTGACGTCGATTTCCTGCAGCAGCCGTCCGCCGGCCTTGAGGCTGCGGATGTTCGCGGCGACCTCGCTCACCAGCTGGCTCACAGTCGGCCGCCGCGCCACGTGCGGCATGATCGTGACCTTGGGGTGCAGCCACAGCGGGTTCTCCGGCGGCAGTGGCTCGGGGTAGAGCGCGTCCAGGGCGGCGTATGACAACTGCCCCGAATCGAGTGCGGCGATCAGATCCTTTTCCACCAAATGCTTGCCGCGTCCGACATTCACCAGCATGGCCCCCTTCGGCATCATGGCAAAGGTGCGCGCGCAGAAGATGCCTTCGGTTTCCGGCGTCAGCGGCAGCAGGCAGACGGCGATGTCGGTCTGGGCGAGAAACGACGCGAGCTGATCGTTACCGTGGAAGAGCGGGACCTCCGCCGCCGGCCGCGGCGAGCGCACCCAGGCGGAGACCTTGAAGCCTAGCGACTGCAGCACCAGCGCCGGCGCGGTGGCCATCATGCCGAAGCCCAGGAAACCGACGCGCCGTTGCTCGGGCCGGACGATCGGCACCCGGCTCCATTCCCGCCTCGCCTGGGCCGCCTGGTAGCCCGGCATGTCGCGATGGAGGCGCAGGACGTGCATGATGACGTACTCCGTCATCATCGGATCGCCGCCCGACGGTTCCACCTTGCCGAGCGGTACCTTCGGCATCTTGGGATGCTGGACGAAGCTCTCGACGCCGGCGGAACGGCTGAACATGGCCTTCAGGTTCGGGAGGGCGGGCAACTTGTCGAAATCCGGATGCATGAAGGCGAGGTACTCGATGTCCTTCAGCTCGCCCGCGTCGGGCCAGACGCGAATCTCCAGATCGGGAAGCTGCTCCCTGAAGGCAGCGCGAAAGGCGTCGAAACTGCCGATGACCTTGTCGAGATTGACGATGAGTAGCGCCATGCAGCCTCCGGAGCGACGCCATTGGCGGCCTGTCGCTCTCCAGGATGATAGGGGAGAAGTCAGCCGGCGAGAATGCCTTCGACGATCTCCTGTACGTTCAGCGCGTCCGCCAGCGTCGCGAGATGATGCGGCTCGCCGCGGGCGAGCTTTGCCACGCCTTCGAGCTGGCGCTTCAGGGCGAGCGGCCGGGCCTGTGCCTGGGGCAGGGCATCCGGCGCCTGCTGCCATGTGCCGTCCGCCATGCGCCGTTGCGCGATCGACCAGTCGCAAAGCCGTACCGCGCCCTTGTCGCCTTCCAGCATCCAGATGTTGTGATCGTCCTTCGCCGTCTCGCCGACCGCTCCCGCGAGCGTGACCGGCAGGTCGCCTGCCTGCAGAGTCGCCGCGATACGTCGTTCGGACTTGCCGGCTTCCGGGAAGGACGCCTTGCCGACGAGGCCCTGCCCACTCAGGCCATGCAAGGGCCCGGCGAGCCGCCGCGACAAAAAGAGGAAATGCGAGACGACCTCGCGCGTGAAGCCGCCCTGCGCCGGCTTGTCCAGCCAGCCCACCGCATCCGCCTGCCACGAGCGCGGCCACTTGGCGAAGCCCACCTCGATGGCGATGCGCCGTGGCGTGCCGATCTCGCCCTTCTCGATCCAGCTGCGGATCGTCGACACGGCAGGAGAAGAGGCGAAAGGAAAGTTTACCGCGCCGCGATTGCCGGCCTCCGCCACGAACGCCCGTGCATCGGCGACATCGACTGCCAGCGGCTTCTCGCTGAACACGCTCTTGCCGGCCGCCAAGGCCGTGCGGGCGTGCTGAAGATGCGAGGCTGGCGGCGAGGCGATGTAGGTGCAGTCGCTCGCTGCAATGACGGCCGCCGCATCGGCCAGTCGCGGCACCTGAGGAAAGGTCTTCGCCATGCGCTGCATCGCGGCAGGTGCTGGATCCCAGATGCCGCAGGCATGCAACAGCTTGGGATCCTGCTGGAGAATCGCGTTGAGCAGCCGCTCTCCCATGATGCCGGCGCCGATGATGCCGATCGCAACGCTACCGTTCTTCATACCTGTGACCGGGGCCCCTCTTGCCGTTGGTTGTCGTGAATGTTGTACGTCGTGACCGGGAAGCGGTCACTTCCCAAGGATGACGGCGAGGAATAGCCGGCCAAGCGTGGGACACGTCGTTCGGAAAGCTATGGTAGGCTATGGAAAGTTCCGGCGTCCTACTTCGCCCAGAATGAGCACGCACCGACGAGGTGCGGGAATGAGGCGGTGTTTCGGCGTCACGGTACGGACTCTCCTTATCCTGATGGCCTGCTCGGCGGCCGTGTGCGCGCAGCCGTCCGGCCCGCTTCGTCGTGTGGGTTTTCTTTGGATCGGAGCGTCGGACGGCGGCGTTTCGCCCAGCCTGGCGCCGTTTCGCGAGGGTATGCGTGAGCGCGGGTATGTCGAGGGCAAGAACCTCGTTATCGAGGTTCGCGACGGTCGCGGGGATGCCACGCGGCTGGGCGCCGAGGCTGCTGCGCTCGTCGCTTCGGGAATCGAGGTCATCGTGACCCAGGGAAGCGGGCCAACGGCGGTTGCCAAGCAGGCGTCGAGCCGTGTTCCCATCGTTTTCGGGGCCGCCGCCGATCCTGTTGGGCACGGGCTGGTCACGAGCCTCGCGCGGCCCGGCGGCAACGTGACAGGGCGCGCCATCGATCTGGGGTGGAACAAGGCATACGAGCTTTTGCGGGGGGCCGTGCCGGCATCGCGCCGCGTCGGCCTTCTCTATCATTCGCAGAGCTTTCCGCCAGGCTATCTGCCGGTCTTCCTCGCCGAGCGCCAAGCGGTAGCGGCGGCGCTTGGTTTGGAGTTGGCGCCATTGCCTGTCAGCTCTCTCGATGAAGTCGAACCGGCACTGGCAGGGTTTGCGAAGGCACGCCGAGAAGCACTGTTCATCAACGGCGAACCGCTTCTGGTGACAGGTCGAGGGGTCGTGCACGCGCTGGCGCTCCGGTGCCGGCTGGCTTCCGTGCGCAGCGATCCTCGTTTCGCCGAGGCAGGATGCTTGCTGACGTATGGCGACGACGTGGGTGAGAGCTTCCGGCAAGCCGCAGGGATGGTCGATAGAATTTTGAAAGGCGCAAAGCCCGCCGATCTGCCTGTCGAGCAACCGACCAAGTTCACGCTTATTATCCACGCAAAGACGGCAAACGCCCTCGGCCTCACGATCCCGCCGTCGGTCCTCGCCCGCGCAGACGAGGTGATCGAGTCAGCGCGCGCTGCTAGAATGCGGCGTGTCACGGGGGAGATGCCAAGGCCATGGTCAAGACGGTGCTCTACGCGGAGAAGCTGTACGAAGATGACAAGGTCGAGCGCGAGATGTTCGGGCCCGACGTGCGCGTGGTGTGGCGCAACGTCACCGACCTGTCGCAGCTCGAGGAGCGCGACTGCGCCGACGTCGACGGCCTGATGATATTGCGCCACGCGGTGACCGCCGAACATTTAGCCAAGTTCCCCAAGCTCGCCTGCGTCGTGCGCATGGGCGTCGGCTACGACAAGATCGATCGCAAGGCCGCGGCCGCGCGCAAGGTGATGGTGTGCAATCTGCCGGACTACGGCACCACCGAGGTGGCCGACCACGCGCTGGCGCTCGCCTTGTCGCTCCGCCGCGGCATCGCGCTCCACTTCGAGGCGCAGCGCCGGCCGCAGCCTGCGCCGTGGCGCTACCTGCAGGATCCGCTGCTGCGGCGCAACGGCGTACAGACCTTCGGCATCGTCGGTTTGGGCCGCATCGGCACGGCAGCGGCGCTGCGGGCCAAGGCGTTCCAGTTCCGCGTCGTCGTCTACGATCCGTACATGCCGAACGGCACCGAGCTCGGCGTCGGTGTCGAGCGCGTGCGCTCGCTCGAGGAGCTGATGGAGCAAACCGACACTTTGTCGATCCACGCACCTCTCACTCCGGAAACGCGCGGGATGATCTCGCAAGCCATGCTGGAGCGCATGCCGAAGGGGGGCGTGGTGGTGAACACCGCGCGCGGGCCGATCGTCGATGTCGATGCGCTCGCCGACCTCCTGAAGCGCGGCCATCTCGCCGGCGTCGGGCTCGACGTCCTTCCCGTGGAGCCGCCGGTCGAGCCCATTCCCGAGCTGCTGCGCGCCTACCGCACGCGCGAGCCGTGGTGCGAGGGGCGCCTGATCATCACCCCGCACTCCGCTTTCTTCACACCCGAGGCCTGGGACGACATCAGGCGCAAGGGGGCGGAAACCATGCGCGCGGCGATGGTCGGACCGCGACCGCAGAACGTCATCACGCCGGAGATGTTCTGAGGGCGAAACCGGCGGTTCGGCGGCCCTTGATTCGAGGGACCGTTTGGGTTTGATGGAGACCAACCCGTTCGCGGGACCGATGGAAAAACGAGGGGAACGACCATGCGACCGAACAAGATCAAGCAGATGTGGCGTGACAAGAAATGCGTGACGCTGGGTTGGCTCTCGGTGTCCCACGGAATGACCGCCGAGGTCATGGCGCGCCAGGGCTTCGATGCCCTGTGCGTCGACCTGCAGCACGGCACCGCCGAAATGAAGGACGTCGCGCCGATGCTGCAGGCGATCTCGCAGACCGAGACGGTCCCGGTCGTGCGCGTCGCCTGGAACGAGCCGGCGGCCATCATGAAGGCCCTCGACCTCGGCGCCTACGCCATTATCGTGCCGCTGGTGAATACCGCCAAGGAAGCAGCGATGGCGGTGGCGGCGTGCCGCTACCCGCCCGTCGGCATGCGCTCCAACGGCCCGGTGCGCGCCGTGTACTACGGCGGCGCCGACTACGTGGCCAAAGCCAACGACGAGATCGTCGTCATGGCGATGATCGAGACCAAGGAGGGCCTCGCCAATCTCGATGCCATCTGCGCCGTGCCCGGCCTCGATGCCGTCTACATCGGGCCGGCCGACCTGTCGTTCGCCCTGGGGCTGGCCCCGCGCGGCGACAACCCGGACCCGCTGCATATGGCCACCTGCGACAAGATCCTGGCGGCGGCGCACAAGGCCGGCATCAAGTGCGTCATGCACTGCGCCGGCGCTGCGTTCGCGGCGGGCGCGGTGAAGCGCGGCTTCGACATGATCATGCTGACGTCCGATCTGTCGTGCATGATCGCCGGCGCGCGGATTCAACTCGATGAGCTCAAGGCCAAGACGGCCTGAGGCGGGCGACGAACGCAGCATTGTGGTTCTGACGTCGCAGCGAGAACGAGGCTGAGCAGGCCACCGTCTCGGGGCACCATCCGCTCTTTTCTGTCCAAGGCATGCAGTCGCTACATTGCTATTGTGGCGGCATGAACCGAGACCAGAACTAGAGGCAAGAGATCCAATGACTCCATCGGAAAAGATCGACCGGCTGATCGCGGGCATCACCGACTGGCGCAGCAATACCTTCGCCGGCGTCCGCAAGGCCATCCTTGCGGCCGACCGCGAGATCGTCGAGGAATGGAAGTGGATGGGAAGCCCGGCGTGGTCTCGCGACGGCATGATCGCTGTCGCCAACGCCCACAAGAGGAAGGTGAAGCTCACCTTTGCCTGCGGGGCGAAATTCCCAGATCCCGACAAGCTCTTCAACGCGGGCTTCGAAGGCAACCTGAGACGAGCGATCGATTTTCTCGAAGGCGACAAGATCGATGAGCGCGCCCTGAAAAATCCCGTCCGTGCCGCTATCGATTACAATCAAAGCAAGTCGAAGAAGAAAGCGCCGGCGGGTGCTCGAGCGAAAGTACGCAAGAGCAAGAAGGCATGAAGCCTGTCCTCCCCGGTCGAAGCCGGGGAGGACCGCCGATCAGTTCGTGGCCGCCTTCTTCGCCAGCGACAGCACCATCTCGAGCGCTTCCTTGCCCGGCAGCCCCTTCTTTTCCGTTTCGGCCACCCACTGGTCCCACACCGGCCGTCCGGCGATGGTGATCAGCTGGGCGCGCATCTCGGGCGTCACCTTGATGACTTCGAGCTTGCGCTTCTCGAAGAGCGGGAAAGCCTTCGTGTCCGCTTCGGCATAGGCCTCGCGCTGGAGGCGATAGGCTTCCTGCTTGGCCTCTTCCAGGATCTTCTTGTACTCGTCGGGCAGCGCCTTCCATGCCGTCTGGTTCAGCACCACCGAATTGTGGATGATGCCGAACTGCAAGCCGAGCGTGTACCATTTCGAGACTTCATGCAGCTTGTAGGCCGTGAAGCTGTAGGTGAAGGGGAACGATGCCGCTTGGAACGTGCCGCGCTCCAGCGCTGTGTAGACTTCCGGCGCCGACACCGAGGTCGGCACCGCGCCAAGGAGCTTCATGGCGTCGCCAAGGCCGCCCAGCGCGCGCACCCGCATGCCCTTCCAGTCCTCGAGGTTGCGCGGCGGCTTGCCCGTGCCCATGAACTCGTATTGCGGCAGCAGCACGGTCATGAAGTGCATGGAATCCCATTTCGCGAGCTCGTCGGACACCGGCTTCCAGGCCTGGTAGGCGTCCTGCACCTTCGCAGATGCCACCAGGTCGGAGATCGGCAGGAACGGCATGTCGAGAACGCCCTGCAGCGGCGTCTTCGCTGGCGCGTAGGAATAGGCGACGAACGCGCCTTGGAAGGAGTTGACCTTCAGCCCGTCGAGGAAGTCCTTCGCCTCGCCGAGCTGCTCGTTGTACTTGAGGTTGATGGTGAAATTGCCGCCGCTCTTTTCCTTGGCCATCTTCGCGAGATGCTCGAAGGTCACGGTCACAGCCCGTGGCGGCCCATAGAGCGAGAAGGTCCAGGTGACCTTTTCGGCGGCCCTGGCCGGTATCGCGGCCGGTAGCGCGGCGGCGGCGCCAAACCCAAGTCCGGTGGACAGCAACGCACGTTTCGTAAGACGCTTCATGACGACTTTCCTCCCTGGTCAGTCTGCGGTTTCGACAATGAAGGTGACGATCTCGGGGAACGCGGTCAGCACAGCCAGCGTGATGACGTCGGCGAAGATGAACGGCCAGACGCCCTTGAAGATGTCGCGCACGGAGATGTCCGGCCGCACGCCGTTCACCACGAACACCACCAGGCCGACAGGCGGCGACAGAGAGGCGATGCCGCTGAGCTTGACCAGCACGATGCCGAACCAGATCGGATCGTAGCCCAGCGACATGATCACGGGGAAGACCACCGGAAGCGTCAGGAGGAACATGCCGATGCCCTCGAGGACGGTGCCGAGGATGAAGTACAGCATGTAGATCGCGAGCAGGATCGCAATCGGCGGCATGTTGAGGCCGGTCACCCAACGCGAGACTTCCTCGGGCATGCCGGAGAATCCGAGGAAGCGCACGAAGATCAGCACGCCCCAGATCACCGTGAAGATCATAACGGTGAGCTTCGCGGAATCGAGCAGGCATTGGCGCAGCTCGCCGCGCTTGATGCCGGCCTTGAGTGCGAAGGCGAAGACCGAGAAGGCGCCGAGCGCGCCCGCCTCGGTGGGCGTCGCCCAGCCGAAGTACATGCTGAAGAAGATGATCAGGATGACGAGGAAGATCGGCGTGGTGCCGGGCAGCGACTGGAAGCGCTGCGGCCAGCTGTAGCCCGTGACGCGCGGGCCGAGCTCGGGCTTTCGCCAGCAGCGCCAGGTAATGATCAGGGCATAGACGAACGCCGACACGATGCCGGGCACGAAGCCGGCGATCAGCAGCTTGCCAATCGACTGCTCGGTGATGATGCCGTAGACAACGAGGAGCGTGCTGGGCGGGATCAGCGAATCGAGCGTGGCCCCCGCCGCGCAGACGCCGGCGGCCAGGCGCTTGTCGTATTTCGCACGCAGCATCTCGGGGATCGCCACCTTGGCGAAGACGGCGGCGGCGGCGCTGCTCGCGCCCGAGACCGCCGAGAAGCCCGCGACCGCGAAGACCGTGCCGGTGGCAAGCCCGCCGGGCAGCCAGCCGAACCAGCGGCGGGCCGCCTCGAAGGCGCTCTGGGTGATGCCGGCGTAGTAGGCCAGGTAGCCGATCAGGATGAACATCGGCAGGACGGACAAGGTGTAGTTGGCGCCCGACGTGTAGGGCGCGATGCCGGCGGTCCGGATCCCGGCCTCCCAGCCGATGAGCCACACCAGGCCCCCGGTGCCGACGATCGCGCCTGCGAAGGCGAAGCGCACGCCGGCGAAGCACAGCGCTAACAGGGCTGCCACGCCAATTCCGCCGACCGCCATGGGACTGAGCTCGATCATCGCGGCGCGTCCTTGCCGAGAGCCTCGGCGATTTCGTTCTGCACCTGCGTCTCCAGGGTGATCAGCTTCGGTACCGCCACGGGCTCGGCGTCGGGATGGGCGATCATGCGGATGTAGCCGCAAATCTGCAGCGAGAGACGCAGCCACAGGAAGCTCAGCGCCAGCGGCACCATGAACTTGGCGGGCCAAGTCGGAAGCTTGATGTCCATGGTCGAATCGCCGATCGAATAGGCCCGCTGGAAATTGCTGAAGCTGGCGAAGATCAGAATGGTGATGATGCCGAGCGCCATAGCGACGCCGAACAGCTCTATTTTCCAGCGTATCGACGTCCGCCAGCCCATCGTCAGGTCCATGCCGATATGACTGCCCAGGCGCTGGGCGTAGGCGATGCCCAGGAAGGCAAATAGCGCCGAGGACTGCTCGATCCAGTCGATATAGCCGTAGATCGCGAAGTCGAAGATGGTGCGGCCGACGATCTGCGCCACACCCACGAACATCAGGAAGAACACGGCCAGCGCCGCAATCAGGTTGAGGCCGTCTTCGAGGTGCGACAGGATTGCGTCGGCCTGACGCAACCAGTTTTCAGACGATTGGGCGGGTCCGACGGCAAGCATTTAGCGCAGCCCCGGACCGGCGCCGCAGGGGCGTGATCCCATCTTGTGTTCCCCAGAGCGGCGCGGGGTCTCTAACTGGACCACCATCGACTCCGCGCCCGTGCACACGTTATGCTAAGCGGCCGCCGACGATCAACCCTGTCGGATAGCCCATTTCGCAGACGGCGACGCATTTGCCGATGTACGTTCTGGGTCATGAGCCGAAGTGACAGCCTGCCGGCCTGAATGGGATCCTTGAGCATGACTGCTGCCGCACGCTTCGCTGCACATGCGCTCGACACGCAATTCACCGAC
Source organism: Asaia bogorensis (assembly GCA_945905835.1). Classification (GTDB taxonomy): domain Bacteria; phylum Pseudomonadota; class Alphaproteobacteria; order Reyranellales; family Reyranellaceae; genus Reyranella. Next base: position 20,973 of record CAMDQJ010000024.1, read on the forward strand.
CTGCCGGCGGCAGCGGTTCAGAGAGCCAAGGTATTCGTTCTGGATAGTCTTGGTGTCGGCATTGCCGGCTCATCGGTCGAAGGCGGCGAGGGGCTTTTGCGCGTTGCCTCGGGATGGGGTGACCCGCTGGTGCCTGTATGGGGCCGCGCCGTGCGCCTGTCCGCGCCGGCTGCCGCCTTCATCAATGCCTGGCAGATGCATAATCAGGAGTTCGACTGCCTTCACGAGGGCGCCGTCGTGCACGCCATGGCGACGGCTCTGCCCGCGGCGTTGGCGGCCGCCGAATTGCGCGGTGGCGTGAGTGGTGCCGAGCTGATCGCGGCGATCGCCGTTGGTGTGGACATCGCTGCGGGGCTGGGTCTGGCCTCGCACGCCGGATTTCGCTTTTTTCGTCCCGGCACGGCCGGAGGGTTCGGTGCGGTGGCGGCAGCCGCGCGCGTGCTGGGCCTGGACAAGAGGAGGCTGGAGGCGGCGTTTGCCTGGCAGTTGGCACAAGCCAGCGGCACGATGCAGGCGCACGTGGAGGGAAGCCCGATTTTGCCGGCGCAGCTCGCGTTCAACGCTCGAGCGGCCGTGCAATCCTGTGAGCTGGCGACGCTTGATTTCAGCCCGCCAGCTTCGGTGTTCGAGGGGCCGTACGGATACCTCACCTTGTTCGAGGGTGCCTTTGCACTCGAGCCGATCCTGGAGAGCCTTGGCCACGATTGGCGAATCACGGAATTCAGTCACAAGCCATTTCCTGCCGGTCGCGCCACCCATGGCGGTGTTGAAGGCGTCATGTCGCTTCAAACGCAACATGCTTTCACGGCGGCGGATGTCGGTCATATCGAGATCAGTGCTCCGCCCTTGATTGTCCGCTTGGTTGGCCGGCCACTGCTGCCCGACCCCGGCGCGAGCTATGCGCGGTTGTGCATGGCCTATACCGTGGCGAAAGTTCTCAAGAACGGAGCGCTCGATCTGGCAGATTTTCGCGGCGATGCGCTGACAGATCGCGAAACGCATGAGTTGGCGGCCCGCGTGAAAATACGCCATGACACCAATACCGACCCGAACGCCTTGGCGCCGCAAAGTCTCGTCATAACTCTTCAGAACGGCAGGAAGCTAAGCTGGTCTTGCGAAACAATGCTCGCAAACCCGGCGCGTCCCCTGACAGAGGGTCAGCATCTTGCCAAATTCCGCCGATGCCTCGATTTCTCCGCCACCGAGATGCCCGCCAACACGACCGCGCGGCTGGTCGATGCGGTCGATCGCCTGGAAGAGCTCGAGGACGTTCGTCCGCTTTCCAGACTGGCCGCCAACTTGGGTTAGAATTAGCGGCAAGGCGCGCGTTTAAGCGGGTCCAAGCGAACATCCTGCGCGGCCAGGTCGTCAGCCATTGTTGCAGCGCAGCACGCCCGTTCCGCAGCGCGCCTGTTTTCCCTGTCGCTCACGGCCGTCCTGACGAATAGTGGCATCCGCAGTTTCCGTAGGAACGCGGCTCAATAACAATAACAATCTGACTGCATCGAATGACTGCCATCGCCACCGAAGTGAAAGGCGGCATCTTCACGATCAGCGGGCGCCAGTGGCTCATCTTGCTGATGGTGCAGATCGCCAACATGCTGTTCGGCATGACCATCACGCTGGCCAATCTGGTGTTGCCGCAGATGCGAGGCAACCTGTCGGCGACGCAGGAAGAGATTTCCTGGGTGATCACGCTCAATCTGATCGCCACCGCCGTTGCGACGCCGATGACGGGCTGGCTGGCGAGCCGGCTCGGCTGGCGCAACCTGATGTTCTTCACCGTGCTCGGTTTCACCGCCAGCGCCGTGCTCTGCGGCATCGCGAACAGCCTGGAGAGCCTGATCTTTGCCCGCGTCCTGCAGGGCATGTTCGGCGCGCCGATCATGCCGCTCGGCCAGGCCGTCCTGCTGGCGACCTTTCCCAAGCACCTGCAGCCGATCGCCCTGGTGATGTGGGGCGTCGGCGCGGTGTTCGGTCCCGTGCTCGGCCCCATCGTCGGCAGCATCGCGACGGAAGCCTATGACTGGCGTGCCGCCTTCTTCATCATCGTTCCGCCGGGGATCTGCGCCCTGGTCTGCATCTGGTTCGCGTTGCGCGGCCATACTGCGCGCATTGCCGTGAAGTTCGACTGGATCGGCTTCATCGCCTTGTCGGTGGCGATCACGGCGGCACAGCTGATCCTCGACCGCGGCCATCGGCTGGACTGGTTCGACTCGACGGAGATCATGCTTTTCGCCTTCACCGGCGCGCTCGCGGCCTGGGTCTTCGTCGTGCACTGCCTGACCGTGCCAGAGCCGTTCCTCAATCCGCGCCTGCTGCTCGACCGCAACTTCTGCATCGGCGTGATGTTGGCCTTCGTCATGGGCATGCTGAACTTCACCAGCATCGTGCTGTTTCCGACCCTGCTGCACGACCTGCGCGGCTACCCCGACAATGCCATCGCCACGCTGATCGCCGCGCGCGGCATCGGCAACTGGGCGGCCTTCCTGTTCATCGCCCAGTTCACCCGCATCGCCCCGCGGCTGGCCATCGTCTGCGGCATGGCGATCCAGGCAGCGGCGGGGTTCTGGATGGCCGAGCTCGACATCAATCTCACCGACTCGCATATCTTCTGGAGCAACCTGCTGCTGGGCCTCGGCCAGTCGATCGCCTTCACGCCGATGACGGTGATGGCCTTTTCCACCCTGCCGCCGGGTCAGGTGACGGAAGGTTCATCCGTCTTCACCCTGATGCGCAATTTCGGTTCCAGCCTGTTCATCTCCATCGTCGTGCTGGTCGTCAGCCGCTCGACCGCGTCCAACTATTCGCGGCTGACGGAAGTCATCACGCCCTACAACAAGTCCCTGTCGGACCTGCCGCCGCAATGGAGCCTCGACAACCTGGGCGGCCTGCTCAACCTGTCGAACGAGGTGCTGCGACAGGCGGCGATGATCGGTTACCTGAACGCCTTCTACCTCATGGCCCTGGTGTCGCTGGCCGCGACGCCGCTTGCCGTTTTCATGCGCCGGGTTAAGCGGGAACAGTGATGTGGCCCACGCTCGTGGCGGGCCACGGTCTATTCGATGACGTCGTCGGCGATCGCCAGTAGCCGCGGCGGGACGTCGAGGCCGAGCGCCTTCGCCGTCTTGAAGTTGGCCTCATGCTCGCTCCTTCAGGCCGCGGCCCCGTGAGAAGCTCCTACTCTGCTGAAACCGGCGATGGTGCGGCGGCCGGCTCGCGCCTCATCCATAGGTCGAGATAGCCGAGACACATTGCGATCGCGATCGGCAGCGCGCCCAGTAAGATGAACACCAGGTCACCCGGCATGCGAAGCCATTCGAGCAGCCGCGGAACCGTGCCCGCCGTATAGGCGAGGCTGCGCGCGTGCCAATAGCCGTTGGTGATGACGTCGTGCAATTGCAGGATTCCAGCGGGAAACAGGCTGAACACCACCATCATCGCGAGCCCGATGTTGAGCCCCCAGAACCCGCAGCGAATGTATCGCTCGAGGCGCGGCCAGGCCGCTTCGCTGGTGGTCTGGCGCAGAACGAACACCATCAGCCCGATAGCCAGCATGCCGAACACCCCCATCATCGCGGCATGGCCGTGAGTGGGTGTGAGGTTGGTGCCCATCTCGAAGTAGCTGACGATCGGCATGTTGATGAGAAATTCGAAGATGCCGGCGCCGGTGAAATTCCAGAAGCCCACGGCCATCAGGAAATAGAACGTCCATTTGTGCCGAAACGGCGGGCTGCCCTCGCCCCGGGTCACTCTGACGAAGTCCCAGGCATCGAGTGTGATGAGCGTCAGCGGAACCACCTCGAGCGCCGAGAATGCCGACGACAGCGCCATGTTGATCTCGGTCTGGCCATTGAAGTACCAGTGATGCCCGGTGCCGATCAGTCCGCCACCGAAAACCAGGATGAGATCGAGGTAAATGACGCGCAGCGCCGTGTCGCGCTCCACCAGTCCGAGTTCGTAGAAAATGATGCCGACGATGACGGTGACGAACAGCTCGAAGAAGCCCTCGACCCACAGATGGATGATCCAGAACCGCCAGGTATCGACGATCGTGAAATGGGTGGTGCCGTCGTAGAAAAGCGCCGGGAGATAGAACACCAGGATTGCCGCGGCGGCGATCAGGAAGAACCCGATGAGCCCGCAGCGCTCGGCATCATGGCGCGCCGGCGCCACGTTGCGCCAGAGCAGGCCGAACCAGAAGACGAGGCCAATGGCGAGCAGGATCTGCCAGGCGCGGCCGAGCTCGAGATATTCCCAGCCCTGTTGCCGAACCAGAACCAGGCGTTGCCCAGCAACTGGGCGATCCCGGCCCATTCGCCGAGCAGACTTCCAACCGCGACGAAGACGATGGCGCCGAACAGAACGTGAATGGCAAGGCGCTGCCCGGGCGGCTCGTTGCGGCCCAGCATGCCGGCGACGAACAGCGCGCCGCCGACATAGGAGGTCGCAATCCAGAAGATAGCGAGCTGCAGATGCCAGGTGCGCAGCAGATTGCTCGGCAGGAACGCCGACAGATCGAAGCCGAAGAAATCGCCGGGCTCGGCACGGTAATGTGCGACGCCAGCGCCGACGAGGACTTGAGTGAGGAAGAGCAGCGCGGCGACGGCCATGAATTTGAGCGCGGCTCTTTGCGGTTGCGTCGTCTCGAAGACCGCAGCGAGCGGCGGCCGCGACGGACTATGCTATCCGAGATATGCGAACTTGCCGAAGGCGAGCAGCACGATGGCGGTGCCGGCAAGCAGGAACACCAGGCTGAGCACGCTGTAGATCACGGCCCCGCCGGTCAGCACGTTGCCGGCGAGTGGATCGTAGGGAAAGTTATTCGTGTAGGAATGAGACGTGCCGGGCCGGGTCGCTGTCGAGGCCCATGCGGTCCAGGCAAAGAACGCGGTCAGCTCGCGCAATTCCCGGGGATCGGAGACCGCCTTCACGGCCAACCCGCCGTTGCTGGCGGGCGTCACGAAATAGTTCGTCCAATAGCCGATCTGGCGCTTGAACGAGTCGGCGTCTGCCGCGCTCAGGGTCAAGGTCCCGGTCGAGGGGTCGTAACGGTTCTGCTTCATCGTCCGGGCGCCGCCGCCATCGATCTCGGCTTGCTGATCGGGAACGAGTTCGACATAGGGGCGTCGGAACCGCTCCTGCGCGGCACGATCGGCGACGTCGAGCGCCCAGTTGTGCAGGTATTGGGCCGAGAAGTCCGGGCCGAGATAGGCGCCATGGCCCCATATCGTGCCGTTGTTCATGAGGCCGTGTTTGAGGAAGACTTGTTGGCCCGCGGCTACGTCATCGCTCGTAAAGAGGACGGCACCCCCGGCTTCGACGGTCCGTGCGGGGATGGGCGGTGCCTTGCGGTAGGCCTCGACGGTCACTCCGATCAGAACCGAAAAGCCGAACACCATCGTCGCGATGGCCGCAACCTTTCACCAGAGCGAAAGGCCGCCGCTACGAGCCTGTGCTGCCGCCATGCGTCGATCTCCCCGGGTTGGTTTATCGAGCCGATCTGCGATCGGTCACGATTACGCCCTCGACGGCACACCGCGGGACATCGTCTTCCTGTGCGCGGCACCTGGAAAGCATTAATTTGCCCTCCGCCGGACAAACTGAAGAAGTGGCGGCCGGAACGTGACAAGATCGGCCGCAAGAACAGAGAGAGGAAACGCAAACCCATGGCTCGCATGACCGGCGGTGACGCCATCGTCGATTCCCTGCTGCGTCACGGCATCGACATGATCTTCGGACTGCCGGGCGTGCAGATGTACGGCCTGTTCGATGCCTTTGCCCGCAACGCCAACCGGCTGAAAGTGATCAACGCCCGGCACGAGCAGACCACCGCCTACATGGCGATGGGCTATGCCCAGTCGACGGGCAAGCCGTCGGCCTTCACGGTGGTGCCGGGTCCCGGGGTGATGAACACCATGGGCGCGCTGACCACGGCCTGGGGCACCAACGCGCCCATCATGTGCATCACCGGCCAGGTGCCGAGCGCCATGATCGGCCGCGGCCGCGGCCAGCTCCATGAGATGCCCGACCAGCTCGCCACCCTGAAGACGCTGGTGAAATTCGCCGAGCGCATCGAGCATCCGACCGAGGCGCCGCAGGTCATGGCGCGCGCCTTCCAGGCGATGGTGTCGGGCCGTCCCGGTCCGGTCGCGGTCGAGATGCCGTGGGACATGTTCTCCGCCACCGCCGACGTCACACCGATGGACCCGCTCGGCAAGCGCGAGAATCCCGTGCCCGATGCCGACAAGATCGCCGCCCTTGCCAAGCTGGTCGATGGCGCCCGGGCGCCGATGATCTGGGTGGGCGGCGGCGCGGTCGATGCCGGGCCGGAGATCCTGGCGCTGGCCGAGAAGATCGGAGCACCCGTCGTGTCGTTCCGCATGGGCAAGGGCGTGGTCGATTCGCGCCACCCGCTGTCGCTGGGCACGGTCGGCGGCTTCGAGCTCTGGGACAAGACCGACCTGCTGATCGGCATCGGCACGCGGCTCGACGTGCCGATCGCGCGCTGGGCGCCGGCGCCTGCCGGCCTGAAGACGGCGCGCATCGATATCGACCCGATCGAGCATCGCCGGCAGCACGTCGACGTGGCGATCGTGGCCGATGCGGCCGACGGGGCACGCGCGCTCACAGCACTTGTGAAGAGCAAGGGCGCTGCCGCATGGCGGGCGGCAGTGGCCGCGGCCCGGGCGGCGGCAGATGCGGCGATCGCGAAAGCCGACCCGCAATACTCCTTCATGAAGGTGTTGCGCGAGGTGCTGCCCGACGACGGCATCGTGGTCGATGAGGTCACGCAGCTCGGTTACATGATCTGGTACGGCTATCCCGTTCACCAGCCGCGCCGCCTGATCTCCTCGGGCTTCTCTGGCACGCTGGGCTACGGCTTTCCGACGGCGCTGGGCGTCAAGATAGCCAATCCCGACCGGCCGGTGATCTCGGTCGCCGGCGACGGCGGCTTCCTGTTCGGCGGCTCCGATCTCGCCACCGCCAAGCAGTTCGGCATCAACCTGGTGACGGTGGTGGTGAACAACGCCTCGTACGGCAACGTGCTGCGCGACCAGCAGCGGCTCTACGAAGGCCGCCATTCCGGCTCGCTCCTGACCAACCCGGACTTCCAGGCCTACGCCAAGTCCTTCGGCATCGCCGCTTGGCGGGTCGATACCGCCGACGGCCTGCGCGGCGCGCTGCGCGAGGCGCTGGCCAGCGACGCGCCGGCGCTGATCGAGGTCATGTCCGACATCGCCAAGGACTATCCGCCGTACAAGTTTCATCAGCCGCGGCTGCCCTAGTGGCAACCATCGAGACGACGCTGACGCGTCTGCTGGGCATCCAGCACCCGATCCTGCTTGCTCCGATGGGCGCGGCCGCCGGCGGAAAACTGGCCGCTGCGGTGACCCATGCCGGCGGCCTCGGCCTGCTCGGCTCAGGCTATGCCGACGAGAAGAAGATCCAGCAGGAGCTGGCGGCGGCGGGCAATGCTCGCATCGGCATCGGATTCATTCTCTGGGCGCTGGACAAGAATCCCTTGGCGCTCGATGTCGCGCTCGATGCCAAGCCGGCGGCGGTCATGCTGTCGTTTGGCGACCCGCTGCCCTACACCGCCCGCATCAAGGCGGCGGGCAGCCGGATCATCTGCCAGGTGCAGACGCTGGAACAGGCGAGACAAGCGGCAGCGGCCGGTGCCGACATCATCATCGCGCAGGGGCGCGACGCCGGCGGGCATTCCGGGATGGCGCGCGGCACGATCGGACTGGTGCCGGCGGTCGTCGATGCCGTGGGTCCAATCCCCGTGGTCGCCGCCGGCGGCATTGCCGATGGCCGCGGGCTCGCCGCCGCCCTGTCGCTGGGTGCTGCCGGCGTGTTGATGGGTACGCGCTTCACCGCCACGGTCGAATCGCTGTGGGACCAGGCGATGAAGGAAAAGGCCGTGGCGTCCGGCGGCGACCAGACGGCGCAGACCCGGGTCTTCGACATCGTCCGCGGCCTCGCCTGGCCCGCCATCTATCCGGGGCGGGCGCTGCGCAACGACTTCTCCGAGCAATGGCACGGCAAGGAAGAAGCGCTGCAAGGCCAGCAGAAGCAGGCGGAAGCCGGCTACCTGGCAAGCCCCGCCAATGATTTCGGCCAGCGCGTGGTCTGGGCCGGAGAGAGCGTCGATCTCGTGCGCGACATTCCTACCGCCCGCGAGGTGATCGAGCGGATCGTCGATGAGGCGGCAGCGGTCCTGCATGGCGGCGCGGCGCTGGTGCGCGGGTGACGCTCTAACTTGCCTTCCGCTCGTGGTGCGCCGCGATCATGCGCGCCACCGCCATGGTCACGCGCTTGCCGGTCGGAATGTGCAGGAACTCGTTGGGGCCGTGCGCATTGGAGTGGGGCCCGAGCACGCCGGTGACGACGAACTGGGTGTTGGGGAATTTCTCGCCCAGCATGCCCATGAAGGGAATCGTTCCGCCTTCGCCCATATAGGCTGCCGGCCTGCCGAAGGCTTCCTGCGAGGCCTGGCCCACGGCCGTCTCGAGCCAGGGTGCGAGCGGTGGGGCGTGCCAGCCGCTCTGCCCGCCGTCGCTCTCGAACCTGACCTCCGCGACGTTGGGCGGATCGGCCTCGAGGGTGCGCTTGATCGCCGCCAGCGCCGCCGTGCCGTCGAGCGTCGGTGGGATGCGGACGCTGAGCTTGGCGGTCGAGTAGGGCAACAGCACGTTGCCGGCATCGCCCGGAACCGGATAGCCGTCCATGCCGATGGTCGCGAGCTGCGGCCGCCAGGTGCGGTTCAGCACCAGGTCGCCGAGCTCGCTCGCCATCGGCTTGGTCGTGCCGGCGAAGGGGAAACGATCGTAGACGGCATTGCCCAGCACCTTGGCCGCAGCCTTGGCCTGTTCGATGCGTTGCGGCGGGATCTGCACGTAAAGGTCCTGCAGCTTGATCTCGCCCGTCGCCTCGTCCTCGATGCGCGACAGCAGCCCGCGCATCAGGCGGAAGGAGGAGGGCACGATGCCGGAGGCGTCGCCCGAGTGCACGCCTTCGGTCAGCACGCGGACCGTGAGCGTGCCGGCCGCGATGCCGCGCAGCGAAGTGGTGAGCCACAGCCGCTCGTAATCGCCGCAGCCGGAGTCGAGGCAGACGACCAGCGAGGGGTTGCCGATGCGCTCGATCAGGTGATCGACGTAGAACGGCAGGTCGTAGCTGCCCGATTCCTCGCAGGCCTCGATCATGATGACGCAGCGGGCGCGCGGCACGTTCTGCTCGCTGAGCGCGCGCAGCGCACACAGTCAGGCGTACATCGCATAGCCGTCGTCGGCGCCGCCGCGGCCATAGAGCTTGTCGTCCTTGCGCAGCGGGATCCACGGACCGAAGCCCTCGAACCAGCCCTTCATCTCGGGCTGCTTGTCGAGATGGCCGTAGAGCAGCACGGTGTCCTTGCCGTCGCCCGGGATGTCCATGAGGATCAGCGGCGTCCGGCCGGGCAGCCGCACCACCTCCAGCGTGGCTCCGGCGAAGGAGGCGAGCTCGCGGCGCGCCCATGCCTCCATCAACTTGACGGCATCTTCCATGTAGCCGTGCTCGGCCCATTGCGGATCGAAGGCCGGCGACTTGTTGGGGATGCGGATGTAGTCGGTGATCGAGGGCAGGATGGCGTCGTCCCAGAACGTGCCGACGAACTGCTCGAGGCGGGTAGTGTCCATGGCCCCATGTTATGCCATCGTTGACGCCGAATGAGTAGACTGACGAAAACGACAGCGGAGGGACGAGACATGAAGATCGGCATCACGATGTTTCCGACGGACTACGCAATCGCGCCGCACGAGCTCGCCATCGAGGCGGAGGCGCGCGGCTTCGAGTCGGTCTGGTTCCCCGAGCACAGCCACATCCCGACCAGCCGCAAGTCGCCGTGGCCGGGCGGCGCCGACCTGCCGAAATGGTACTACGACACCTACGACCCCTTCGTGGCGATGGGTGCAGCCGCCGTCGTCACCAAGACGATCAAGCTCGGCACCGGCGTTTGCCTCGTGGTGCAGCGCGATCCCATCCACACCGCCAAGGAAGTCTCGACCGTCGACCGGTTGTCGAACGGTCGCCTGCTGTTCGGCATCGGCGGCGGCTGGAACGCCGAGGAGATGGCCGACCACGGCACTGAATTCGCCACGCGCTTCAAGCTGGTGCGCGAGCGCATCGAGGCGATGAAGGAAATCTGGACGCACTCCAAGCCGAAATACTCAGGCGAGCTCGTGAAGTTCGACGAGATGATGCAATGGCCCAAGCCGGTGCAGAAGCCGCATCCGCCGATCATCGTCGGCGGCGGCTTCCCGCAGGGCGCGCGCCGCGCCATCGCCTATGGCAACGGCTGGATGCCGATCGGCGGCCGCGGTGGCGACACGCTGGCGATGCTGCCGCCGTTCCGCGAGATGCTGAAGGCGGCCGGCCGCGACGCCGCCGAGGTGCCGGTCACGCTGTTCGGCACCGGCATGAATGGCGATGCGCTCAAACAAGCCCGCGACGCCGGCGTCGACCGTGTCGTGTTCGGCGTGCCGACCGAGGCCAAGGACAAGGTCCTTCCCCTGCTCGACAAGGGCGCCGCGCTCCTGCGCGGTTGATGGTCTCATCCCCTGCCGGTACTATTCAGGCCGCACCCCGGAGTATCCGCATGTCGTCCCCCAGCCTTGTGATTCGCAACGGCACCATCGTCGACGGGTCCGGCGGCGATCCCTATGAGGCCGACCTCGCCGTGATCGACGGCAAGATCGCGGCGATCGGCGGCAGCATTCCCAAGGGAGTCGAGGAAATCGACGCGCGCGGCAAGCTCGTCACGCCGGGCTTCGTCGACGTGCACACGCACTACGACGCGCAGGCGACCTGGTCAGACCGGCTGTCGCCGTCCTCGTGGAACGGCGCCACGACCGTCCTGTTCGGCAATTGCGGCGTGGGTTTCGCGCCCTGCCATGCCGACCAGCACGCGATGCTGATCAACCTGATGGAGGGCGTGGAGGACATTCCCGAGGTCGTGCTGAGCGAAGGCCTGCCGTGGAACTGGCACAGCTTCCCCGATTTCCTCGATGCCATCGCTGCCCGCCGCTACGATGTCGATGTCGCCGCGCAGGTGCCGCATGCAGCACTGCGGGTCTATGTCATGGGCCAGCGCGGCGCCGACCGCGAGCCGGCGACCGAACAGGACCGCCGGCGCATGGCCGAGCTCACGGCCGAGGGCTTGCGCGCCGGCGCACTGGGCTTCTCGACCTCGCGCACGCTCAATCACCGCTCGGCCGACGGCAAGCACATCCCGACCCTGCGCGCCGAGGAGGCCGAGCTCACCGCCATCGCCCACGCGATGCGCGCTGAAGGCACGGGCTGGATGCAGATCGTCTCGGATTTCGAGCAGGCCGGCGAGATCCACCTGTTCCGCCGTCTGGCGAAGGAATCTGGGCGCCCCGTCACCATCAGCCTGCTGCAGCGCGACAACCATCCCGAGGGCTGGCGCGAGCTGATGGCCGAGATCGACGCGGCCAATGCCGAGGGGCTGCGCATCACCGCCCAGGTCCGCTCGCGTCCGACCAGTGTGCTGCTGGGCCTCGAACTGTCGCAAAACCCGTTCGGCGGCCGGCCGAGCTATAAGCGCATCGCCCATCTGCCGTTTGCCGAACGCCTCGCGCTGCTGCGCCAGCCCGAGATGCGCGCGCGGATCCTGTCGGAGAGCTTCGAGGGCGACCGGCGCGGCCAGCTGATCGACCGCTGGGATCGCATGTACCCCTTCGGCGATCCGCCGGACTACGAGCCCAAGGCCGAGGACAGCGTTGCCGCCCGTGCGGCCCGCGCCGGCCGGCCGCCCGCCGAACTCGCCTACGACCTGATGATCGAGGGCGACGGCAAGGGGATGCTGTATCTGCCGGTCACCAACTATGCCGCCGGCAATCTCGACGTGGTGCGCGACATGATGGATGCGCCGAATTCATTGATCGGTCTCGGCGACGGCGGCGCCCATGTCGGCGTCATGTGCGACGCCACCTCCACCAGTTATCTGCTGACGCATTGGACGCGCGACCGCGGGCGAGGGTCGCTGTTTCCGGTATCCTGGGCGATCAAGCGGCTGGCGGCAGACAACGCCGCGGCGATCGGGCTTGGCGATCGCGGCCTGCTGCGGGTCAGCATGAAGGCCGATATCAATATCCTGGACTACGACAACCTGCGCCTGCGCCGGCCGGAGATCGTCTACGACCTGCCGGCCGGCGGCAAGCGGCTGCTCCAGCGCACGGACGGCTTCGATGCGACCATCGTGTCCGGTGCCGTCGTCTATCGGCACGGCGAGGCAACCGGTGCCTTGCCCGGTCGCCTGATCCGCGGCGCGCGCGGCAACGCCATCCTTTAAAACCGGGCAATCACTTTCTCCGCGAAGTCGCCGAGGTTGCGGCGCGCCTGCGAAGTGCTTGATCCCTGGGCGGTCGTCTGCGGGTGGAAGCGCTTTACGGCGAGCACCCCCAGGACGACGAAGACCGCCAGGACGACAAGTTGTGTCCCGACGAGCGGCAGGGCGGTCGGACTTGGCGCCAGCGGGAGCAGAAAGTCGATCTTTGCGAACGCCTGCCGGACTGCGATGACGCCGTTGAAATAGAGTTGGGTCGTGACGCCGGTCACGTAGATCCACCGCCACGGCCCGGTCAGCCGGTGCTGGTAGAGCGCCAGCAGCGTCGGCACCAGCGCCACCAGCGACACGGCGCCGATCACGTGGCCCGGACGAATGTGCGTGAAGGGAAACAGGAAGCCGGTCACGTCGGTGGCAATCGTACTCAGCAGGAAGACGGCAGTGAGCCCCGCCGGCTGTCGCGAGCGCAGCATGCCCAGCAGGGTGAACGCCCCGCTCGCGATTGCGATCAGGCTTATGGCCACATGCACGGCCGTGAAGGCCGACAGCGACATGCCGAGTATCACGACGCCCTCCTGCTAGGGCCGGGCTTCCAGCACCATGTTGAACGGTCCTTCGGTGGCGCGCCGCACGCGGCTGAAACCGGCGCCGGTCAGCACCTCGGTGAGTTTCGTCTCGCCGGCCTGCGCACCCAACGCTTCGCCGACTTCCTGGGACAGGGACGTGGGGACACAGATCATCGTCGAGGCGTTGTAGTAGAGCCGGCTGACGGGGTTGGCGACATCGTCGCCCGGCCGGTCGGCGGCCAGCGGCTCGACGATCATCCAGGCGCCGTCGGGCTTCAGCAGCTTGCGCATCTGCGCCGCGCAGCCCCGGGGATCACCCATGTCGTGCAGGCAATCGAACATGGTGATGAGGTCGAAGTCGCGCGCGGCGATGTCCTTGGCGGCGGCCGTCTCGAAGCTGACGCGGTCGGCAAGCCCGTGCGATCGCGCGTGGGCGTTCGCCTGTTCGATGGAAGGCGCGTGGAAATCGTAGCCGACGAAGCGGCTGTCGGGGAAAGCCTCGGCCATCAGCAGGGTCGAGAAGCCGACGCCGCAGCCGATGTCGGCCACCTTGGCGCTCGCCTTCAGGCGCGGCAGCATGCCGTCGAGCGCCGGCAGCCAGGCCTGCACGACGGCATTGACGTAGCCCGGGCGGAAGAACGCGCCGACGGCGCAGAACAGGCAGCCGGTGCTGTCGCCCCAGGCGACGCCGCCGCCGTGGCGGAAGGCGGCCTCGACCTTGGGCTGGCCCTCGACCATCGCGGCACTGAGATCGAAGGCGCCGGCGAGATAGACCGGGCTGTCCTTCACTGCGAAGACCATCGCCTGCTCGGGCGTCAGGCTGAAACGCTCGCCGTCGCGCTCATAGGCGACGTAGCCGTTGGCGGCCTGGGCGAGCGCCCATTCCCGCACGTAGCGCGGCGCCAGTCCGGTTCGTGTGGCGAGGTCGGCGGCAGTGGTGGCGCCATGACGATGGAGCGCGTCGAACAGGCCGAGCCGGAAGCCGATCCGCACCGTCGGCACGCTGAAGGCGCCGCCGAGATCGCCCAGCATCTTGCCGACCAGGGCATTGAGTTTGTCATTGTCTATCGTGGCCATTGCAGCCTCCTCGAGTGGTATCCGTGCAGTGGCCGGAGGCTTGCGCCCGCGCCGAAAACGGCACAAACGAATGTCTCGCGGTCCGACATGAATTCCGCTCATGTCGGAGGACCAGCCAACCGTTACTCGACGACCTTCCGGTAAGAGCGCTTCGCAGCCACCTTGCCGTCCTCGACGGTCATGACATCGCAGGCGTGGAACTTCGCCCGCTTGCCGCCGGCGAGAGTGGCGCTCACCAGCAGCTCGACCACCACGAGATCGGGGCCGAAGCTGCTGCGCACCAGCTCATAGCGGACGTCCGGCAGGGCCTCGAAGGCAGCGGCGATCGCCGTTCGCACGGCCTGCGATCCCTTGAAGGCGGTGCCGTGCGGCTCGGCGCCCCGGGGAATCTCCCACAGGCGATCTTCCGTCATCAGGGCCATCGCGCCGCCGACGTCATGCGCGTTCCACGGTTTTAGAAACCGCGTCACGAAAGCCTCGTCGTAAACTCTCATATCGGCTCCTGTGCTCGACCGGCCAACGGTCTCGCACGCGCGCTTGGGGATGTCTGGCCGGTTTTGGACGCCATCACGGCCAGGCGTTGCCCCAACTATCGGCAAAGGTGACCTCGGCCACCGGCTTGCGGGTGAGGGGCCCGTATTTTTTCGTCGGATACCCGATCGGCATCAGGGCGAAGGTGGCTGCATGGGCCGGCATGCCGAGCACCTGCTTGACCTCGTCCTCGTAGAGGATGTGGTTGGTCGTGATCACCGTGCCGAGGCCGAGCGCGCGGCAGGCGAGGATGATGTTCTGGACCGCGGGGTAGATGCTCGACCCGCTGAGGCGCTGCACATTGGCGAGATGGTCGGCGTAGCGCGCCTGCACGACATCCGGCAGGCCCGCGCGCTCGGGCGGCTCGCGCTTCGTGAGGCACGGCACCAGGATCACCGGCGCATCGGCCATGTGGTCCCAGAGATAGCCGCTGTTGGCCAGGAACTGCTCGTATTGCGCCTGGGTCAGGTGGACGGGCTTGGGTCGCGCGGCATAGACCGCGCTCTGATAGTCGGAGGCCTTGCGATAGAGTGCTGCGAGCTGGCGACGTTTCTCCGCGTCGCGCACGATGATGAAGCTCCAGTGCTGCGTGTTGCCGCCGCTCGAGGCGCGGATGGCCGCGTCGAGCACGCGCGTGATCAGCTCGGGCGGCACCGGATCGGGCTTGAAATGCCGCAATGAGCGGGCGGTGTACATCGCCTCGAATAGGTCGATGCCGGCCGAGGGCCTCGCCGGCGCCGGTGGGGCTGTCGTCATGTGGGCCACCTCATTCGATCACCTCATCGGCGCGGGCGAGGATCGACGGCGGGATGGTGAGGCCGAGCGCCTTCGCCGTCCTGGTGTTGACGATCAGCTCGAACTTGGTCGGCTGTTCGACCGGAAGATCGGCAGGCTTGGTGCCGCGCAGGATCTTGCTGGCCAGTTCGGCGGCGCGCCGGAAGAGATCGACACGATCGGGTCTGGAGGAGAGCAGGCCATCCGCCGCGACGCCGGCGCGAAAGCCGTGCACGGCCGGCAGCCGCGCGGCCAGCGCCAGCGCGTTGATGCGCGCCCAATGGGCGATCACCAGCGGGTCGATGCAGACATAGAGCGCTTCCGCCCGGCCGCCAAGCGACTGGATCGCCGGCTCGATCTCCTCGATGCGTTGAAAGAAAGAGTGGGATGGTCTCGACACCATATCCGCGCGCCTCCGCCTGCACGATGGCGAGTTCCAGGCCGACGGCCCGGTTGGAGAAATTGCCCAGGATCGCCAGCCGGCGCAGACCGGGAACGATTTCACGCAGGAATTCGAGGCGCTTGCCGGCGGTGTCGGTGTTCGCCGTCGACAGGCCGGTGATGATGCCGCCGGGCCGCGCCAGGCTCGCGGCCAGGCCGTTGCCGACCGGATCGCCTGCCGCCACGAAGACGACGGGGATCGCCGGCGCGGCGCGCTTGGCGGCGAGGACCTGGGCACCGCCGGTCGTCACGATGATGTCGACCTTGAGCTGGGCGAACTCGGCCGCGATCTCGCCGGCGCGTTCGACGAGCCCTTTGGCCGCGCGATACTCGATCGCGACGCTGCGGCCCTCGACCCAGCCGAGCTCGGTCAGCCGGTGCATGAAAACGGTGCGCTCCGGACGATTGATCGTCTCGGTATTCGCGCCGATATAGCCGATGATCGGCATCTTGCCGGCCGGCTGGGCGCGTGCAGAGGCAGGAGGAAGGGCGGCAGCGGCCATCGATGCAAGGAGGATGCGTCGTCTCATCGGATCACCTTACGCGCGCACCCTTTAGCCGCACAGCCAGATATTCACCGCGAAGCGGCCGTCGGCGAAGGCGCCGCCGGGACAGGCGATCGTCTCGACCTCATGGCGCGCCGACGACGGGAAGACGAGCAGGCTGTCGTGTGCGGGCTCGATCTCGATCGACTGCTCGCCGCCAAGATCGAAGAGTCGCAAGCGTCCGCCAGTGAAGCGGCATGGCCGGCGATGGAGATAGTAGACCATCGTCAGCCGCCGCCGGCCGCCCGGTGTGTATTCGTCGCCCGTGTAGGTGTCGACATGCGGCCGGTAGAAGGCGCCATCGCCATGCGCCACCATCTCGATCTGCGTGCTGTTGGCCGGCGTGTGCGGCATGTCGAAGGCGGTCTCGAGGCCGGCCTGCAGGGCGAGCGCCTTGCGGCGCAACGGGCCGGCGAAGGCGCCGAGGTCCTTGAGGACCGAGGACTGGCGCACCACTGAATCGCGGCGACCTCTATTTTGATGATCGGTGCCGTGGTCGTTGAGTTTGGTCGGCGTGAAGCGCGCCTCGGCGGCCAGGGTATAGGCCAGCAGGCGGGCGGCCTGCGCCTCGCCCAACCAGCCGGTAAGGATGCGATGGGGCAGGAACCGGCCGGCGAGGAAAGACGGCTCCGACATGGCCAAGCTGTCGGCGTCTTCGCCGCGGCGGGCAAGGACTCATTGCTGGGGGCACGCGACTCCAGTCGCGCGTTCATGAGCCACGAGAAGACGCGCCACTGGAGTGGCGCGCCCCCAGCGGCTAAAGGTTCGATATGAAAATCATACGCATGCTGGCTTTTGCCGCGCTGGGCGCCCTGCTGTCGGCGGCCGGAATCGCCTGGGCCCAGGCCGGCCGGCAGCCGATCGACTGGTCGGCGGTTTCCCTGGAATCGATCGGCGGCGGACCGATGCCGACCGGCGACTACCGGGGCCAAGTGGTCCTGCTGGTCAACACCGCGTCGTTCTGCGGCTTCACCGGCCAGTACAAGGGGCTCGAGGAACTGTGGCGCCGCTACAAGGACCGGGGCCTGATCGTACTGGGCGTGCCGTCGAACGATTTCGGCGAGCAGGAGCCCGGCACCAGGGAAGAGATCAAGCGCTTCTGCCAAGCCAGTTTCGACGTGACCTTTCCGCTGGCCGACAAGCAGGTCGTCTCCGGCCCCGCCGCGCACCCGCTCTATCGCTGGGCCGCGGCCCAGACCGGCGCGCTCGGCACGCCGAGCTGGAACTTCCACAAGATCCTGATCGGCCGCGACGGCCGCATCATCGACTGGTTCGCGGCGGCAAGCGGCATCGGCCCCAAGCTCGACCGCGCCATCGAGGCGGCGCTGGCGGGAGGCTAGAAGGGATTTTGTAAGCAGGTAGTTGACGCCTGTAAGTCGATTGCTTACATTACGCATCGATGATCCGGACTTTCAGGAGCAAGGCCCTCGCCGATCTGTGGGAGAAGGGCCGGATCGCGAAGATCGACGCCAAGATGCAGGAACGCATCCTGCGCCGGCTGGACCGGTTAGATGCCGCTGCGAGGCCGGAGGAGATGAGACTTCCCGGGTTCGATTTTTATCCGTTGCGAGGCTTTAACCCGACGCGCTATTCGGTCCACGTCAACGGGCCGTGGTGCATCACCTTCGAATTCGAAAGCGGCGACGCCTGCCGTGTCGATTTCGAGCAGTATCACTGAGGAGAGAGACATGGCCCACGTCTCCCGGCGCAACCCGAACCGGTGTCCGATCCATCCCGGCGCGCTTCTACGCGAGGACGTGATCCCGGCGACGGGCAGGAGCAAGACCGAAATCGCCCATCTGCTCGGCATTTCCCGTCAGCATCTCTACGACATCCTGCGCGAGCACAAGCCGGTATCGCCGGCCGTCGCGGTTCGCCTCGGCAAGCTGTTCGGAGATGGCGCGGGCGTATGGACGCGGATGCAGGCAGCCTATGACACCTGGCACGCGGAACGTGACGAGGACGTGAGCGGGATTCCCACGATCCGCGCCAAGGCGGCGTAGGCCGTTTTACGTGCCGCAGAACGTCCGGTAGTTCGCACTCTGCCCGGCGATCGGCGGGTCGGCGTAGGCGGCGGCGCCGGGCTTGTCCTCGTACGGCCGCGCAAGCACCGCGATAAGTTTCTCGAAGGGTGCGAAGTCGTCGTCGTTCACCGCTGCCGCAAGGGCTGCTTCGACGAGATGATTGCGTGGGATATAGGCCGGGTTGACCGTCTTCATCGCCGCCTGCCGCGTCGGGCCGTCCTGCGGTTCCTGCGCCAGCCGCAGCCGCCAGCGCATGGCCCAACCGTCGTAGGCCGAGCGATCGGTGAAGAGGTCGCGCATCGCGGCGTCGGCCTCGGGAGTCGCGGCGGCGTCGCAGAGGCGGCGGAAGGTGAGGGTGAAGTCGGCCTGGTTTTCGGCCATCGCGGTCAGCAGGTCCTGTGCGAGTGCGGCATCGCCCTCGGCCTCGGTGAAGAGGCCGAGCTTGCCGCGGAAGCCTTTCAGCAACTCCGCGGCGAAGCGGACGGGGAAAGTGCCGAGCGCCTCGTTGGCGAGCGCCAGCGCACGATCCTCGTCGTCGGAGATCAATCCCAATAGCGTCTCGCCGAAGCGCGCCATGTTCCAGCCGGCGATGTCGGGCTGGTTGCCGTAGGCGTAGCGCTTGCCGTGGTCGATAGAGCTGAAGGCGGTGCCGGGATGATAATCGTCCATGAAGGCGCAGGGGCCGTAGTCGATGGTCTCGCCGGCGACCGAGACATTGTCGGTGTTCATCACGCCATGGATGAAGCCCACGCCTTGCCAGCGTGCGACGAGGGCGGCCTGGCGCGCCATGACCTGCTCGAACAGCGCGAGGTAGGGATTCTCCGTCGCCCGTGCCTCGGGGTAGTGACGGTCGATGACGTGGTCGGCCAGAAGCTTCAGGCCCTCGACGTCGCGGCGCGCGGCGAAGAACTGGAAGGTGCCGACCCGGATGTGGCTGGACGCGACGCGCGTCAGCACCGCACCCGGCAGCGTCGTCTCGCGGAACACCATCTCGCCCGTAGCCACGGCGGCCAGCGAGCGCGTGGTCGGGACGCCGAGGGCGGACATCGCCTCGCTCACTATATATTCCCGCAGCACCGGACTCATCGCCGCGCGGCCATCGCCATTGCGCGAGAAGGGAGTGGGGCCGGAGCCCTTGAGCTGGATGTCGCGGCGCGTGCCGGTCGTGTCGACGACCTCGCCCAGCAGCAGGGCGCGGCCATCGCCCAGTTGCGGCACGAAATTGCCGAACTGGTGGCCGGCATAGGCGAGCGCGATCGGCTGCGAGGCGTCGGCTGCCCGATTGCCCGCCAGGATCTCGATGCCGGCCGGCGAGGCCAGGGCCTGCGGATCGAGCCCGAGCTGCAGCGCCAGCGGCCGGTTGAGCTTCAGCAGGCGCGGGGCGGCGACCGGCGTGGCGGCCAGCCGGGCAAAGAAGCGGTCCGGCAGCCGTGCATAGCTGTTATCGAAGGGTATCCGCAGGGGCGTATCGGGGGTCATGCTTGATTTCGTGGCAGTTTCCGCGATCCGAAGCAATGACGGCAGTCTTGCCGCCAACCCCCGGCCTGCCATACCTTGCGGTACCGAACATTCCCCGAACCGAGCAGGACGCACCGCCATGACCAACGACAATCCCGACAACAAGTGGATCGGCAAGCGCACCCCCCGTCCCGATGGCGCCGACAAGGTCACCGGCAAGGCGGCCTATGCCGCCGACACCAACATGACCGGCATGATCTGGGGCAAGGTTCTGCGCAGC
>CAMDQJ010000025.1 GCA_945905835.1 Asaia bogorensis
GCATACCCGGCGACCAGAAGACGGACGAAGAGCTGGACCTCGCTATCCGCCAGATTATCTCCAGGGCGGTCATCTCAGACGAGGTGGTGGACATCTTCGCGGCGGCCGGTCTCAAGAAGCCGGACATCTCGATCCTGTCGGACGAGTTCCTCGCCGATATTCGGGGCATGCCGCAGCGCAACCTCGCCGTCGAGCTGCTGCAAAAACTGCTCAAGGGCGAAATCAGGGCACGGGGCAAGAGCAACGTCGTCCAGGCGCGCTCCTTTGCTGAACTATTGGAGCAGGCCGTCCGCAAGTATCAGAACCGCGCAATCGAAACGGCACAGGTGATCGAGGAATTGATCCAGCTCGCCAAGGACATGCGCGCGGCGGGCGCCAGAGGCGAGCAGCTTGGGCTTTCCGAGGACGAACTCGCTTTTTATGACGCGCTAGAGACCAACGACAGTGCGGTCAAAGTGCTGGGCGACGACACGCTCCGGGGCATTGCGCGAGAGCTGGTCGAAACGGTTCGAAAGAACGTCACCATCGATTGGACGATCCGCGACAACGTCCGCGCGCAACTACGGGTGCTCGTGAAGCGCATCCTGCGAAAGCATGGTTATCCGCCGGACAAGCAGGAGAAAGCCACACAGACCGTGCTTGAGCAGGCGGAGGTGCTTTCGTCCGGATGGGCAACAGCCTAGGAAGAAAAAATTCGAGGGGCCGCATGGACATCTTCGAGTTCTGGTCCTCGGTCCATCCGAAGGCACGTATGCATCCGGCAGACGAAGCCGTGTTCAAGCGCGTTCCCAAACATGGCTTCAATCTGGATGCCTTGCCCGGCTGTTTCATGGGGCCGCTGCGGACGGCGCCGGTAGTGTTGCTTTTCCTCTCACCCGGTCTCGACGAAGGCGACACGCCAACCCCGGCATTGATCGAATGGAACCGCAGAACCCGGCTCGGTACTGAGCCGCTGGTCAGTGCGTCAGTCCAAGCGCCTACCTACCGATGGTGGACGAAGCGCACGCGGTTCCTCGGGTATGATCCTGAGGTCCTGGCCGACAAAGTAGCGGTCCTGAACATAGGCGCGTATCACTCCAGGACCTTCGGCGATCACGGGCTGCTCGCGGCGCTTCCTTCGAGCCGCGTTAGCCTGGACTGGACTCAGAGCGTGCTTTTCCCGGCCGCCGAACGCGGCGAGCGTGCCGTCATCTGCTTGCGGGCGGCAAAGTATTGGGGGCTGGAGGTCGGGGCAAACTATGCCGGGACGCTGTTCGCTCCGCAGGTCACGCGAGGTGGGCATGTGCACGTGAAGAAGCGGCAACGTATCGTGTCGGCTGTCCAACGACTCCTGGAGCGCCTATGAGCGAAGCGTCGAAGCGTGACCAAAGGCCAGTGCGCCAAGACTTGGCAGGCAGGCTGTTCAGGCTTATCGCAAAGCCCGGCGAGCGATTTGACGAATCGTGGAACGATGACATCGTCGAACTGATCCGAACCGAGGGCGACCTGGTTGGCAGACAAGAGTGGGACAGCGGCAATCCAGGGGCGGGCGCGGGCTCGGTGGACGTTTACTTGTTCAGGGGTGTCTTCGTTGCGTTTAACGATGCTGAGGAATATGGGCCATACAAGACCTTTCTCGGTGCGGCACGGGCCGTAGGCCTGCTTAGGCGAAATTCAGCGACGGTGAGCGTGTGGGTCGCTCCTGAATACACAGGCACCGGTCGCGGTCGCTAAGGCGATTGAGGACGCGCTCGATGCGGGCCTGCTGGCGCGATCAAATCGGATGGCTCGACTCGCAATGGGGACACTCAGCTTGGGATATGTGCCCGACGTGCGCCTGCAAAGCCACGTAGTACGCCGGCTCATCGAAGGTTGGACATGTGACGTAGCCCAGATCTTCGTAGCAGGCCTCGCAGATATCGTTGGCGATGGCCTCTACTTCGCAGGCTGGACACCGATAAAGCCGCCGATTTGGATATTTCTCAGCGACGAATAGACCAGCGAAGTTAAGGTAAGTCTCGACGTACCTGTAGTGAACGGCTGCCATAACATCCCGCTCGACAGGCAGACTTTGCCACACAAGGTCGGACCCAGCCGCGCCCCTCAGCCGCTCGGCATACTTGAGCAGCCCAATCATGCACATGGCCGCCTCCGACACGTCCCAGCCGGTCGGGATCATCCGATGCATGAAGGCATGCCTGATGGGAACGAGTCTCGCCAACCAGTCGAACAGCTTCAATTCCGCCCTGCTCGGACGGGATGCAATGGTTGGACTTTGCAGTTCGCGCAGCGACTCGCTAAGGGTCGGGAAATGGACCGAGCCGTCATTGCGTAGCCTGAAAGCTGGACACGTCGGCGCCAGGGTCAGCAGCCTCATCGTGCAAATACACTCTGCCGCATGGTGGACGCTCAAAGCGATCCATTTGTCGTGGTGCTCGAGAACTGCGTGGGCGCTATCGCGCTCAGAGAAGTGATCGAGTGCGTGCACGAGGGAATCGCGCCCGTTGAGCCAAAGTTCGGCCGCAACGGCGGCAGGGTCGGCGAAAACAGTCGGCATGCTTACCCCCTGCTTACCCGCAAAAGACAAGGGGTCAGCTCGCGAGAGCTAACCCCTTGATTTAATTGGTGGAGCCAAACGGGATCGAACCGTTGACCTCTACAATGCCATTGTAGCGCTCTCCCAGCTGAGCTATGGCCCCGAAATTCTTGGGATGCGGGCGGGAATTTAGGTTCGGCCCCGCCCGATGGCAACCGTGTCTAGGTGCTTTCTTCCTTGTCGTCCTCGACCGCGATGTCCTCAGCGGCATCGTCGAGCGCGTCGGCATCCTCCAGCGCTTCGTCGCCCTCCGCCCCAGGCAGCGCGTCGTCGGCCACCTCCTCAGGCTTCTTCTTGGCCGCCAGCGCCTTGGCTGCCGCTGCGGCCGCCGTTGCCGCTGCTGCTGCCGCGGCACCGCCGGCCCGTCCGCGGCGGACCTTGATGAAGTCCTCGCGATCGTGCTCCCGGCCGCATTTCGGGCATTTGATTGGCGCCTTGTTCAGGTCGTAGAAGCGCGCTGCACAGTTCTGGCAGGTCCGCTTGATGCCCCAGGTCGGCTTGACCACGCTCGATCTCCCGAAAAATACGCGAGGATTCACGCTTGCAGCCGGTTCCGGCCGCAGGAGGAGGGCGTATGTCACGCAGCTTTCACCCTGTCAAAACCAAATTCCGGCATGCTACGACGGCCCGGCGGCGGGGTTTTGGCCGCATTGGAGTGCCCCTGTCGTCAAGCGCCCGTCCGACCAAGCTGATCTCGCGTCCCGTGGAGCGCCTGGAAGGCCGCGTCCGCGCCCCCGGCGACAAGTCGGTATCGCACCGCGCCCTGATGTTCGGCGCTCTGGCGCTGGGCGAAACCACCGTTTCAGGCCTGCTGGAAGGTGAGGACGTTCTGGCCACGGCCGCCGCCCTTCGCGCACTTGGCGCGCAGGTCGTGCATGACCCGGCCAGCGAGGGCGGCGGCCTGTGGCGAGTGCGCGGCTTCGGTGTCGGCGGCGGGCTGGAGCCGGGCAACGTCCTCGACCTCGGCAATTCCGGCACCTCGGCACGGCTGCTCTCGGGCATCCTGGCGAGCCAGCCCTTCACCAGTTTCATGACCGGCGACGCCTCGCTGCGCAGCCGTCCGATGCAGCGCGTCATCGAGCCGTTGTCGCGCATGGGCGCGCGCTTCGTCGCGCGCGAGGGCGGGCGCATGCCGCTTTGCATCATCGGCTCCGACGAAATGGTGCCGATCGAATACCGCCTGCCCGTCGCCTCGGCCCAGGTCAAAAGCGCCATTCTTCTGGCCGGCCTCAACACCGCCGGCGAAACCACGGTGATCGAACCCGAGGCGACGCGCGATCACACCGAACGCATGCTGCGCCATTTCGGCGCCGAGGTCCGAGTCGAGCAAGGTGAGGGCAATGCCAAGCGCATCACCGTCGTCGGCTGGCCGGAGCTTCTGGGCAAGGATATCGTCGTGCCGGGCGATCCGTCGTCGGCGGCCTTCGCGGTGGTCGCGGCCTGCATCCGGCCGGGCAGCGACATCACGGTCGAGAATGTCGGCGTCAATCCATTGCGCGCCGGCCTCTACACGACGCTGAAGGAAATGGGTGCCGATATCGTCTTCGAGAATGCCCGCGAGGTCGGCGGCGAGCCGGTGGCCGATCTGCGCGTAAAGGGCGGCGGCCTGAAGGGCGTCGACGTGCCGCCGGGCCGCGCGCCCTCGATGATCGACGAATATCCGATCCTCGCCGTGGCGGCGGCCTGCGCCGCAGGCACGACGCGCATGCTGGGTCTCGCCGAACTGCGCGCCAAGGAAAGCGATCGTCTGGCGTCGGTCGCGGCGGGCCTGCAGCTGAACGGCGTGAAGCACGAAATGGGCGCCGACAATCTCGTGGTGCATGGCAAGGGCGCCCCGCCGCCGGGCGGCGGCACAGTGGCTACTCATCTCGACCATCGCATCGCTATGGCGTTCCTGGTGCTGGGCACCGCGGCGCGCGACGGCGTGGCGGTCGACGACGGCTCGCCGATCGACACCAGCTTTCCCGGTTTCGCAGCGCTCCTGAACGGGCTCGGAGCGAAGATAGGGCCTGCGTGACGGCGCCGCTTGTCATCGCCATCGACGGACCCTCGGCCGCCGGCAAGGGCACTCTGGCGAAGCGCCTGGCCGCCCATTTCGGGCTGCCGCATCTCGATACCGGACTGCTCTATCGCGCCGTCGGCCTGAAAGCCCGGCGCACGGGCCGGCCACCGGCCGAAATTGCTGCCGGCCTTGGACTGGCCGATCTGGCCGATCCGGAGCTTCGAAGCGATGCCGCGGGACAGGAGGCTTCCAAGGTCGCAGCGATCCCGGAAGTTCGTGCCAACCTATTGAAATTCCAGAAAGAATTCTCAAATAGCGGGGCAGGGGCCGTGCTCGATGGGCGAGATATCGGCACGGTCATCTGCCCCAACGCGGCGATCAAGCTTTTCGTTACGGCGAGCCCGCAAGCCCGGGCCGACCGGCGCTTCGAGGAGTTGCGCAGCAGGGGCCTCGACACTATAAAACCGCGCGTTCTTGCCGAGATGGCGGAGCGGGACCGTCGCGACAGCGAACGGGCGGCTGCACCTCTGATAGCCGCTCCCGATGCTCACCTTCTCGATACCAGCGACATGGATGCCGCCGCGGCCTTCGCCGCCGCTTTGGCATTTATTGCGCGCAAGGGCTTTCGATCCGCCGGGCCGTAAATCGCCGCCGGTTGATCGAAGACGACCAGCGGCGATTGCGAGCGGGCCCGTGGCCTTCTCGTCGGTGTTTCAAGGCAGTGGATCCGCCGGACTTAACCGGTTGGCCGACGGGCGACAGGTCGCTCGGGATCGAGGAAGAGGAAAGTAACTGATGGCCAAGGGCAGCGCCCTGCGCAAAACCGCCGACGACGCGGCGTCTATGGAATTCACGGCACTTCTCGACGAGCAGTTTGGCGGCTCGTTGAGCTTCGAAGGCACGGTCGTAAAGGGCCGCGTCATTCGCATCGCAAACGATTTCGTGGTGATCGACGTCGGCCTCAAGTCCGAGGGCCGCATCGCACTGCGCGAATTCTCCAATGGCGCTTCCGCACCCGAGGTGAAGGAAGGCGACACGGTCGATGTCTTCGTCGATCGTATGGAGAATAAGGAGGGCGAGGCCGTCCTGTCGCGCGACAAGGCGCGCCGCGAGGAAGCCTGGACAGTCCTCGAGAAGGCCTTCACCGACCAGGAGCGGGTGATGGGCACGATCTTCGGCCGCGTCAAAGGCGGCTTCACCGTCGATCTTTCCGGCGCCGTGGCCTTCCTGCCCGGCAGCCAGGTCGATGTCCGCCCGGTGCGCGACGTCGGCCCGCTGATGGGCCAGGCCCAGCAGTTCGCCATCCTCAAGATGGACCGCCGCCGCGGCAACATCGTAGTGTCGCGCCGCGCCGTCATGGAAGAGACCCGCGCCGAGGACCGCACCCGTCTCATGGGCGCGCTGTCGGAAGGCCAGATCCTCGACGGTATCGTCAAGAACATCACCGACTACGGCGCCTTCGTGGACCTGGGTGGCGTCGACGGCCTGCTGCATGTCACCGACATCGCCTGGAAGCGCATCAACCATCCATCGGAAGCCCTCACCATTGGCCAGAGCGTCAAGGTGCAGGTCATCCGCTTCAACGCCGAGACGCAGCGCATCTCGCTCGGCATGAAGCAGCTGATGAGCGATCCGTGGGACGGCGCGGGCGCCAAGTATCCGGTCGGGCTCAAGCTCAAGGGCCGCGTCACCAACATCACCGACTACGGCGCCTTCGTCGAGCTGGAGCCGGGCGTCGAAGGCCTGGTCCATGTCAGCGAAATGAGCTGGACCAAGAAGAACGTGCATCCGGGCAAGATCGTCTCGACCTCGCAGGAAGTCGAAGTGATGGTGCTGGACGTCGACATGTCCAAGCGGCGCATCTCGCTGGGCTTGAAGCAGTGCACGGCCAACCCGTGGGAGAGCTTCGCCGAGAAGTATCCCGGCGGCACCGAGCTCCAGGGCGAGGTTCGCAATATCACCGAGTTCGGCCTGTTCGTCGGCCTGCCCGGCGACATCGACGGCATGGTGCATCTCTCCGACCTGTCGTGGGACAAGGCCGGCGACGAGGCCATCCGCGACTTCAAGAAGGGCGACAACGTCAAGGTCAAGGTTCTCGACGTCGACATCGACAAGGAGCGCATCTCGCTCGGCATCAAGCAGCTCGCCAACGACCCGTTTGAGAAGGTCGGCGCCGAGATCAAGAAGGGTGAAGTGGTCACCGTCATCGTGGCCGGCATCCAGGAAAACGGTATCGACGTCACGGTGCAGGACGGCATCCCGGGCTTCATCCGCAAGTCCGAGCTCAGCCGCGACCGCTCCGAGCAGCGTCCCGACCGCTACGCCATCGGCGACAAGCTCGACGCCAAGATCACCAACATCGACAAGGCCTCGCGCCGCGTCGTGCTGTCGGTCAAGGCACGCGAGATGGACGAGGAGAAGAAGGCGATGGCCGATTTCGGCTCGTCCGACTCGGGCGCCAGCCTAGGCGACATCCTCGGCGCCGCATTGACCCGCGCCAACAAGAAGGGCGAGGCCAAGGAAGACGAGGACGGCGAGAAATAGGCCGCCGCGCGCGACCCGCCTCGGCAAATCGAACGAAGGGCCGGCCCGAAAGGACCGGCCCTTTTTCATGTTCCGCTCCGCCCTGCCGGGGAAGAACATGAGTTAGCTCAATTAGCGTTGCCATTTTCTTTGTGGTTTCAAGGGCTTAGGCTTGACGGCACGCTTATTTAAGTTAATATGAAGGCTTAAATCCTTGATCTTGGAGCCTACCCATCCCGCCATGGAACCGCGATGACCAAGTCCGAGCTGATTGCGCGCCTGGCGGCCCGGAATCCTCATCTCTATCAACGGGATGTCGAGCGCATCGTCGCGACGGTATTCGACGAAATCTCTAAGGCCCTGGCCACCGGCGACCGTGTCGAGTTGCGCGGCTTCGGTGCCTTCTCCGTGAAGAAACGCGACCCGCGCACCGGCCGCAATCCGCGCACCGGCGAGCAGGTCTCGGTGGCGTCCAAGCGCGTGCCCTACTTCAAGACCGGCAAGGACTTGCGCGACCGCCTCAACAAGGAAGCCGCGCGCGCCGCCGGCCTCCTATCGGCTGACTCGGCAGAGAAGAAGTAAGCCTTCTCGATTCCACCGATCTCGCCTTGAGTGGACGCAGCGTGTAATGCTGCAACCGGCATGAAAAACCTCTCCCGCGGCTTCTTCATTGTGTTCGTCCTGCTGGGCGTGCTGATCGCCGTCAGCAATGCGCAGCAGGTCCAGCTCGCCCTGTGGCCGTTGCCGCACGTCATTGTGGCGCCGCTCTACCTGCTGGCGGTCGTCCTGCTGCTGCTGGGCGTGCTGGTCGGCTTCGGGCTCGGCTGGTGGGCTTCCCGCCACGGCCGTCGCCGCGCCCGCGAGGCCGCCAACGAGGCCGACCGTCTCGACCGCGAGCTGGCCCGCCTGCGCGAGGCCGTGGCGGCGTCGCGGCCGGCCGCCGCCGGTTATGGCGGACCTGGATCGCGCGACCAGAAGGCGATCGAACGCCAGAGTGCGCTGGTGGCGCCCGAATTGCTGCTGCCCGGCGCGCAGAGCCGGCAAGCTTGAGGATCCTGGAGGCGGCCGAGATCGATGCCGCGCTCGATGACCTGGCGCTGATCGACCGGCTCGATGCGCTGTTCCGCGCCGGCTGCGAGATGCCGACGCGACACCATCATCCCATCAAGTCGCCGCTCGGTGCTGGCTCGGCCGACGCCGTGCTGCTGTTGATGCCCGCGTGGACTAGCGGTCCGACTGGCCGCATTGGCGTAAAAATCGTCACGGTCTTTCCCGACAACGGCAAGCGGTCGCTGCCCGCCATCTTCGGCCAGTACATGCTGCTGGACGGCGCCACCGGCCAGACCATTGCCCTGCTCGACGGTGCGATGCTTACCAAGCGGCGCACCGCCTGCGCCTCGGGCCTGGCCTCGCGCTACCTGTCGCGGCCTGACTCGGCGAAGCTGCTGATGATCGGCACCGGCGCGCTGGCGCCGCACCTCATTCGCGTCCACGCCAAGGTCCGGCCAATCCGCGAGGTCGCGATCTGGGGCCGCACGCCGACCCACGCCCAAACCCTGGCCGAGGATCTTGCCAAATCGTTGCCCCAGGCCCTCGGCCGGCCGATCGCCGTCCGTGCCGTCACCGACCGTGCCCGGGCGGTGGCCGACGCCGACATCGTCTCCTGCGCCACGCTGTCGAAGGTCCCGCTGGTCGAGGGCGCCTGGTTGGGCGAGGGCCAGCATCTCGACCTGGTCGGTGCCTACACGCCGCAAATGCGCGAAAGCGACGGCAAGGCGGCGTGGCGGGCCCGTATCTTCGTCGACACGCGCGCCGGCGCCCTCAAGGAGGGCGGCGACGTTGTCCAGGCGCTGGCCAACGGCACCATCGACGAGGACGACATCCTGGCCGATCTCTACGATCTGGCGCGCGGCACGCATGGCGGCCGGCTGGCCGGCGATGACGCCACCATCACCCTCTTCAAGTCGGTTGGCGCCGCCCTGGAAGACCTCGCGGCGGCCCAACTGGCGGTTGGCGACTGAGCGGCAAAAAGCGCAATCCGACCGCAAATACCATGGGTTGAGCGACTCTCCGCTGGCGCGGAAACAATGTCACGGTTACTTTGTTTCCATTGTTGCTTAGGGGACCGCCTCGGGAAGCGGTCCATTCATTTTTGTCCCATTGGGGGGGACGTCATGATTTTGTCGCGTTGCCGGCTCGTGGGTGGGCTGGCCGGATTTTTAGTGCTGGGAGCGCCGTTGCTGGCGCGTGCCCAGGCGCCTGCACTGTCCTTCATCTTTGTCGAGGCCGACGATCGCGAGCCGTGCAAGCGCTGGCACAGCAACGAGGGCCACTGGTGGAAGAACTCGGCGGAGTTTAGCCGCGTCAACACGGTTTTCATCCGCTCGCCGCGCATCCACCAGGCCTTTACCGACCTCTATTGGCCGCCGCAGCTGCGCAAGTATCGCGACACTCCCGACCTCCAGCGCGCGACGCCGGGCTACATCGTGGTGCGCGACGACCAAGTCGTGCTGACCGCGGTCGGCTATACGGCCTGGCGCAAGAAGGTCTATCCGGCGCTGCGTGAAATGGTGGCCTCGGCCGACGGGCAGTTCAAGCCGGCCTAGCCGGCTCGATCATCGCCCCCGCCTTTTTCAGCGCCTCGATCTCCGCCGCACTCACACCGGCTTCCGCCAGCACCGCGCGTGAATCGGCGCCCATCAGCGGCGCCATGGTGCGGATTTCCGGCGGCGTCTTGCTCATGCGCATCGGCGGCTCGACCATCATGATCTCGCCTTCGGTCGGATGCGGGTACTTCTTGAAGAGCTTCCGCCAGATCAGGTGCGGGTCCTCGAACAGGTCGGCGGGACTGTTGACCGGCGCATTGGGGATCTCGCCCGCGTCCAGAAGCCTGACCCATTCCGCCGTGGTGCGGCTGGGCGCCAAGGCCTCGACCATGGCGTACATGTCGGCGATGTGCATCGAGCGGGCATTGACGGTGGCGTAGCGCGGGTCCTTCAAAACCTCGGGCCGGCCGACGATCTCGAAGAAGTTGTGCCAGTGCTTGTCGTTGTAGGGCAGGATCGCCATCCAGCCGTCGAGCGTGCGGAAGGGTTTTCGCGTCTTGGCCATCAGGCGGCTGTAACCCACCGTGCCCTCGTCGCTGAAGGTGCGCTCCCACAGATGCTCGACCATCAGCCAGGCGGCCATGGTCTCGAACATCGGCACCTCGACGAACTGGCCCTCGCCGGTGCGCTGGCGGTGCATCAGCGCCGAGAGCGTCGAGAAGGCGAAGGTGAGGCCCACCGTCTTGTCGGCGATGATGGTCGGCGGATATTTCGGGATGTCGTCGCCGGCCGCGCGGCCCATCAGGTCGGCGATACCGAAGCGGGCCTGGATGGCATCGTCATAGGCCGGCAATTTTCCATAAGGTCCGTCGGCCGAGAAGCCGTAGGCGCCAACATAGACGATGTCGGGTTTCACCTTGCGGATCGCCTCGTAGCCCAGTCCCAGCCCCTCGATCGCCTGCGGGCGGAAGGCATGGACGAAAGCGTCGGCACGGGCCACGACCTTGAGCAGGGCAGCCTTGGCCGCCGGATTCTTGAGGTCGAGGCAGAGCGAGCGCTTGTTGCGATTTACGTAAAGGTAAGTCGGGCCCATGCCGGGCGTCTTGGCCGGCTTGCCGATATGGCGCACCAGATCGCCCTCCGGCGCCTCGACCTTGATGATCTCTGCGCCCTGATCGGCCAGCAGCATGGTGCCGTAGGGGCCGAGGATGATGTTGGTGAGGTCGACGATCCTGATGCCGCTCAGCGCGCCGGACATGATGTGCATTCCTTGTCGGGGGAGTGCGGCGAGACTGCCACCGCGCGCACCGCGCGTCACGGACAGGAAAAATCGGGCACAGATATTTCCGGAACCATTCTGGGTCGGCGGGCGATATCGTTGCGCACCACCGTGCTGTCGCGCATAAGTCAAGAGGGGTCTTTCACCTCCAACATTGAGGTGTAATGAAACCGTTGTGCGACGCGCGCGACAGGTGTAGCCAAGACAAGTTCGACGTGCGTGGGTACGTAGAGCGGTGTCAAATTCAGCGGCGGCAGAAAAATATCAAGGCGGGGGGCAATGCCGAGCAGCGTCGCAAAAAAACAAGCTGAACCAAGGACCGCTGTCTCACCGGCGCCGCTGCCCTACAAGATCGAAGAACAGGTCGGCTATCTGCTGCGGCGCGCCTATCAGCGCGCCAGCGCGATCTTCCAGGTCACCATCGGCGATCCCAACATCACGCCGACGCAGTACTCCAGCATGGCGAAGCTGAACGAGTACCACGAGTTGTCGCAGAACCATCTCGGCCGGCTGGTCGGCATGGACAAGGCGACGATGCAGGGCGTGGTGCGCCGGCTGAAGGATCGCGGCCTCGTCGATTCGCGGCCCGATCCCGGCGACGCGCGCCGCACGCTGCTCAGCCTGACCACCGAAGGCCAGCGCTCGGTCAACAAGCTCCTGATGAATGGCCCCGCCGTCTCGCGCGAGACGTTGAAGCCGCTCAGCGCCGAAGAACAGCGCCGCCTGTTCGAGCTGTTGGCCAAGCTCTCTTAGTCGTCGACTCCGTTTGACTCCCGCGAGGCGTCTGGCCATCGTGCGTGTACGAACGATATGGGTGATTACCTTCGTCCGCATCGCCTGAAAGAGGCGCTAAAAGCCCTCGCCCGCCCACTCACCGTGCTGGCTGGCGGCACCGATTTCTATCCGGCGCGCGTCGGACGGTCGATCGACGAGGACGTGCTCGATATCACCGGCATCGTCGAGCTGCGCGGCATCACCGCCGGCCCGGACGGCTGGCGCATCGGCGCCACCACCACCTGGAGCGAACTTTTAGAGGCCGATCTGCCGCGCCTGTTCGACGGGCTGAAGCAGGCGGCGCGCGAGGTCGGCGGCCGCCAGATCCAGAACGCCGGCACCATCGCCGGCAACCTGTGCAACGCCTCGCCCGCCGCCGACGGCGTGCCGGGACTTCTGGCGCTCGACGCCGAGATCGAGCTGGCCGGCCGCGCCGGCAGCCGCCGGGTGGCGCTTGCCGAGTTCATCACCGGCAACCGCCGCACCACGTTGGCGCCAGGCGAGCTGGTCGTCGCCATCCACGTCCCGCGACCGGTCCATCCCGCCCACAGCGCTTTCCTGAAACTGGGCGCGCGTCGGTATCTCGTTATTTCCATCGTCATGGCCGCGGCGACGATCGAGATCGCGGACGGCAAGGTCGCCCGCGCCCGCGTCGCGGTCGGCGCCTGCTCGGCCGTGGCCAGGCGTCTGCCGTTGCTCGAAGCGGCGCTGGCCGGCGCGCCGGTCGGCCCGGACCTTGGCAATCTTGTCCATCCCGGCCATATCGGCGGTCTCAGTCCGATCGACGATGTGCGCGGCAGTGCGGCCTACCGCAACGAGGCGGCCATGGTCGTGCTGCGCCGCCTGCTGGCAGGGTTTTCGCCATGAAGGTGGCCTTCACCCTCAATGGCGCCGCAGCCGACTGGAGCGGCCCGCCGGCCACGCGGCTGGCGGCGGCGCTGCGCGACGGGCTCGGTCTCACCGGCACCAAGGTCGGCTGCGATGCCGGCGATTGCGGTGCCTGCACCGTGCTTTTGGACGGCAAGCAGGTATGCAGTTGCCTCCTCGCCGTGGCCCAGGTCGAGGGCCGCACGGTCGAGACCGTCGAAGGCCTCGCCAACGGCTGTCTGTCTCGCCTGCAGGAATCCTTTTTGCAGCATGGCGCGGCCCAATGCGGCATCTGCACACCCGGCATGCTGATGGCGGCCGAGGAATTGTTGCGGCGGTCGGCCAGGCCCGCCCCGGCACCTACTAGGGCCGAGGTCGAGGACGCGCTAGGCGGCGTGCTCTGCCGCTGCACCGGCTACAGCAAGATCGTCGATGCCGTGATGGCCGCCGCCGCGCCGGCCGTTGCCATCGTGGCGGCATCGGGCGCGGCGGTCGGCGCGCGCATCATCAGGGTCGACGGCCATGCCAAGGTCACGGGTAGCGATCGCTTCGGTGCCGATTCGGTGCCGGCCGACGCGCTGTGGATCCGCGTCGTGCGCTCGCCGCATGCCCGCGCCCGTTTCGAGCTGGGCGATCTTTTGCCGCTGCAAAAGCGCCTGACCGCCATCCTCACGGCGGCCGACGTGCCCTTCAACGGCTACGGCATCTATCCCGACATCAAGGACCAGCCGGTGCTGGCCGATGGCCTGGTGCGCTACCGCGGCGAGGCGGTGCTGGCGCTTCTAGGCGAGCGCGACACGGTGCTTTCGGTACGCGACCAGGAATTGCCGATCCGCTGGACCGTCGAGCGGCCCTTGTTCGGCATCGATGCTGCGACGGCCAGGGACGCAGCCCTGGTTCAGGCCGACAAGCCGGGCAATCTGCTGCTGAACGGCGGCGTGACGCGAGGCGATGCCGAGCGGATCTTCGCGCAATGCGCGGCGGTGGCCGAAGGCGTCTTCGAGACCGCTTTTGTCGAGCACGCCTATATCGAGCCCGAAGCCGGCTGGGCGCGGCGCGTCGGCGACCGCATCGAAATCCACGCCTCGACCCAGACGCCTTACATGGACCGCGACGAGGTCGCGAGCGTGATGCGCCTGCGGCCCGACCAGATCCGCATCGTGCCGACGGCTTGCGGCGGCGGCTTCGGCGGCAAGCTCGATCTTTCGGTCCAGCCGCTGATCGCGTTGGCGACCTGGAAGTTCGGCCGGCCGGCCGCGCTGGTCTACACGCGGCCCGAAAGCATGGCGGCCTCGACCAAGCGCCACCCCGCGCGCGTCACCGCCAAATTCGGCTGCGATGCAGCCGGCAAGCTTCTGGCCTGCGACGTCACGGCCACCTTCGACACCGGCGCCTATGCCTCGTGGGGGCCGACCGTCGCCAACCGCGTGCCGGTCCATGCCATGGGTCCTTATGCCGTGCCCAACGTGCGGACCTGGGGCGAGGCGTTCTTCACCAACGGTCCGCCCGCCGGCGCCTTTCGCGGCTTCGGCGTGCCGCAGGCCGCCATCGCCCATGAGGCGATGATGGACGAACTCGCCGACACACTCGCCATCGACCGACTGGAGTTTCGCGTGCGCAATGCCCTGCGCGCCGGAGACACCACGGCGACGGGGCAGAAGCTCGAGCACTCGGCGGGGCTGGTTGCCTGCCTCGAAGCGCTGCGGCCGCACTGGAAGCGCGCACATGCGGACGCGGCTTCGTTCAACGGGACCCGCGGCACCATGCGCCGCGGCGTCGGTGTCGGCTGCATGTGGTACGGCATCGGCAACACCTCGATGTCGAACCCCTCGACCATGCGCGTCGGGTTCGGCAAGGACGGCGCGCTCACGCTCTACAGCGGCGCGGTCGATATCGGGCAGGGCAGCAATACCGTGATGATGCAGATCGCCGCCGATGCGCTTGGCCTGCCGCTGGCGCAGTTCCGGCTGGTGGCCGGCGACACCGACCTGACGGCCGATGCCGGCAAGAGCTCGGCCTCGCGCCAGACCTTCGTGTCGGGCAAGGCGGCCGAGCTGGCCGGCCTCGACCTGCGGCGGCAGATCCTGCGACTGGCCAATGCCGGCCCCGGGGCGACGCTGGCGCTCGAGGGGACCGCTCTCACGGTGCGCGATGGCGGCACGGTGCGCCGGCTTGATCTCAGCCTCACCGGGCCGCTGATGGGCGAGGGCACCTTCGATCCGCCGACAACGCCGCTCGATGCCCAGGGCCAGGGCGTGCCCTACGCGAGCTACGCCTTCGCCGCCCAGATGGCCGAGGTCGAGGTCGATATGGAGCTCGGCACAGTGAAGGTCTTGCGCATGGTGGCCGCCCACGACGTCGGCCGGGCGATCAATCCCACCCTGGTCGAGGGCCAGATCGAAGGCGGCATCGCCCAGGGGCTCGGCCTCGCGCTGATGGAAGAGTACCTGCCGGGCCGCACCGAGAATTTGCACGACTACCTGATCCCGACCGTCGGTGACATGCCGCGGATCGAATGCATCCTGATCGAGGATCGTGAGCCGCTGGGCCCGTCCGGCGCCAAGGGTGTCGGCGAGCCCGGCCTGGTGCCGACCGCGCCGGCGATCCTGGGCGCCGTACATCACGCCACCGGCGTGCGGGCGAGGCGGGTTCCGCTGTTGCCGCACCGCCTGCGCGAGGCCATCGTCGCCCTCCACAAGGGGACCGCAGCATGAGCGACGACATCTCGCTCTCGCAGGCCGAACGCGACGTCGGCATCGTGCGCTGCGACGCCTGCCCGGTGCTGTGCCGCATCCGCCCCGGCCGTCCCGGCGCCTGCGACCGCTATGCCAACGAAGGAGGCAAGCTGGTGCGCGTCGACGCGCTGGTGCTTTTGGCCAAGCCCAATCTCGCGCGCGTGGCCTTCATCGAGGGCAGTGCGGCGTGGCGCGGCGAGCTCGGCAAGGGCGAGGGCGCGTTCGTCACCGGCATCGGCGCCACCACGACCTATCCCGACTACAAGCCGGCGCCCTTCATCGTCTCGTCCAAGCACGACGGCGTCGACATGGTCACGGTCGTGACCGAGGGCATCTTTTCGTACTGCGGTGTGAAGGTGAAAATCGACACCGACCGCTACCTCGGGCCCGAACAGGCGGCGGTGCGGGTGAAGGGCGAGGCGGTCGGCCACGTCACCACGGCCGAGTACGGCTCGCAGATGCTGTCGCTGGGCGGCGTCCATCACCTGACGGGCGGCAGCAAGAAAGAGGGCGTCGTCACCTGCGAGGCGCTGCTGGCGCTGTGCAACCGCGAGGCCGTCGAGCTCACGATCGACGGCGGGGCGACGGTGGTCGTGCAGTCGAACAAGGCGCCGATCGTCAACGGCACGGCCGAGGAGCGCATGCGCGTCGGCTGCGGCTCGGCCGCCATCGGCATGTTCGCGCCGCAATGGAAGGACCATGTCGACGAGGTCATCGTGGTCGACGACCACATCACCGGCGTTTTAAGCGAGCACCAGGGTGGCGCCTTTCTCGACATGAAGCAGGCCGGTATCCGCGTGCGCGGCCGCCGCTCGACGCCGGGCCGCTATTTCCAGGTGGCCGAACCGGGGCTGGGCTGGGGTGGCACCGACGTCGCCGACCCGCTGCAGATCATCGAGAAGATCGACCCCAAGACGGCGTGGCCGGGCCTGCGGTTGCTGATGGTTTCGACCACCGGCGAGCATTCGGCGTGGTTCGAGCTCGACCAGGAACTGAAGCCGCAGCCCGCGCCCATGCCGGCACCGGTCCGCGCCGTCGTCGAGCGCATCGCCGAGAATTGCGAGCCCGCACTCTGCACCGTGCTGTTCATGGCCGGCGCCGGAGGCTCGCTGCGCGCCGGCGTCACGGAAAACCCTGTGCGGCTGACGCGCTCGGTGCGCGATACGCTGACCAAGGTGACGCTGGGTGGCACGCCTGCCTATGTCTGGCCGGGTGGCGGCATCACGCTGATGGTCGATGTCGCACGTATGCCGGAAAAATCCTTCGGCTACGTGCCGACGCCCGCCCTAGTCGCGCCTATCGAGTTCACTCTGCGCGCCGACGATTACGCAGCGCTGGGCGGCTACGCCTCGCGCGCCGTTTCCCTCGAATCGGTGTTGCGCGACAACAAGGTGCGCGTCGACGAGGACGAGCGATGATCGGCCCGCAGACCGCGCGCCTGCCCGACGGCCGCCTGCACCTGCAGTACGGCCCGATCGATCTCGTGATCGAAGCCTTCGGTGGAGTCGAGGAAGTCGCCCGGGCCTATGCCCAGGCGACGGACCGCTTCGCCGACATCCTGCCCGCGCTGGTGCGCGAACTTCCCGTGCTGCGCCGGCCCGTGGGCGACGCCTATCCGCTGCTGCAAGGCCCCGTCGCGCGCCGCATGGCCGAGGCCGCGTGGCCGCATCGCGCCGTCTACATCACGCCAATGGCGGCGGTGGCGGGTTCCGTCGCCGACGAGATGCTGGCGGCGATGGTCTGCGGCCGCACGCTCGACAAGGCCTATGTCAACAATGGCGGCGACATCGCGTTTCATCTTGCGTCCGGCCACAGCCTGCGTGCCGGCATCTTCGTTTCCGCCCTCGACGGCGCCGTGACTCTCACACACGACCAACCGGTGCGCGGCATCGCCACCTCGGGCTGGGTTGGCCGCTCCTTCTCGCTCGGTATCGCCGATGCCGTGACCGTCCTTGCGGTGAACGCCGCCGCCGCTGACGCCGCTGCAACGGTCGTCGCCAATGCGGTAAATGCCGATCATCCCGCCATCGAACGCCAGCCGGCGTCGGCCCTGAACCCCGATAGCGATCTCGGCGACCTGCTGGTGACTACTGCGGTCGGCGACTTGCCGGCCGACCTCGTTGCCCGGGCGCTCGATCAGGGTGCCGCCGAAGCGCGCCGCTTGCGTCTTGGCGGGCTGATCGATGGTGCTGCTCTATCTCTTAAGGATGAGTGGCGGATAGATATCGAAAAGGTTGTTTCCTCGGGGTACCAAAAATTGGTACAGAGAAGGTTGGAGGTGGCTTATGAGTAAAAACACATCCTTTAGCCTCGGCGACCATTTCATCTCGTTCATCACTTCGAAGGTCGAAGAAGGCCGGTACGGCTCTGCCAGCGACGTGGTTCGTGCGGGCTTGCGCCTCCTTGAAGAGGAGGAGGCAAAACTATCGGCCCTGCGCGCGGCTCTCGACGAAGGTGAGGCGAGCGGCCAGGCGACACCGTTCGATTTCGAGCGCTTCATCAAGCGCAAGCGCAAGGCCTAGACGATCTTGTCATGGCGCGCTTCGTTCTTTCGCCGCGCGCGCAGGCCGACATCGACGAGATCTGGAACTACACAGTTGAACGATGGGGTGTTGAGCAGGCGGAACTCTACGTACGGCAACTTGGAAGTGCTGTGGAAGCGATCGCCCAGGATCCGAAGCGTGGTTGGCCGTGCGACGAAATTCGCAAGGGCTATCGCCGATATCCGAGCGGATCGCATGTCGTGTTCTATCGAGTAATGACGAAGGAAGTCATCGTGGTGCGCGTCCTGCATCAACGTATGGACTTCAATCGCCACGTTTGAAGGTAAATTAATGAGCGACCTGGTAAAACTCCGCAAATACGTCGGCATGGTCGAGGAAACGCACCACGATGGCGGTGCCGTGCTGGCCAAGCCCGTGCGCAAGGCGGTGATGGGTGGCGTGATCGCCAATCCCTATGCTGGCCGCTACGTCGAGGACATCCAGCCGATGCTGAAGGCGCTGGAGCCGCTGGCCATCGATCTTACCCAGCGCG
The DNA here is from genome assembly GCA_945905835.1 of Asaia bogorensis. Taxonomy (GTDB): domain Bacteria; phylum Pseudomonadota; class Alphaproteobacteria; order Reyranellales; family Reyranellaceae; genus Reyranella. The sequence continues at coordinate 18,338 of CAMDQJ010000025.1, forward strand.
TCATGAAGCTGCTGGGCGCGGCCGGCCCGGAGCTAGAGGCCTACGGCAAGAGCGCCATCGTCGGCATTGCGGGCGAGCTGGAACATGCCGCGATGTGGCACCAGCCGTCGGGCTTCGGCATCCGCCAGGCCATGGGCGGCGCCAAGTCGATCGTGCCGTCGACCGTGAAGGTCGCGACGGCCGGCGCGCGCATCGACATTCCGCTGCATCACGTGACGGCGGCCTACGTGCGCAGCCACTACGACGCCATCGAATTCTCCGTGCCGGACGGGCCGCGGCCCGACGAGATCGTGTTCATCGTCGCCGCCGCCATTGGCGGGCGGCCGCACGCGCGGGTCGGCGGGCTCACCGTCGAGGGCATCAAGGTGGGGGATGGCCAGCGATGAGCGATGCCCTGACCACGGCACTAAAAGTCCTCGACGACTACATGGCGGCGCTCAACCGCGGCGACGAGCCGGGCGTCAATAACGCCTGCAATTTCCCCCATGTCCGGCTGGCCGGCGGCAAGGTCGTCGTCTGGCCGAACCACGGCGACTACAAGCTGGAAGATTTCGTGGCCAGAGCGGGCGATGGCTGGGACCACAGCAAATGGGACGAGCGGACCGCCATCCATGTCGGTGACAAGAAGGTTCACCTCAAGGTGAAGTTCAGCCGCTGGAAGAAAGACGGTTCGCTGATCGGCCGTTTCGAGACAATCTACATCGTGACCGACCAGGACGGTTATTGGGGCATCCAAGCGCGCTCTTCTTTCGCCTCATAAGGGGATGCTAGGGTCACTCCAGTTGGTTCAATAGGGAGAGGGGGAATTTCATGCTCACCCGCAATCGTCTGCTGGCCGGCGCCTCGGCGCTGGTCGCCCTGTCGCTGGCGGCACCCGCCGGCGCGCAAACCGGGCCGATCAAGATCGGCGAACTCAACAGCTACAAGGTTTTCCCGGCCTTCCTCGAACCCTACAAGCGCGGCCTCGAGCTGGCGCAGGAGGAGGTCAACGTGGCAGGCGGCGTGCTCGGCCGCAAGATCGAGATCGTGAGCCGCGACGACAACGGCAACACCGGCGACGCCGTGCGCGTCGCCGAAGAGCTTTTGAGCCGTGAGGGTGCGGCGTTTCTGATCGGCACCTTCCCGTCGAACGTTGGCCTCGCCGTCGCCGACTTCGCCAAGCAGCGCAAGACGCTGTTCATTGCCGCCGAGCCGCTGACCGACAAGATCGTGTGGGATGCCGGCAACGCCTACACTTTCCGCCTGCGCACCTCGACCTACATGCAGACGGCGATGCTGATTCCCGACGCCGCCAAGCTCAACAAGAAGCGCTGGGCGATCGTCTATCCGAACTACGAGTACGGCCAGTCGGCGACGGCGGCCTTCAAGAAGCTGCTCAGCGCCAAGCAGCCCGGCGTCGAGTTCGTGGCCGAGCAGGCGCCGCCGCTCGGCAAGATCGACGCAGGCGCCGTGGCGCAGGCGCTGGCCGACGCCAAGCCCGACGCGATCTTCTCCTCGCTGTTCGGCGCCGACCTCGCCAAGTTCGTGCGCGAAGGCACTCAGAGAGGTCTCTTCAAGGGTGTCGAGGTGTTCAACCTGCTGGCAGGCGAGCCGGAATATCTCGACCCGCTCAAGGAAGAGTCGCCCGAGGGCTGGTACGTCACCGGCTATCCGTGGAGCGAGATCAAGACGCCCGAGCACACCAAGTTCCTCGCCGCCTACCAGGCCAAGTTCAAGGATTACCCGAGGCTGGGTTCCGTCGTCGGCTATTCGACCGTGATGTCGGCGGTCGAGGCGATCAAGAAGGCGGGCTCGCTCGACCAGGAGAAGCTGGTCGCGGCGATGAGCGGTCTCAAGCACATGACGCCGTTCGGCGCCATCGAGTACAGGGCACTCGATCACCAGTCGACCATGGGCGCCTATGTCGGCCGCATCGGCGTTAAGGACGGCAAGGGCTACATGAGGGACTGGCGCTTCGTCGACGGCAAGGACGCGCTGCCGAGCGATGACGAGGTAATGAAGATGAGGCCGAAAAATTAAGCCTCGCTGATGCTCGCCCCCTCCCTGCCTCCCCCGTCCGACGGGGGAGGTGGCCTGAAAGGTCGGAGGGGGAAGGCCACGCGATGACTTTCGCCAGCATCCTCATCCAGCTCCTGAACGGGCTGGCCGCTGCTGCGTCGTTGTTCTTGGTGTCGGCCGGCCTCTCGCTGATCTTCGGCGTGACGCGGATCGTGAATTTCGCGCACGGCTCGCTCTACATGCTGGGGCTTTACGGCGCCTATACGCTGATCGAGGCGCTGGGCCGCACGCCCCTCGGCTTCTGGAGTGCGGTGATTCTCGCCGCGCTGGCGGTCGGCGTGGTCGGCATCCTGATTGAGGTGCTGGTGCTGCGGCGCATCTACCGCGCGCCCGAACTGTTCCAGCTCCTGGCCACTTTCGCCGTCGTGCTGGTGATCAAGGACATCGCGCTCTTTGCCTGGGGTGCCGAGGACCTGGTCGGCCCGCGCGCGCCCGGGCTCGGCGAGGCGATAGAGATCCTCGGCAAGCGCATTCCCGTCTACGACTTGCTGCTGATCGCGATAGGGCCGGCCGTGCTGGGCGCGATGTGGCTGCTGCTCAACCGCACGCGTTGGGGCGCGCTGGTGCGGGCCGCGACGCAGGATCGCGAGATGGTGGGCGCACTGGGCGTCGACCAGGCCAAGCTTTTTACGTCGGTGTTCTTCGTCGGGGCGGTGCTGGCGGGGTTGGGCGGCGCACTGCAGATCCCGCGCGAGCCGGCCAATCTCGAGCTCGACCTCGCCATCATCGCCGACGCTTTCGTCGTTACCGTGGTCGGCGGGCTGGGCAGCATCCCCGGTGCGTTTCTCGCCGCCATCCTGATCGGTGTCGCAAAAGCCTTCTGCATCGGCATCGGCACCGTGCATGTCTTCGGCCTGGAACTGGTGTTCTCCAAGCTCACCTTGGTCGTCGAGTTCGTCATCATGGGCGTCGTGCTGGTGGCGCGGCCCTACGGCCTCTTGGGCAAGCCCTCGGTGCTGCAGCGCATCGCGGGCGACGCGGCGCCGCCGCTGGTGCCGCCCAAGTGGCAGGTCGCCGCCGCCTGGGTGGTGTTCTTCCTGCTCGTGCCGCTGATCGCCGACCGCTACATGACCGTGCTGTTGACCGACATCGCCTGCTTCGCGTTGTTCGCCGTCAGCCTGCATTTCATCATGGGCCCGGCCGGCATGGTGTCGTTCGGCCACGCCGCTTTTTTCGGCCTCGGTGCCTACGCGGCGGCGCTTCTCTTCAAGAAGGCCGGCCTGCCGATGGAAGCGGCGCTGTTGCTGGCGCCGTTCTGCGCCGGCCTGTTCGCGGTGGTCTACGGCTGGTTCTGCGTGCGGCTGTCGGGCGTCTACCTCGCCATGCTGACGCTGGCCTTCGCGCAGATCAGCTGGTCCATCGTCTTCCAGTGGGATTCGCTGACGTCGGGCTCCAACGGCATGGTCGGCATCTGGCCGTCGGCCTGGCTCGCCGGCAAGACTACCTACTACTACGTCACACTCGCCCTCTGCGGCGCCGGCATCGCCATCCTGTGGCGAGTGCTGTTCTCGCCCTTCGGCTACGCCCTGCGTGCCGGCCGCGATTCGCCGTTGCGCGCCGAGGCCATCGGCATCGATCTGCGCTCTTTCCAATGGGCGGCCTTCGTGTTGGTTGGCGCGCTCGCCGGTCTTGCGGGCGCGGTCTACGCTTTCTCCAAGGGCAGCATATCGCCCTCGGCGATCTCGATCGGCCAGTCGACCGACGGCCTGGTCATGGTCCTGCTCGGCGGCGTCGAGACGCTGACCGGCCCGGTCGTCGGTGCGGCCATCTTCACCTGGCTGCGCGACGAGCTTGCCCGCCGCACCGATTTCTGGCGCGCCGTGCTTGGCCTGATGATCCTCGCCATCGTGCTGCTGTTTCCGCAAGGTCTGGTTGGCGGCCTGAAGCTCACCTACGCCCGCTGGCGCGAGGCCCGCGCATGACGGCCGAGGTTCTCCAGGTCGAGGGTTTGCGCAAGGCGTTCGGCGGCGTTCAGGCGGTGGCCGATGTTTCCTTCGCCGTCGCCGCCGGCGAGCTTCTGGCCATGATCGGTCCCAATGGCGCGGGCAAGAGCACCTGCTTCAACATGCTGAACGGCCAGCTCGCACCCGACGACGGCATCGTGCGTCTCGATGGCCGCGATATCGTGGGCCTCCGTCCGCGCGCCGTGTGGCGGCTGGGCGTCGGCCGCACCTTTCAGATCACCGCGACGTTCGCCTCGTTGAGCGTGCGCGAAAACGTCCAGATGGCGCTCTATTCGCATCGAGGCCGCCTGCGCTCGATGCTGTCGAGGTTCGGTGCCGCCCTGCGTGCCGAGGCCGACGCGCTGCTGTCCCAGGTCGGCATGATCGACCAGGCCGAGCGCGTCTGCGGCGTGCTGGCCTATGGTGACTTGAAGCGCGTCGAGCTGGCGATGGCGTTGGCCAACCAGCCGCGCCTGCTGCTGATGGACGAGCCGACCGCCGGCATGGCGCCGAGGGAGCGAGTGGCACTGATGCAGCTCGCGGCCCAGCTCGCGCGGGCGAAAAAGATCGCCGTGCTGTTCACCGAGCACGACATGGACGTGGTGTTCGGCCAGGCCGACCGCATCATCGTGCTCGACCGCGGCCGCGTCATCGCCGCCGGCCTGCCCGACGAGGTCCGCACCAATCCGGATGTGCGCGCCGTCTATCTCGGGGGCACGCACTGATGCTCCAGGTGAAGGACCTGCACGCCTATTACGGTCGCGCCCATATCCTCGACGGCGTCTCGCTGGAAGCCAACGCCGGCGAGGTCGTGGCGCTGCTTGGCCGCAACGGTGCCGGCAAGTCGACCGCCATGAAGGCCATCATGGGCCTGGTGCCGCCCGCCAAGGGCGAGGTGACATTTGCCGGTGCTCGTATCGACCGTCTGGCACCCTACCGTATCGCGCGGTTGGGCCTCGGCTACGTGCCGGAAGACCGCCGCATCTTCACCGAGCTGTCGGTCGCCGAAAACCTCGAAGTCGGCCGCCAATCCGCCCGCGCCGGCGCGCCACTGTGGACCGAGCAAAAGCTCTTCGCGCTCTTCCCCAACCTTGCCGAGATGCGCGATCGGCCGGGCGGGCGCATGTCGGGCGGCGAGCAACAGATGCTGACCATCGCCCGGACCCTGATGGGCAACCCGCGCTGCGTGCTTCTGGACGAGCCGTCGGAGGGCCTGGCGCCGATCATCGTCGAGCAGATGGCGCATTCCATCAAGGCGCTGAAGGGCGAAGGGCTGTGCGTTCTGCTGTCCGAACAGAACCTGCATTTCTCGTCCGCCGTGGCCGATCGCGCCTATATCATCGAGAAGGGCCGCATCCGCTTCGGCGGATCGATGGCCGAGCTGGCGTCTGACGCTTCCCTTCGTGAACAGTATCTTTCGGTTTGACCATGGCTTCTGGACGCACCCTCACGGTCGGCATCGATGTCGGCGGCACCTTCACCGACCTCTTGGCCATCGACACCGAATCGGGTGCCGTGCGCCTGGCCAAGGTGCCGACCACCATCGACAATCAGGCCATCGGCTTCATGGCGGCCCTCGCCGAGGCCGGCGTCGATCCCGTTCAGCTGCAGGCCGTGGTGCATGGCACGACCACGACGACCAACGCGCTGCTCGAACGCAAGATCGCCCGGGTCGGCCTCATCACCACCAAAGGTTTCCGCGACGTGCTGGAACTCGGCCGCCGCACCCGCCCGCAATCCTACGGCCTGCGCGGCACCTTCCGGCCGCTGATCGATCGCGAGTATCGCCTCGAGGTCGCCGAGCGCATGGACGCCGACGGCAAGGTCATAACGGCGCTCGACGAGTCGGCCGTCGCCGAGGCGGCGAAAAAGCTTCTGGCGATGGGCTGCGAGGCCGTGGTGATCCACTTCCTGCACAGCTATATCAATTCCGCGCACGAGCGCCGCGCCGCCGAGATCGTGCGCGGCCTGTGGCCCAACCCCTACGTTACCGCCGGTCACGCCATCCTGTCGGAATACCGCGAGTACGAACGCGGCGTGACGGCGGCAGTCAACGCCTCGGTGCAGCCGGTGCTCGACCGCTACCTCACACGCCTGCGCACCGAACTCTCGGCCAAGGGTTTCGACCACGACATCCTGGTGATGCAGGGCAATGGCGGCATCATCTCGTCGCGCCTGATCGCGGCGACGGCGGTCAACACCGTGATGTCGGGTCCCGCCTCGGGCGTCATGGCGGCGGCCTATACCGGTCGCGCCTCGGGCCATCCCAACCTCATCACCTACGACATGGGCGGCACCTCGACCGATGTCGGCCTGATCGAAGGCGCCGTACCGCAGGTCTCGGGCGAACTCGAGCTCGAATACGCCATGCCCATCCACGTGCCGATGGTCGACGTGCACACCATCGGCGCCGGTGGCGGCTCGATCGCCGCGCTCGATTCGGCCGGCATGCTGCGCGTCGGCCCGGAAAGCGCCGGCGCCCGGCCCGGCCCGATCTGCTACGGCCGTGGCGGCAGCGAACCCACCATCACCGATGCCAACCTCGTGCTGGGCCGCCTCAACCCCGACAAGCTTCTGGGCGTCGACCATCCCGTGACGCTCGACCATGTGCGCGGCCTGATCCTGGAGAAGGTCGGCAAGAGCCTCGGCCTCGACGCCGAAGCGGCCGCCGCCGCCATCCTGCGCATCGCCAACGACCGCATGGCCGGCGCCATGCGCCTGGTCTCGCTGTCGCGCGGCCACGATCCGCGCGACTTCGCGCTGTTCGCTTTCGGCGGCGCCGGGCCGCTGCACGCCACGGCGCTCGCCCGCGAGCTCGCCATCCCGACCGTGCTGGTGCCGGCGCGGCCCGGCATCACCAATGCGCTGGGCTGCGTCGTGGCCGACTTGCGCCACGACTATGTGCGCACGGTGAACAAGCCCCTCTCCGCATTGAAGGACGAGGACGTGTCGAAGATCTACGCCGCCCAAGGCGAGGAGGGCGCCGTCACCCTGAAGCGTGAAGGCGTGCCGGTGCGCGAGGTCCGCCGTGTCTATTCCGCCGACATGCAGTTCCAGGGCCAGAGCCACATCCTCTCCGTCGGCGTCGAGCGGCCCGACATCGGCGTCGAAGGCCTGCGCAAGGCCTTCGCCGTGGCCTACGACCGCCGATTCGGCATCGAACTGGCGGAAATCCCGCCGGTGCTGGTCAATCTCCACACCGCCGTGATCGGCGTGCGGCCGGAGATTTCGCTCGAGGTGTTGGGCGCCGGCAAGCGCGAGCCGACGCTGAAGGCCGCGCAACTGGGCGAGCGCCGCGTCTGGTTCAGCGACGGCTGGCACCAGACGCCGGTCTATGCCCGCGACAAGCTCCCGCTCGATTCAGTGTTCACCGGCCCGGCCATTCTCGAGCAGCTCGACTGCACCACCGTCGTCGAGCCCGGCGATCGCGTCACCCAGGACAAGCTCGGCAATCTGCTCATAACGGTAAAACCATGAAAATCACCGACGTCACCTGTCACATCCTGCAATGCAAGGTCGACAAGCCCTTCGTCTCGGCGCGCGGCTGGGTCTATGGCACGCGCTCGACCTGCCTGGTCGAGATTTCGACCGACGAGGGCATCACCGGCTGGGGCGAATGCTATGGGCCGGCCGCCGTCGCCAAGACCTTCGTCGAGACGCAATACAAGGCGCGCGTGATCGGCCGCGACCCGTTCGACGTCGAGGCGATCTGGGAGGACCTCTACAACAGGATCAAGGACTACGGCACGACCGGCATGGCGATCTCGGCGATCTCCGGCATCGACATCGCGCTGTGGGACATCATGGGCCGCGCCGTGAACAAGCCCGTGCACAAGCTTCTGGGCGGGGCCTATCGCAGCGAAGTAATTCCCTACGCCACCGGCCTCTATTTCATCGACATGAACCGTCTCGTCGAGGAGGCGGTGGAGGAAGCGCTGGAGTTCAAGAACGACGGCTTCCGCGCCATCAAGATGAAGATCGGGTTGGGCGACCTCAAGCTCGACGCCAGGCGCGTCGGCGCGGTGCGCAAGGCGATCGGGCCCGACGTGAAGCTCGCGGTCGACGCCAATCACTGCTTCTCCGTGCCCAACGCCATCAAGCTCGGCCGCATGCTGGAGGAGCACGATGTCATGTGGTTCGAGGAGCCCATAAGCCCCGAGGACCATGACGGCTATATCGAGGTGACGCGCGCCCTAGACATGGCGGTGGCCGGCGGCGAGAACGATTTTACGCGCTGGGGCTTTCGCGACGTCATTGCGAAGAAGGCGATGGACATCGTGCAGCCCGATCTCTGTGCCGCCGGCGGTTTCTCCGAGTGCAAGAAGATCGCGACGCTGGCCAGCGCCTTCGGCGTCGAATGCGTGCCGCATGCCTGGGGCTCGGTGATCGGTCTGGCCGCCACGGTGCAGTTCCTCGCAGCACTTCCCGACCAGCCGCCGGCGTTCCGTCCGATGCCGCCGATGCTGGAATTCGAACAGACGCCCAATCCTCTGCGCGACACGCTGGCCGAGGAGCCGATCGAGCAGAAGAAGGGCATCGTCGCGGTGCCGACGGGTCCCGGTCTCGGCATCGAGATCGATCGGGAGATTCTGAAGAAGTACAAAGTCGCCTAGCTGGGGGCGCGCGACTCCAGTCGCGCGTCTTCCTCCGTTTTAGGCACTTGAGGCGCCACTGGAGTGGCGCGCCCCCAACGAGAGAGCATTCATGAAAATCGTCGACGTCAAAGCCTACCCGACCAGCTACCGCGTGCCGAAGGAGCTGCAGGTGTCGCTCGGCATCGGCACCATGACCAAGCGCGACTGCGTCATGGTGAAGGTCACCACCGAGGACGGCATCGTCGGCTGGGGCGAGAGCCATCACGCCCGCTCGCCGGGCAGCATCGGCCACCTGATCAATACGACGCTGAAAGGCTTCGTGGTCGGCATGGATGCCACCGACACGACGGGCATCTGGGCCAGGATCTACAAGTTCCAGCTCGGCAGTCACGGCATGGGCGCCGCCACCGCGATGGCGATGAGCGGTCTCGACCAGGCGCTGTGGGACATCAAGGGCAAGGCGGTCGGTTGGCCGCTGTACAAGCTTTTGGGCGGGTCGAACAAGCCTGTGCCTGCCTATGCCGGCGGCATCTCGCTGGGCTACCAGGCACCGGATTCGCTAGCGGCCGAAGCAGTGCCCATGGTCGAGGCGGGCTACAAGGCGCTGAAGCTGCGGGTCGGCGACAACGTAAAGGCCGACATCGCGCGCATGACGGCGGTGCGCCGCCGCTTCGGCGACGAGATCGTGCTGCTGACCGATGCCAACACCGGCTACACGGTCGAGGACGTGCGCCGCGTTATGCCGGCGATGGACGAGCTCGGCATCGGCTGGCTGGAGGAGCCGTTCCCGGCGCACGACCACCGTTCCTATGCGATGGCCAAGGCCTGGGGCCGCACGCCGCTGGCGGCCGGCGAGAACCATTACACGCGCTTCGAATTCCACCGGATCATCGAGGATGGCAACATCACGATCCTGCAGCCCGATCTTTCCAAGAGCGGCGGCGTCACCGAGGTCCAGCGCATCGCCGCCGCCGCCTCGATGTGGAAACTGCCGATCCATCCGCACAGCTCGATGACCGGCCTCAATCACGCCGTTTCGATCCATTTCCTGGCTTCTATCGACAACGGCGGCTACTTCGAGGCCGACCTTTCCGTGGCCAACAAGTTCCGCGACGAGCTGGGCAGCGCACCGTGGCAGATCGGCAAGGACGGAAACGTGCGGCCGCTCGACAAGCCTGGCATCGGCGTCGAGATCGACGAGAAGTTCCTTATTGCCCACCCGGTGATCGAAGGACCTGGATACGTCTGAGCAGATAGGGCACCACGATGACCAGAACGGCCACGGCTAGGAAGCCGGCGCTGATCGGGCTCTACAAAAAGACCACGGGGCTGCCGTAGCCGATGATCAGGCCCTGGCGCAGGCTCTGCTCGAACATCGGGCCGAGCACAAAGGCCAGCAGCAGCGGCCTCCGGTAGCCGATAGAAACTGCCGTCGGTCCATGACTGTCCCTTCCTCTCGTTTCAGCGCGCCGCGATCAGGTCGCTCGCCTTCTCGGCGATCATGTTGGTCGCGGCGTAGGTATTGCCCGAGACCATAGTTGGCATGCACGAAGCGTCGACCACGCGCAAACCCTCGAGGCCGAGCACCCGCATCGACAGCGGATCGACCACCGCCATGGTATCGGTCCCGAGCTTGCAGGTCCCGACCGGATGATAGGTCGTCGAGCCGGCGGCGCGGGCATAGGCCATCCATTGCTCGTCGGTCTGCACATCGGGCCCCGGCAGGTTCTCCTCGATCACGTAGTCCTTCAGCGGCGGCGTGGCCAGAAGCTTGCGCAGGTACTTCATCGCCGCCAGCAGCGCGTCGCGGTCGTGCTGGACGGCGAGGTAGTTCGGCTGGATCTCGGGCTTGGCGGCGGGATCGGCGGCCAGCGCCTTCACATGGCCGGTGCTCTCGGGCCGCAGTTGCGAGCAGCCCAGGGTCATGCCGGGCACCGAATCCAGCGCCGAGGTGCCGTAGTTGCCCGGCGCATAGGAGGCGGGGGCGAAATAGAGCTGCATGTCGGGCGTTTCGAGCCCGGGCCGCGTCTTGAGGTAGCCGCCGGCATGGCTGGGGCTCGAGGCCAGCAGGCCCTTGCGGTTGATGGCGTAGCGCAGCACTTCGCCGACTAGCCGCAGGCCGCGGCTGCGCTCGTTCAGCGAACCCGAACCCTTTACGAGTGCCGAGACGCGCACGGCGTAGTGGTCGCGGAAATTGCGGCCGACTCCGGGAAGCGCGTGCTTCACAGGAACGCCGATGGCTAAAAGGTCCTCGGGATTGCCGATGCCGGAGATCTGCAGCAGTTGCGGGGTGTTGATGGCGCCGCCGCTCAGGATGACGTCGCGCCGCGCCTTGATCGAATGCGACTGGCCGCCCTGCTGGTAGGTGACGCCGGTCGCGCGCTTGCCCTCGAGGTCGACGCGCTCGACCAGCGCGCGGGTGATGACCTTGAGATTGCCGCGGCCCATGGCGGGTCGCAGATAGGCGTCGACCGGGCTCCAGCGCCGGCCGCCCTTCATCATCTGCTGATAGAGCAGCGTGCCTTCCTGGTTGCCGCTGTTGTAGTCGGGCGTGCGTTTCAGCCCCAGCGCCTCGTTGGCGGCCATGAAGGCGTCCGACAGTGCGTGCGGATCGCCCTGGTCCTCGATGCGCAGCGGTCCTTCGCGGCCGCGCACCTCGTCGTTGCCGCCGCTCCGCGTCTCGGCGCGCTTGAAGTAGGGCAGCACGTCGGTCCATGACCAGCCGCGGCAGCCCAGTTGCGCCCACATGTCGTAGTCAGCGGCCTGGCCGCGCACATAGAGATGGCCGTTGATCGAGCCCGAGCCGCCCAACACTTTTCCGCGCGGATATTTTATCCGCCTGCCATCGATGAACGGGCCGGGCGCGGTTTCGTAGCCCCAGTTGAGCTTGTCGTTGTAGACCGTCTTGTTGAAGCCGGCCGGGACCTTGATCCAGATATGGTTGTCGTTGCCGCCGGCCTCGATCACCGCGACGCTGTTCTTGCCGCCCTCGGACAGGCGATTGGCCAGCACGCACCCCGCCGCGCCGGCGCCGACGATGACATAGTCGAATTCTTCCATTTGTTCCCCCCCCCGCTCCTTTTCCTTACGCCGCGACCACCAGCGTGGAGGCAAGCTGCCGCACCGACTTTACCATCGCCATGGCGACCAGCTTGCCGGTCTTGCGATTCTCCTCGCTGACCGCGACGTCTTCTCTGAAGGTGAAGCTGCCGAACGCGCCATGCGCTTCCAGCTCGACGATATGCGTGGTGATGGTGGGATCGGCCACGATCACCACGCGCGTTTTGTCGAGGCCGAGGCCGGCGATGGCTGCTGCGGCGGAAATGTTGACGTTCTGTGGATAGAGCCGCGCGCCCTCACGCACCGGGCCGTCGAATACGGTTTTTGGCTCCTTGAGTGAATCGAGATCGACCAACGTCTCGGCGATCGTGCCTTTCCACGCCGACGGATCCTTGCGCACCGTCACGGTGACGCTGTCGAGACCGCCGACGGCGGCACTGCTTAGAATGTCGAGCGCGCCGATGCCGGCAGAAGGCAGGATGAGGCGCATGCCATTGGCTTTGGCTACGGCCAGCAACCGGTCGAACAGGGCGGTATCGGTGAAGGCGCCGACCGAGGTGACGAGAAAATCCGCACCGGCTTCCAGCACACGCTGGCCATGGGCGCGCACCGCCTCGTGGCCGGCGCATTCGGCGACGGCGTCGAGTTTGTGGGCAAAGAAACGGTCGGGCTCGTGCGTCAGCAGGCCTTCGTTGCGCGGCCGTTTCACCAGGACGGAAACCAGCTCGATATTCTCTATCCTGGCCGCCTCGACATGCTTGCCGATGGCGCCATAGCCGATCAGACCAAGTTTCACTTGAGGTTCGTCTCCACCCAGCGCGCCCAGGCGACGAGCTGGTCGTCGCTGCCGCGCGGTCCGATGAGCTGCACCGAGAGCGGCAGGCCGAACGGACCTGCATTGAACGGCAGCGCCACGCAGGGCGTGCCTAACAGCGTCCAGAAGCGATTGAAGATGGCGTCGCCGGTGCTGCCGAGCCCCGACGGCGCCTCGCCCTTGGCCGACGGTGCCAGCAGGATGTCGAATTTGCTCCAGGCCTCGTTCAATTGGCCAAGGGCAATGCGCTTCCTCTTCTTGGCGTCGGCGTAGTGCTTGCGGCTGACCGCGTCGCCCTCGGCCATCACGACATGCATGATCGGCGAGAAGAGATGCGAGGCCCGTGCGCGCTCCTTGGCGTAGGACTGCGTCGCCTCCTTGGTCATGATGCGATGCTGCGCCTGCATCAATCCAGCCCACGTGTCGGGCGCCTGCCATTCGCGCACCCGTGCGCCGGCGGCCCGCAGCATGCGCGCGGCCTCCAAAAGGTTCTTCTGGTTATGCGGCTCGGCGATGTCCCACCACGGCGTGCGGCAGAAGCCGATGCGCGGCGCGCGTTTCGGCGGATCGGCCGGGGCGTGACCGTAGGCGGCGCGGATCAAGGCGAGGTCGTTGGCCTCGCGGGCGAAAAAGCCCAACGTGTCGAGCGTCGGCGCGTAGGGCTTGATGCCGGTCATGTCGGCCCAGCCGTAGGTGCCCTTGTAGGCGACCACGCCGTTGAAAGCGCCGGGCCGGATCACCGATCCCGCCGTCTGCGTGCCGTAGCCCACAGGCACCATGAAGTCGGCAACCGCCGCGGCCGAACCCGACGACGAGCCGGCCGGGGTGTGGCGGAGATTGTGCGGATTGTGCGTCTTGCCGGCATGGGCGCCGGCGAACTCCGTCGTGACGGACTTGCCGAGCACGATGGCGCCCGCCTTCACGAGTTGCGTGACGCAGGCCGCGTCCTTGCCGACGACATGGTCACGGTAGATCGGCGAGCCGCAGGTGGTCGGCATGGTCTTGGTCGAGATGATGTCCTTCACGGCAAGCGGAATGCCGTGCAGCGGTCCGACCGGCCTTTTACGCCGGTCGAGTATCTCCGCCCGCTTCAGCGCGCCCTCTGCGTCGAGTGCTTCCCAGGCATGGACCTGGCCCTCGCGCTTCTCGATGCGGGCGAGGCAGGCCTCGACCAGGTCGACGGCCCTGAGCCGCTTGTCGGCCATGCGGCGGACCGCTTCGCTGGCCGACAGTTGATTCGGCGATTTCGCCATGTGCTTCTCTCCCCCGTTCAAATATCAGTCGCACTTCTGCAAAGCGGGCGTCTCGTTGCCAGTGGCGACGAAGCGGCCGTTGGCGATGACGACTTCACCGTCGCGCACGCGATTGGCCATTGCCCTGATCCGTTTGTCGGGCTGTTTGGTCATCGTCACGAGCCGGGTCTGGCCGCTGTTGTTGTTGTAGAGGGCAAGCTCGATCGCGCCGCCCTTGGCGAGGGTGGCCGAGGTGACGTCGAGCCGGTCGTTGCGCTTGGGATCGCCGAAATCGCGCTCCTGCACGACGCCGCCCTGCGGCGTCACCGCATAGCGCAGGCGCGCCCATTGCTCGCCCACCGGCCGGGCGCAATCGACCGTCCAGGTGCCCAAAAGGCCCCAGCTGGTAATCGTGCGCTGGATCGTGGCGGCGGGCATCGGCGGCGCGGGTTGCGCCGAGGCGCCGGCGGCGAGCAGCAGGCCGGCCGCCGCTGCCACCGTGAGTTTGCCGAGCGACCAGATCATGCCTTCTTCCCTCGTTTGCCCGCTTCGGTCCATGATGGACGACCACGCGACAGAAAGGTAGGGGCCCATGGTCGAGAGCATCATGTTCCACGACGGCAATCGGCGCCTGCAGGATCAGTTTGACAGCCACCGCATCGCCGACCGGCTGGAGGAGAAACTGACGCGCTTTGCCTTCAGCGAGTCGGACCGCGCCTTCATCGAGGGCGCGATGTTCTTTTTCCTGGCGACCGCCGACGATCGCGGTCGGGCGGATTGCTCGTTCAAGGGCGGCCGGGCGGGCTTCGTGCGCGTGACCGGTCCCGGCGAGCTCGCCTTTCCCGACTACGACGGCAACGGCATGTTCAAGAGCCTGGGCAATATGCTGAAAAATCCCGAGGTCGGGCTGCTGTTCATCGACATGGGCGAGAAACCCAGACGCCTGCGCGTCAATGGCACGGCGAGCGTCAGCTCCGACGACCCGCTGATGCAGCGCTTTGCCAGCGCCCAGCTGCTGGTACGCGTGAAGGCGCGGGCGATCTTTCCCAACTGCCCGCGCTACATCGTGACGCCGGGCGCTACGGAGCCCTCGAAATACGCGCCGCGGCCGGGCTACGTACCGCCCGAGCCGGCGTGGAAGGGCTTCGACGACTTCAAGGGGTTCATGCGTCCCCGCCAGAAGACGCCGGACGGAGAGTAGGCGCCGAGCGGTACTATATTACCACAAGGGGGGTCGGTCGGAAAATCGGGAAAAACGCCCTAAAATCCTTATCCTGCAGCGTTAAACGTTTCCCGACCCGTCGGGAAAAGTCGGGAAATCCCGACCCCTCGCCGCCGCCTCAGATGCTGAGGTCGAGTAGGTTGTAATCCTTGAGGCCGGCCTTGGCGGCGGCATCCCAGCGATACGTCTCGCCCGCCTCGGCATGCGGCCGGTAGACGTAGGGCGTCTCGTGCGGAAAGCGCTGGCGCCGCGCGTCGATGCCGTAGCCGATCAGGCGTGCGCGCTTGGCGATGCGCGCGGCATCGTAGGTCGCGGCTGCGTTGTGGATGCCGCCGGCGCTCACGCCCAGCACCGACTTCCGCCGATGGAAACCGAAATTCACCGTCACCCGCCAGTCCTTGCTGGTATTGGCGAAGGAGCCGTGCAGCACCTGGCGGTTGGTCATGGCGACGTCGCCCGGGGCGCAGACCATCGGCACGGCGTCGGGCAGGCGCTCGGTGCCGGCCTTTGCCGCAAGTGCAGCGATGTCGATCTTGCCGCGCTTGTGCGAGCCCGGCACGACCCACACGCCGTTGGCGGCGGTGCAGCCATAGAGCTGGCCCATGAAGTTGAAGCCATGGATGCCCTGGTCCCAGTCGGGGCTGTCCCAATGCGTCGTGCCGTCCTGGTGCCAGGCGACGGACGCACCCTTGCCCGGCTCCTTGATCCACAGCGCCTCGTTGAAGGGCGCGAAGTCCGGTCCGTTGATCGCGGCGGCCACGGCGAGCAGGTCGGGATGGCCATAGACGCGCAGCGAGGCTTCCGAGAACTGCAGCGAGCCCAGGATCAGGTAGACCACTTCCTTCGGCAGGCCCGCCGCCGCCTTGGGTTCGAACATCTTCACCGGATGGCGGCCGTTGGCCAGTTTGGTACCGCCGAACGGATCGCCGAGCGGCTTGGACCACAGGAGGTTCGGGCCGTTGCAGTCGGCGGCCAGCGCCGGCCGTCCCTTGGCGTCGACGGCCGCACCACGCTCGACTGGCAGGCGGTCGAGGATGTCCTTCAGGTCGCGCTCGATATCGGCCAGCTCGTCGGGCTTGAGCACGCCCTCGAAGACGTAGAAGCCGCAACGCCAGTAGGCCTCGACGATGTCGGGATGCAGGCCGCCGCCCGAGGTGAAACGGATCGGCCCGCGATTGCCCAGCGCATAGGCGCGCCTCTCGCCGTCGCGCAGATAGGCCTGCATGGCCGCTTCCTCGGGGCCGTAGTCGACGGTGGGTGCATTCATGGTCTGGTCCATCGCCTGCCTCCCTGCAGTCGGCAAAGCCTAGGCCGGCCGCCGCCGCTGCGCCACCCGGAAGGCGATGTTGGCGACGGCTGTGAGGCCGAACATCGCGATGGCGAACAGCACCGGCCAGAACGGCATTGTCACGTTGGCGCTTGTGAGCCATTTCTGGCCTCTGCCCGAGCCTGCTAAGTCATTGGAAATGCTACAGCGCCATGAAGCGAAGCGGTCGGAGTTTGGGGGTGAACTCTGCCAACGTAACAATGCCGAAAGGCTCCTTACGAAACACTCCGCGAACGCCTATAAAAAACTCCGATGTCTCGTCAGTTCGCCCGCATTACAGCGCACGGGCGAGCCGGTCAGGGCGGCAAATATCCGCATGGAATTAAGGCTTTTGGCCCGGCATGCACGGGGCGCGATCCTGCAAGACCGATAGATCGTTGGTAGGCTAATTGTTTCGGCCCTATGCTTTTTTTATGACATCGGAAGATCCCTCGTACCGCTTCGGCCACAGCTTGGCCGAGGTCTCGCGTCTGTGGCGGCATGTGCTCGACGCGCGGCTGAAGCCGCTCGGCTTGTCGACGGCGCGCTGGGTGGCGCTGGTGAATCTGTCGGCCCATCCCGAAGGCATGACGCAGAACGCGCTGGCGATCCGCGTCGGCATCAAGGGTTCGACGCTGGTGCGCCAGCTCGACCTCCTGGAGGCCGACGGCTGGGTCGAACGCCGCGATCAGCCGGGCGACCGGCGCGTGAAGCGCGTGTTCCTGACCGCCAAGGCGCGGCCCGCACTCGCCTCGATCGCCGAGGTCGGCAGCGATCTGCGCCGCGAGCTGATGCAGGACTCGAGCGAGGCGGAAATCCACGCCTGCGTGACCCTGCTCGAGCGCCTGAAACAGCGCCTGCAGCCGTTGGCCGGCGACGACCGGGCCCTGCCGCAACTCGTGGCGGCGGAGTAGGCGCGTGGACCAGTCGATTCCCTCGCCGGTTTCCAAGAACGTGCCGCCGATCCAGCTGCCACCGGTCCAGCCGCCGCTCGTCCAGCCGGCGGCGGCACCACCACCGGTCTCCCAGCCTCACATCAGCGCCGCGCCGCGCCGGCGATCCTGGTCGCTCCGCCGCGGCGGCTCGCTCTTGCGGCCGCGCTTCGCCGCACTGGCCGTGGCGCTCTTGATAGCGCTGGCCTATGGCGGCTACGAAACCTATCTGCGCTTCACCCACGTCTACGAGTACGACGCGCGCGTGACCGCCGACATCGTCACCGTCTCCAGTCGCGCCGAGGGCTGGGTGGTCGAGATGCCGCAACTCGAGGGCACGCGCGTCGCCGCCGGCGGCACCGTGGTCCGCATCGACGACCGCATCGCCAAGCTGCGCGTCGATGCCCTGCGCGCCCAGATCCTCGCCGTCCAGGCCGACCGCGAGCGCCTGAAGGCCGAGCGCAGGATGAGCGAGAACTCGTCGGACGCCAAGATGCGCACCCGCACCTCGGGCGTGACCGTGAGCGAGCAGGCGCTGGCCGCGCTGAAGGCCGACCTCGCGCTGGCCCGCCTCGAGCTCGACCGCAACCGCGCGCTGTTCAACAGCCGCGTCGCCAACGAGCGCCAGCTCCAGATGGCGCAGGCGGCGGTGACCAAGCTCGAAAGCCAGCTCCAGCAGCTCGACGCCGAGCGCCAGCAGGCCGAAGGCAGCCTCGACGAGGCGCGCATGGAGCGCGACCGCCTCGGCGTCATCGACACCCAGATCGCCGCCCTCGATCATATGCAGGCCAACCTCGAGGCCCAGCTCGCCCAGCAGGTCGTCGATGTCGAGGACCGCACCATCAAGAGCCCGGTGCCGGCGGTGATCGACCGCACCTTCGTGCTGCCCGGCGAGTATGTCGCCTCGGGCCAGCGCATCCTGCTGCTGCACAACCCCAACGAGGTCTGGGTCGAGGCCAACATCAAGGAAACCCAGGTCGGCCGCCTGAAGCTCGGCCAGACGGTGCACGTTTCGGTCGACGCCTATCCCAACGACAAGTTCGTGGGCAAGGTGACGCGTATCGGCAGCGCCACGACGGCGCGCTTCGCGCTGCTGCCGACGCCCAATCCTTCGGGCAACTTCACCAAGATCACCCAGCGCGTGCCGGTGAAGATCAACATCGTCCAGATGCCCAAGCCGCTGGCCCCGGGCATGATGGTCGAAGTCGACATCGATGTCCGATAGCGTGCTGCCGGGTTCACCGCCGGT
The DNA here is from genome assembly GCA_945905835.1 of Asaia bogorensis. Lineage (GTDB taxonomy): Bacteria > Pseudomonadota > Alphaproteobacteria > Reyranellales > Reyranellaceae > Reyranella. Next base: position 36,749 of record CAMDQJ010000025.1, read on the forward strand.
ACGGCCACTCGGCATCCAGACCGCCGCCGTTCTCGCCGAGCGCTACGGCCCGTCCTACCGATGGCTGGTCGCCATCACCGGCATGGTCGGCGTCGTCTCGATGGTGCTGGCGATGACCACGGTCAATGTCGCGGTGCCCGACGTCATGGGCGCCTTCGGCATCGGCCAGGACAAGGCGCAGTGGATGTCGTCGGCCTACATGGCGACCATGACCGCGGGCATGTTGATCAATGCCTGGCTGACCGGCGTCTTGGGCGAGCGGCGCACCTTCGTGGGCTCGCTGTTCTTCTTCTCGCTCGGCGCTGTCTTGGGCGGCATGGCCGCCAACGAGGACATCCTGATCGTGGCGCGCCTGCTGCAGGGCTTCAGCGCCGGCATCGCCCAGCCGCTGGTGATGGCCACGATCTTCACCGTCTTCCCGCCGGAGCGTCGCGGCTCGGCCATGGGTATCTTCGGCCTGGGCGTCGTCTTCGCGCCGGCGATCGGCCCGACCCTGGGCGGCCTGATGATCGAGTACTTCTCCTGGCAGTACGTGTTCTACATCTCGCTGCCGTTCTGCGTGCTGGCGGGCGTCATGGGCATGTTCTTCATGCCGACGCGATCCTTCCCGAGCGTGATCCCGCCGTTCGACTGGCTGGGCTTCGCGCTGCTGTGCACCGGCCTGTTCGGCCTGATGACCGGCATTGCCGACGGCCAGCGCGAGGGCTGGGCCTCCGACATCATCGTGCTGCGGCTGGTGATCGGCACGACCGCCAGCGTCGCCTTCATCTTCTGGGAGCTCTACACGCCGCGCGCGCTGCTCGACATCCGCATCTTCGCCAATCTCGAATTCTCCGCTTCAGCCCTGATCGCCTTCATCTTCGGCGCCGGCATGATGGGCTCGACCTATGTCATGCCGGTGTTCGTCCAGACCACCATCGGCTTCACGCCGCTGATGGCCGGCCTGATGATGATGCCGGCCGGGCTGATGCTGGCCTTCATCTTTCCGCTGGCCGGGCGGCTGTCGGACGCCATGCCGGCCTCGACCATGATCATCGGCGGCCTGCTGCTGTTTGCGGGCGGCTTCGCCTGGATGACGGTGGCCGATGTCGACACGACCTTCTGGACGCTGGTCGGCATGATCATGGTCTCGCGCCTGGGGCTGGGCTTCATCAACCCGGCCCTCAACGCCTCCTCGCTCAAGGCCTTGCCGGCCGACAAGGTGCGCCAGGGCGCCGGCATCGCCAATTTCATGCGCCAGCTCGGCGGCGCCTTCGGCATCAACCTGATCGTGGCCTTCTTCGAGGTCCGCACACGCTTCCATGCCGATGCGCTGACGGCGACGCAGGACTGGGGCAACCGCACCACCGATCGCCTGCTGGTCCAGGTCGAGCAGCTCCTGCAGCGCGCCGGCCTGCCGTTTCAACATCAGAAGGCCGGTGCCCTGGAATATCTCTCCACCATGCTGCAGGACCAGGCGCAGATGCTGGCCTTCTCCGACACCTTCATCGTGATCGGCGTGGTGGCGCTGCTGGCGCTGGCTCCCGCCGCCATGCTGTCGCGCTCGCAGCGCCGCGCGCGGGCTTGGCGCTAGCCCTCGGCGAGCGTCACTCGATGACTTCGTCGGCGGCTGCGAGGAGTGTCGTGCCGCCGCGTCGCGCGGCGAATGTCCTTCAATACCCGCTCGGCAGGGGCTTTCGAGCTCATCCATTTTTCTCTCATCTTCGTTCCTTCGTCACTGCGATGAGACCAAAATCCTCCTCTGATCGATACCCCTATTCTGTCTCATAGACGCTGACGCCGTACAATTGGGAAGCCTTTGCCAGTGCGGTCATGGTGTCGCCGATCGGTTCGAGGTTCTGGCCGGCGCGCATTGCCGCGGCGAGAATCTCTTGGAGGGAGCGACCGGCGGCGATGGACGCGGCGCCCCACAGAAATGCCGAGCGCATGCCGCTCTTGCAATAGACCAGCACGGGTCCGGGATTTTTTGCCAGCAGGCCGGCGAAGGCGCGCACCTGGTCGGGCGTGGCGCGCGGACCGGCGAAGGGCAGGTCAAGGAAGACCATTCCCGCCTGCTCCGCGGCGAGCTTGAGGTCGGCAGTGCGCGGCTGGCCGAACATCGCCTCGCCGTCGGGCCGGTTGTTCACGACGGCCGTGAAGCCGGCGGCGCCGAGATCCGTCATGTCGGCGGGCGCGATCTGGCCGGCGATGGAGACGCGGTCGTCGATGGCAGCGAATGGAGGAAGCGCCATGTCAGCCTTTCAGCTCGTCCTTGCGCAGCCAATGGATGAACGGCAGCGATAAAAGCACCATCCAGGTCTTGCCGATGATTTGCCCGGCGAGAAAGTCGAGGCTGCCGAAGGCCAACCACAAGAACAGCACGCTGTCGATAACCAGGCCGGCAAGGCTGCTCGCCAGCACCGCCAGCATCAGGCCGCGTGCCTGCAGCGGGGTGTAGATCGCGAAGTCGGCGAGTTCCGAAAGCAGGAACGCCGCGGTCGAGGCCAGCACCAGGGCCGGCGGCGCCAGCCAGCCCGAGATCGCCGCACCTGCGATGATCGCCACCAAGGCCATGCCGCGTCCCAGTCGGCGCTGCACGAGATCGCGTAGCACCAGCGCCAGCCCGATCATCAGCACACCGGAGGGGGCCATGATGGCCCCGCCACCCAGATTGGGCAGCACCGGCAGCAGGCACGGCCCGCTGGGCACGCACTGCGTGCCGATATGGCCGATCATCCAGTTGGCCGCGGGGATGCAGGCGATGAAGGCCAGCAGGTAGGCCACACCCTCGATCCTGTCTTTTTCCCTGTGTTTCATCGTCCCTGTCACCGCCATCGAATGAGTCCCTACCCGCGATTTTGCGCGATTTTCTAGCAGGTCGGGAGCCTCGCGGGAACCCGGCGGGCAACGGCACGTTGAGTGTGTGCGATTCCCGAAATTCCGAGAGGTCGACCGATGTCCATATCCCGCAGATTCGCGTTGCAGAGCGGCCTGGTTCTTGTCGCCGTGGGATTTGCTCCCGCGGCCTACGCCGTCGACGCCTTGCCTGGCCCGCATTTCGTCGGCTTCGTGCAGGAGTCGAACGACTTCGAGATCGCCTCCAGCCGCATGGCGCTGGCGAAGTCGAACAACGAGGCCATCCGCGGCTTCGCCAACCGCATGATCATCGAGCATGAGGAATCGGCCCGCACGCTCGTGCATAACCGCTCGGAAGCCGGTGTCACTCTGGCGCCAACGCCGGGTGGCCGCGAGCCGCGTCACGCCGCCATTCTCGACCGGCTGAGCGTCCTGCAGGGCGCCGAGTTCGACGGGGTCTATGCCAGTGCGCAGCTCGCCGCCCATGTCGAGGCGGTCGACCAGTTCGGCGCCTATTCGCAGAACGGCGACAACGGCGGCC